>CAZZHN010000001.1:0-90029 GCA_964654065.1 uncultured Solibacteraceae bacterium
AGTAGCGGACGAAGAGATAGAACTCGACGCCGATCCAGACATTGAGCGCCAGGAAAGCAAGCTGGAAGGCGCGGCGCAGGGTTTGCGAGCGGTCCCTGGCGGCGCGCTTCACCAGCTTCCTGCGAACCTTGGCCGGGGGTACGGCAACGGTGTTCATCGGAGTTCCTACGCGCGTGTGTGAGTCTCCCGCACTTCCCACTCGCCTTCGGCGAGGTAACCAGTCTTTTCATACGAGTGGCCCGTCAGCAGGCCCAGGACGAACCAGCCCAGCACCAGCGCGCCCACCGCGAAGATGCTGTCGCCGATCATTCTCATCCAGCGCAACTCGTTCAGGTGGCCGCTGTGCAGAAACTCGGCGGAACGCGCGTACCAGGTTCCGTACTCCACTGAAGCCCAGGTCTGCGCCAGGCCGATGGGTAGCATGCTGATGAGCACCATGAGTGTGAGGCCGATGTTGATCGCCCAGAAGGCCAGTGCCAGCGGACCATTCTTCCAAGCCCTGCCTGGGCGAAGGGCGCGCAGGCAGAACAGCATCAGTCCGAGGCCGAGCATGCCGTAGACGCCAAACAACGCGGTGTGTGCATGCACCGGAGTGGTGTTCAGCCCCTGCATGTAATAGAGTGCGAAGGGCGGGTTGATGAGGAAGCCGAAGAGTCCGGCGCCCACAAAGTTCCAGAACGCCACCGCGACAAAGAAGTAGATGGGCCACTTGTACGCGGCCACCCAGATGTGTTGCTGCCGGGAGCGCGCCAGCCGGATATTGCCTCGAAGCCGATCAGCACCAGCGGAACGACCTCCATGGCGCTGAAGACAGCCCCCAATCCAAGGACAACGTTTGGTGTTCCGGCGAAATACAAGTGATGGAAGGTGCCGATGATGCCGCCGGAGAGAAACACCACGGTCGAGAACAGGACGGCCCGCGTGGCCGTTACCACCGACAGCAGTTTAAGACGCGTCAGGAGGAACGCAATGACGACGGTGGCAAAGACTTCAAAGAACCCTTCCACCCACAGGTGCACGACCCACCAGCGCCAGTACTCCGCGGTGACCAAGTTGCTGCGCTCGCCATACATGAGGCCGGCGGCATAGAACAGCGGAATGGCGATGCTCGACAGCAAAAACATGAGCAGGAGCGAATGGTTTTGGTCGCGCCGGGCAATCGCCGGCTTAAGCGCGCGCCACATCAGCCAGAGCCAGAAAGTCAGGCCGATGAACAGCAAAATCTGCCAGAACCGGCCGAGGTCGACGTACTCGTAACCCTGGGTGCCGAACCAGAACCAGAGGTTTCCCAGTTTGTGCTGGATGCTCATCCACTCGCCGGCCAGCGATCCCACCACCACGAGAATCAAAGCGCCAAACAACAGGTTGACACCCAGCCGCTGGCCCTTCGGTTCCACGCCGCTGACGGCCGGGGCTACGTAGAGGCCGGTGGCGAGCCAGGAAGTCGCGATCCAGAACAGCCCAAGCTGCAGGTGCCAGGTACGCGCCACGCTGTAAGGCAGAACGCGATCGAGTGGAATTCCGTAGAGGCCGGACCCCTCGACGCCGTAATGCGCGACGACGGCGCCGAGCCCGACTTGCACCACCCACAATGCCGCTACGACGAAGAAATATTTCACGGTGGCGCGTTGCGATGCGGTGGGCCTGAGGCCGAGCAGCGGATCGGTCTCCGACAGAAGCTCTTCGGCCACGGTGCGCGGCTGCGAGGCAAAGTACCAGACCATGCCGCCGACGCCGGCGAGCAGCAGAACGAAACTGGCGATGCTCCAGACGACCGTCCCGCTGGTCGGCTGGTTTCCGATCAACGGTTCGTGCGGCCAATTCTGGGTGTAGGTGATGTCCGATCCGGGCCGATCGGTCGAGGCGGCCCAAGCCGTCCACCAGAAGAACGTACTCATCTGGCGAAGCTTGACCGGATCGCTCATCGCGCCGCGCGGGATCGCGTATTCGCTGCGGCCGTTTGAGAAGACATCGGCGTAGTGGCGCTGGAGGTCCTCGAAGGCTTCGGCGCGAACCGGGTCGAGCGTGATGGTGCGGGTCGCTGGGTCGTAGGTATTGGTCCGCATGAGCTGTTGCAACCTAGCTTGCAGCGCCGCATGCTTCTCCACGCCGAGGGCGGCGAAACTCGCAGCGCCAGAAACCTAAGCCCAGCGATCCAGAATGAACATGCATTCCCGGTGCAGCCAGTCGGCGGACCAATCCGGCGCCACGTAGGAGCCGTGGCCCCAGACGGTGCCCACTTCCTGCCCGCCGATCGATTGCCAGACACCCTGCCCGTCCTGAATGGTGGCGCCGGCGAAAAGGACGGATCCACCCGCGACCGTGACCTGCGCGGGGATGGGAGGAGCGCTATTGAGGATCTTGACCCCCACCCCGCCCAAAACGGCGAAAGAGACGACGAGCACGAGCGCCAACGCAATCCACAGCTTCCTATAGTTCATGCTGGATACCTTTCTTGGGCGGCCGCAACGCTACGACGCATTGACGGATCGACGCGCTAGTGCGCGCGTTCCATCTCGATGGCCCTCGGGAAAAGGACATTGTTCTCGAGATGGATGTGCTGGTGCAGATCGGCTTCGAATGCGGCCAACGCCTGATACAGCGTCTGAAAACTGACGCAGGCATCTTCCGGCGCAGCATATCCGTTGCTGATCTGGCGCATCTGGCGGAGGGCGCCGCCGGCCCCGTCGTGCTCATTCATCATCATCTCGATCGGGTTGCGCACGCTGCCGAAGGGAGGCGGCAGCACGGGCTCTCTTGCTTCGACAGATTCTTCCATACGCGAGACGTACGGAAAGAGGACCATCTCCTCCTTCACCAGGTGGGTGGTCAGCTCTTCGGCCCGACCTCTAAAGATCTCGCGCAGGCGCAGCAACTCGGGGTGGTGGCTACCGTGAACCGAGCACACCTTGTCGAAGAGAGGGCCCAGGCGGGCGATTTCCTCGCGCGTATAGGCGTGGTGTGTGCCGCGGATGTGTGCGACCAGCTCGGAAAGAGGCTCAGCTTGCCAGTTCCGGTCAAGCGGGGCATTGGAAGTCGCATGGCTCGCCGCCAAGGCGCCCGCGACCTGGTTCATAGGCACGCGGGCCGCCTGGCACGCCTGCTCCAGCGTCTTGGAGCCACCGCAACAATAGTCGATCCCCAGCTTTTCGAACACGCGGGTTGCTGCCGGGTTCTCCAGCGCCAGCTCGCGCACCGTTTTTTCCGTCGTAACACTCATGGTTCATCTCCTCGATGTCCCGAGAGTACGCCGGGCAGGCGCCCGCGCCTATGACTTTGGTCACAGGGGAGCCAGATTTCAGAAGAAAAGGCGGCGGATGCAGGTTTACCCGGCAGACTCCAGCTCCGCTTCGAGGGGCTTCAGATCGGGGATCACGACGCGGCGGCCTTCCAACTGGAGAATTCCCTCCGCCTGCAAGCGGGAGAGATTGCGGGAAACCAGCTCGCGGACGGTCCCGAGCTGCGCGGCGAGATCCTGGTTGCTGCCCGGCAGCGAGAACTCGACGCCCGCCCCCGAGGGCGCTCCTTCCTGCCGGGCAAGCCGCAAGAGGAAAGACGCCAGACGGTGGCGTACGGTGGTGAACGACAGCTCTTCAATGATCCCGACCAGCCGGCGAAGGCGCGCGCCGACCACACGGAGCACCTTGAGAGCGACCTCGGGGTGCGCCAGGCAAAGAGCCTGGAAATCCTGCTTGGCTACAAAAAGCAGCGTCGCGTGGTCAATGGCGGCGCCCGACGCGGGATAAGGGCCTTCGTCGAAAACCGGCACCTCGGCGACCGAGCTGCCGGGACCGTCGATGCTCAAAACCTGTTCGCGCCCGGCGGCAGAACTCTTAAAGATGCGCATGTTGCCGCGCTCGACCACGTACAGCCCCGCGCATGGCTCACCCTCGGCGAAGACCATTTCTCCGGGAGCGAAGTGGCGGAGCACGGCGCGTTCGGCCAGGAATAGCAGCTCCGGCTCCGTCAATCCGGAAAAGATGGCGACCTTGGCTAGTGTCCGGCCATGGTCCACACGCTCTTCGGGCACGGAGCCTATTGTAGCGGGCCCATGTTGCCGTAGTGATTGGCCGGCCGCGGCGTCAGCGCCGTCCTTCGGCGCAAGACCGGCGGGGCTGCGGACACACTGCGCTCCGCTGCGAGGCTAGAACCCTTCCAGGTGGTCCATGCGCAGGTCGCGGGCGGCGCGGCGAAGCTGGTCTATGGCGAGATCGATATGACGGTAGGCGCCATCCCGCCAGGCAGCAGCGCGCGGGCTGTCTTCCTCGCGGGCGAGATCGGCGCGAGCACTCACCAGAAGGGCCATGGCCTTACGGAAGCGGCCGGGACGGTCCAGGCTGGTATCGATCGGTGGATGGTCTTCCATATCCTTGCGGTCGATGATCGCGGCGCGATCGATCTCGGCTACCGCCATATCGACCTCCCGATCCACCGCGCGCACGTGCCGCATCACGTTGAACTCGTCGCGCACGCGCAACAGTAACTGCGCCGTGCGGAGATCGGTCCGGGCGCGCAGGTAGTGCGGATGGCGTCCGGGCGTGTCCGCCAAGGCCGCGGTGGAGACGGTCAGGACCGCAGCCGCAGCGAGAATGATGGATAATTTTGCTTTTTGCATTTCTCCTCCTGCTGTATTAACGCAGATGGCACGGATCAAGTTATGCCTCAGACCGCAACCTGAATCGAATTTAATGAAATTCTTTCTCGCCGGCCTCAATCCGCACCTGCAGCCGGTTTTCCGGGGGCGGCAAGGGGCAGGTGGCGTAGGGCGTGAAAGCGCAAGGCGGATTGACGGCCTTGTTGAAGTCGAGCGTCACGCTGCCATCCCTGGGCAGGGCGGAATAAAGAAACCGGCCGGCGGGATAGGTCTCATGACCGCTGGTCTGATCGCGAAAAATATAGAACAGCTCCTGCGCGTCCGGCGCCTCCAGGATGGGATAGAGGCGCAGCTCCTGCGCCCCGATGTGGAACACGGCATAACCGGGGCACTGGGACGGCTCGGTCTGGCCGAGCACGTTGAGGATCGGAATCTGGCGCGGTTCGGCCACCCAGCGCGCCGTAATGCGGTATGCCTCGCTGGCGGGGAAATAATCAAGGCCGTGAAATTCCTTGCGGGCCGCGCTCTCGGGATCCTTGAGGCGAATGCCGAGGCGGTCGCCGCGCTTGATGAGGAACAGGCTGAGCCGGCCGATCTTGATGACGTCGGCGGAGTCCGGCTGCAACACCCGCTGCGCGCTCTCGCCCTGCAGGGTCATCGTCACCGTGCCGGAGCGCAATTCCAGAACGCCGGCGTGAGCCGGTCCATCCGCGAGAACGATCTCACTGGCGGCGTCCTTACCGAAGGAGTTCGCGCCGTCATGCAGCCAAAAGAGGCCCGCCACGGTGAGCCAGCCGCCCTCGGCCTGAAGCGCGGCGGCACGCTCGCGGCGCCACCGGGCGATCTCATCGTCGAGAGCAGGCCCCGCCGCCATAGCGAGCAAGGCCACGAGGCCGAATAGAAGGCGCAGCATCACAGGCTTTCTCCCGCCGTGGCAATCAGCTCTTCGATCATGCCGCGGCATTTGTCGGACTTCTGGTCCACGCTACGCCGCAGCAACTCCATATCGCGATCGAGAGCGGTCAATTTGTCGGCCAGGTGGAGGCAGGCGAGCACCGCGATGTGCGTGGAATCGGCGCTGGGTGCTTTGGCGGCAAGCGCCAGCATCAGATCGTCCAGCTGAGCCGCCATGCGTTCGATGTCGGCGGGATCGCCGGCGGCGCGCAGGGTGTACTGGCGGTTGAGGATGGTGACCCGAACCGTCTGCTTTTCGGGAGGAGGGCTTTCCATGCTTCGCTCCGCGATCGAATTCCGCTAGGCGTTGCTCAAATGATCAATCTGTTCGAGCAGCCGTTCAATGCGTACGCGTACCTGTTTGCGCTCAGACTGGAGGGCTGCCATTTCGTCGGTGAGCCGCCCCGCTTCGGCCCGCGCCTCGGCGGCCTGGGCCAGTGCGGCATCCTTTTCCTGGCGCAAACGGCCCACCAGTTGAATCGCCTGTTGAATGCGATCTTCCAGGCTGGCGAGCGCGTCCGGCTGGTGAGTAGCGGTCATTTCTTTTCTAGCGCCGCGCGGGCGGAATCCTTGACCTCCAACGCGGTCTTGGCGACGGAAACGAGCTGCTGGAACGCAGCGTCGTCATGCAGCGCCACCTCGGCGAGCACTTTGCGGTTCAGTTCGAGGCGGGCTGCCTTCAAGCCGTTCAGGAACTTGCTGTAAGAAATGCCGGCCTCGCGGCAGGCGGCATTGATGCGCACGATCCAGAGGGAGCGATATTCGCGCTTCTTGTTCTTGCGGCCGACGTAAGCAAACTTAAGGCCGCGCTCGACGGCTTCCTGCGCCGCGCGGTTCAGCTTGCTTTTAGTTAGGAAGTAACCTGACGCCTGTTCGAGCGTCTTTTTCCGGGAGGCCCGGCGGTGGGTACCACGTTTGACTCTAGGCACGTTTCAATCTCCTTTGAAATGGAATTGGCGGAACGGGCACGTGCCACGCGCACCGTCCGCGCAAATCGCTCACCCTACTTAATAGGGGAGCATGCGCTTCAGAGCGGGCTGATTGGTAGGATCGGCCAGCACTCTCCGATGCAACTTCTTCTTGCGCTTGTGCGGTTTTGAAGTCAGGATATGCCGCCCGAAAGCGTGGCTGCGCATCACCTGGCCGGTGCCGGTTTTCTTGAACCGTTTGGCCGCACCTTTATGTGTCTTAAGCTTAGGCATAGAATTTCCGAGGGTCCTTGCGAACGGGAAACGCTTTGAGTATAGCATAGCGAACCGAGCCGAAACGATGTGACGGCGGCAAGGCGTCTTGTAGCCACAGATGAACACAGATAAGCCAAGACAAGCCAACTCTTCTCAATCTGTGTTTATCTGTGGCTGGTAATCTCCTGGTTTTCTGGGCAAGCTGAAGCATGCCCCACCAAATCAGACGACGGGATTGCGGAGCACGCCGACGCCCTCGATTTCCACTTCCACCACATCGCCTGGCGCGAGCTTGCGAGTGCTGCCGGGAGTGCCGGTGTAGATCACGTCCCCCGGATCCAAGGTCACCCAGCCGCTGACCCAGCTCACGATGGTGGGGCAATCGAAAATCAAATCGGCCGTGGTCTGTTTTTGGACGATTTCACCGTTGAGCCGGGTTTCGAGCGCCAGATTTCCGTAATCCAGTCCGGAGACGACGGCCGGCCCCAGGGGCGCGAACGTGTCGGACCCTTTGGCGCGCCACCACTGCAGATCCTTGCCGGGTCCGTGCTGCCAGTTGCGCTCGCTGACGTCATTGCCGCATGTCACGCCGAAGATCGCCGCACGCGCCTCGTCCGCGGAAGCATTGCGGATCTGCCGGCCGATGACCGCCACCAGTTCGCCTTCGTAATGCACGTCGGTCGCATCGCGCGGAATGCGAATGGGATCGTCCGGGTTCTGCAAGGCGCTCACCGGCTTGAAGAAGATGCCGGGATGCGATGGCTGCGGCCGGCCGGAGAGGTGGCTCTTGTAATTGAGGCCAACCGCGAGAATCTTGCCGGGCTGGCACGGGCACAGGAGTTTCACGCCGGACAAAGGGCGTACGGTGTCTGTTTCGCTGTAATGGAACAGGTCGCCGCGAATCTCGCGAACAGCGGCGCCCTCCAGGATGCCGTAGGAATCGGCGGAAGCCGTGCGATAGCGAACGAAGCGGATCACAGTCCGATATTGTATCCCGCGTTGAGCATCGCGCTGTGATCGCGGCACGCGAGATGAACCGCGGCGAACATTCGGCCGCGCGGCGGCGCGAGGAATGATGCGAATTGCCCAAGCAAGTTTGACGCCAAGGCCGGCCACGGGCGGACGCCCCGGCTGCCGGGGATGCATTTTTCTCTTGACTTTCGTCCCGAACAACCTTATATATGAATCACATTGCGATTTTTTTAGGTCGCAAAATTTGATGTTAGGGAGAATCAATCGATGAAGAGCGCAACGAAGAAACCCGCAAAGAAAAAGGCTGCTCCGAAGAAAAAGAAGTAGTCTCCGGGTACGCCCTGAAGAAGGGCTTCCAAACAAGTTTCACTCCAAGGCCCCGATTTTCGGGGCCTTTTTCATTGTTTCAGACAAATCCCTCCTGTTTAGCCGCTCCCTGCTTTGCACTGCACCAACACTCGAAATGTCTCACCCATTCCCACCAGGAGCGTCTTGAGTTGCAGGCGGCGGCGCTGTGCCTCGGCCGGATCGTCCACCTCGAGTACGGAGGCGAACTGGTCTTCTTCGCCGGCATTCAACAATGTTCGAGCCAGCGTTTGAAAACTTACGCGGCGCAGGCCTTCCCGCTCTCCGCGCTCTTCAAGGGCAGTGAAATTGACATGGGCGGTGATATCGCGGTCGCCGGGATCGGCCAGCACGTTCTCTCGCACAACGTGAGTGCGATAGCCCATTAATGTGCCGTTGGGAAAGCGCGCGGATTCGGCGCGCGTGTAGCCGTAGTCGACAGTGATCACCCAGCCCGCATCGAGAGCCCCGACGATGCGATCCACCCATTCCAGCGCGGCTACGCCGATCTCATACCAGTTGCCCTCTGCGGGCGCCGCGCAGTAGCGGGCCAGATAGTCGGCGGCCTCTTTACCGGCGGTTTCGCCGGTTTGCCAGACGAAGCGCCCGTCGGAAAATCCTACGCGCTGCTGGCGGAACTCGCCGCCGCGGAAGACAACCACGTCCACCGGCAAGGCATCGAAGAATTCGTTGGAAAACAAGACACCGCTCCAATGTTTTGGCAGGTTTTCGCCGATTTCGATCGGGATGTGACCGAACGGCGCAAACGCGGCAGCCATCTCGCCGCGTCCCGCGCCTAGTTCGACCACGGTGCAATCCGCCGGTTCGCCGGTGGAGCGGCAGAGCTGGCGGACGCGCGCGGCCATGAGCAAGCCGAACACGGGCTGTATCTGTTCGGCGGTGTAGAAATCACCCTGCCTGCCGAACGGATCGCGCTTACGGCGGTAATAGCCGTGCTGCGGGTGGTAGAGTGCAACATCCATGAACCGGCGAAAGCTGACCGGGCCAGCCCTGTCGATCTCGGCAGCCAGGATCTCGCCGGCGGGAGTCACGGGCGAGCCTCCCTGCTCTCCGGAGTGCGAAGGAACATCTCGACCAGGTAGTCGTGCATGCAATCGTAGAGGTAGCGCTGGAACGTCCACGCGAACTGAGGGTGTTCGATGTCGCGGGCGTGCACCGGCGCGTAATAAATGTGGGTTCCAGGAGGCGGCTGCTTGAGCCCGATCACCAGCTCGACACCGCCGTTGTGCTGGCGGGCCGAGAAATGCAGCAGAGCGTGGTCGTAGCGCGCGATTTCCGCCTCGACCTTCTCGAGAGCCGTCACGGACCTATGCTAGCGTGAAATCAAATATGGCGCTGCCCGCCACCGTTCGCGTCAAACTGAGCTCGGAAGCCGCTGGAGCCATCGCCATTACGCCTGTGGTGGTGCAGGAATTGCCGATCCGGGAACTGGTGGGGCACGTGCTTACAGTCGCCGGCAAGGATGAGGATCGGCTACGCGAAATTCTGCTGCGCGGCTCGCTGCTGAGCGGCGCGTCACGCTTCCGGTGGACCGGATGGGAGGCAGAGCGAGAGAGCTTGTGCGAGCTGCTGTCCACCTTCCCGGATCCCGACCCGACGATCGCGTTCGCACCCAGCCGCTGCACGCGCGCAGTGCTGACGGGCGGCAGACAGGCGATTGAGATCGGACGCGAAGCAGCCGCCAGCCGCGGCCTGTTCCGGCGGAGCGGATTCTGGGATGAGCTGATGCAGATGGTGAGCAGTTCAGGGCCGGTGTATGCGGGGTATTCGTACCGCGACGGCGCCGACCGCTACCGGTGCCTGTTGACGGCAGCGACGTGCGCCCGCCTGCGGGCCGCCGCGCAGAATCTGCGCCACTCCACGTTGCGCGCTCGCATACAGGCGGAGGCGTTCGCGGTGGCGGAAGTGTATACGGCGCGGTGACGGGGGTGCAGAGCTGCCCGCAGCGTCGCCGGCAGTGGCGAGAACTAAAGAAATGTCGAGATGACTCTCGACACAGCAGGCAGGACTGCCCGTGCCACGAAGCTGAATTACTCCTCCAGCTCGCCGGTGTCTTCGGCGCGGTTCTCGAACTTGGTTTGGGCGTGGAGGAAGACCAGGTTGACGGTTCCTATGGGACCGTTGCGCTGCTTGGCCACGATCAGCTCCGCCAGGCCGCGCAGGTCCTCGCGGTCCTTGTTGTAGACTTCCTCGCGAAAGATGAAGCCCACCAGGTCGGCATCCTGTTCAATGGAGCCGGATTCGCGCAGGTCGCTCAGCTGCGGCCGGTGATCGCCCTGCCTGGTCTCCACGGCGCGGCTCAACTGGGAGAGAACCAGCATGGGAACGTTCAGCTCCTTGGCGAGCAGTTTCATGCCGCGCGAGAGGGCGCTCACCTCCTGGACGCGGTTCTCGAAACGGCCCCGGCCGGTCATGAGCTGCAGGTAATCCACAATGACGAGCCCGATATGATGCCGCTCCACCTGCAGGCGCCGCAGTTTGGCGTGCATGTCCATGAGGTGGACGCCGGGGGTGTCGTCGACATAAAGCGGCGCTTCCACCAGTTCGGTGAGGGCGTGGTGGAGCTTGCGCCGCTCCTCCTGGCTGAGGTAACCAAGGCGGAATTTCTGGCTATCCACCCGCGCGGCCGCACACAACATGCGCGTCAGCAGCGACTCCTTGGACATTTCCAGGGAAAAGATGGCCACCGTCTGTTTCAGCTTCAGCGCGACGTGCTGCGCGATGTTCAGCGCCAGCGCGGTCTTTCCCATCGAAGGCCGGCCGGCCAGGATGAGCAGTTCCCCGCCGTGCATCCCGCCCGACAGGTCGTCGAACTTGGCGAAACCGGTGCTGATTCCCTTGATGCGCTTGCTGGGATCGAGAAACGCGTTGATGCCGCCTTCGTAGCCGGCGACGATATCGTTGGCATTCTCCAGGCCGGTTTTGAGCCGCGTGTCACCCAGCTTGAGGAGGGTTTCTTCGGCGCCCTCGAGGATCGCGTCCGGCTCCTCTTCCCCCATCAGGCAGCGGCTCATCATGTTCTGCGAGGCGAAGATGATGCGCCGGAGAATGGACTTGTCCTTGACGATGCGGATGTAGCTATCGAGGTTGGGAAGCTGCGGCAGGCCGTCGTCGAGCGAAACCAGGTAGCTGAGGCCGTCGCAGGCTTCGAGCTCATTGAACTTCATGAGCTCGTTGGCTACCGTAACGCGGTCGATCTTTTCGCCGCGCTGCTGCAACTCACCCATGCGGCGGAAGATGCGCCGGTGCTTCTCGAGGCTGAAATCGTCGGCCTCGAGAGTCCCGGCAGCTTGCACGTACATCGCTTCGTCCATCAGGATCGAACCGAGCACAAATCGCTCAGCGTCGAGGTTGACGGGAAGTCCCTTCTCAATTGCGTTCGGAACGGTCATGCCAATCGACCAAGCTTAACTGCGCGCATGGCGCGGTAACAGAAAAAACACGGGCCGCGTTTTGAAGGGTTTGGGCTCTGCATAAAACGGAGCGGGGCGGGTGGTTGTGCGTGATGCCGCAACTGCCGCACAATCAGCGCATCCCGATTGGATTTCCGCAACGATTCACGCATCTTCCACAGCCTTTCCACGCGGCGGAACCGCTCTCTCTTTTTTTACCGGATTTCGCAACAAGATGCCAGAGTTTTGTTTTGGAGTGACGCAATCCATGCTTCCGGCAAATCCGGGATAATCGCTGGAGGAGGAATTCCATGCCCACTTGGGCGCTCACGACTGGCATGTGGCACGATATTTTCGCGGTGGGTGTTCCGGTTCTCGAAAAAATCGTACGCCCGATCATCGTCTACCTCTTTCTGGTGCTGCTGCTGCGGGCCTTCGGCAAGCGCGAGCTGGCGCAATTGAATCCGTTCGACCTGGTGGTGCTGCTCTCGCTGTCGAACACAGTGCAAAACGCGATTATCGGCAACGACAATTCCCTGACCGGTGGCTTGATCGGAGCCTTCACACTATTGGGCGCGAACTACATGGTGGTGCGTTTTCTGTTTCGCCACCGCCGGCTGGACCAGGTCTTCGAAGGCAAACCCAGCACGCTGGTGGAACACGGCAAAGTGATCCGGAGCGCTCTGGCCAAAGAGCTGCTGACGCGGGCCGAACTGATGACGGTGCTGCACCGCCAGGGTTTCGACGGCCTGAACGACGTGGAGCGCTGCGTTCTTGAACCGGGCGGGACATTCTACGTACAGCGGAAGTCGCCTCCGGCGGAGGAAGTGGAGCACCGGGAGGTGATGGGGCGGCTGGATGAACTCACCGCCAAGCTGGACCGGCTGCTGGCCGCCAGGAGCGGCAATTGAATCCGCGGCGGGTGGGCAGTGTAGAATCGAGAGTGGAGGAATGGCCGAGTGGTTGAAGGCGGCGGTCTTGAAAACCGTTAACGGGGTAACTCGTTCGGGGGTTCGAATCCCTCTTCCTCCGCCATCCAAGTCCGACTCCAGTCCGAAGAAAGCCTGGCAGCCATGCCGACACTGATAGCGGCGCCGACGCGCGTGTCGGCGGCCGGCAACAAGCCCAAACTCATTGACGAATACATTGGCCGCGTGAACAGCGGCCATAGTGCGGCCAGCGTGGCGCACATGCGCAGTCCGGCGGGCTGGCTGGAGCCGGGACAGGCGCCAGAGTTCGACGAATTCACGGTGGTGCTGCGCGGCATGCTGCGCGTGGAGCACCGCGACGGCGCGCTGGAAGTGAGAGCCGGACAAGCTGTGGTTGTGGGCCGCGGCGAATGGGTCCGTTACAGCACGCCGGAACCGGAAGGCGCCGAGTATATCGCGGTCTGCCTGCCGGCGTTTTCACCAGACACGGTCAACCGCGACGCGTGATCGGCTGCGGACAGCCCAGGCCAGCCCCCTGCACACTCGGACCGAGCCGGTAAGAACAGACCCAAGCTCCGCTGTTTCAAACACCTCCGTTCGGCAGTGTTCGCGAACCCGCTGCTTAGCAGCGCCCCGTTGCAGGGTGTCCGCAGGACGATCCTCGATGCGGTGCAACGGCGCTATGCGGGTGATGCCGCCAAAGCCATGGCAGGCGCCGTCTTGCCGCGAGTCCTGAACTGGTAGCGCTCAATTCGGACTGCGGCCTGTTTGGGCTCAGAGCGGATCACGCGGCCAATCGCGACAAACCTCAAAGGGCAGTTTCCATCCAGTTGCGCCGGCCAATCCACGGACAATTCGACAGAACGGCCCACGGGCAGCATATCTTCGGTGGTGAAGAGGATTCCGCCGCTACCTATGTTAAGCGTACGGCCGGAACCGCTGAGGGGATTATTCTTGGAATGCAGCAGCCGATACCGTACGCCTTCGCGCAAAGGAAACCGGCCGGTTCCACGTCGCTCCATTTGTTCCTCCGAACTTACCTCATTGTACGACGGCACTCACGAAAAAAATGCCTACATTCTTAGCGTGCGTGAACAAGGTAGGCTTGACAATAGACTGAAAGCTCTATAACGGGGGATTAGTTTGGTACTCGGAATACGGCATTTCCCGAGTACGTCAAGGCAGTTATGCTGACCCATGACCTGGCGAAAGCCTGATTAGGTCGTCTGGTATGCTGAGGCATGGACCAAAGCCTCTTCCGCTCTGTGCTGGAACAAGTGCGGAGCGGAGAAATGGCGGTGGACCAGGCGCTGGAACGGATGCGCCACCTGCCGTTTGAGGACCTGGGCTTCGCCAAGGTAGATCATCACCGCGCGCTACGCCACGGCATGCCGGAAGTGATCCTGGCGAAGGGGAAAACACCGGAGCAAGTGGTAGCGATCGCGCGTGCGCTGCTGGAAAACGCTTCCAACGTACTGATCACGCGCGTCGACCGTGAATGCGCCGCCATAGTCTGCGAACAGATTGCGGAGGCGGACTACTCACCAGTGGCTGGCACGATTCGTTTCTGGCGCGACCGATCAATCCGTGGAAAAGGCAAGATCGCGGTGGTGTGCGCCGGCACCAGCGACCTGCCGGTGGCAGAGGAAGCGCGCATCACCGCCGAAGTGATGGGCAACGAAGTGGAATGCACGCACGATATCGGGGTAGCAGGCATCCATCGCCTGATGCACCACCGCGAGCGCCTCACATCCGCCCGGGTGGTAGTGGTGTGCGCCGGCATGGAAGGCGCGCTGCCGAGCGCAATCGGGGGTATGGTTTCCTGCCCGGTGATCGCAGTGCCCACCAGCGTCGGCTACGGCGCCAGCTTCCACGGTTTGGCCGCGCTGCTTGGCATGCTGAACAGCTGCGCCAGCAACGTGGCGGTGGTGAACATCGACAACGGCTTCGGCGCCGGCTACGTCGCCAGCCTGATCAACCGCGACTGATGGCGAGGCAGGCCGGATTGAAAATCGCGCGCCCGACGCGATACTGTGGATAAGCCGCGATGGACGCACCAGTCCGATCCGAGACACCGACGGTAGCCCTGGGAGCGGGCGGACAGCCTGCGCCGCCGCCAAGCTCCCAGTCCACCTCCGTGCCCGAGGAAGGCCGCTTCGTCGCGGGCACGCTGGTCGCAGGGCGCTACCGGATTATCTCCCTGCTCGGCCGCGGCGGCATGGGCGAAGTCTATCGCGCGACGGACCTGACGCTGGCGCAGCCGGTGGCTCTCAAATTCCTCCCCGATTCGGGGCCCGAGTCGCGCCGCATGCTGGAGCGGTTCCACAACGAAGTCCGTGTTGCCCGCCAGGTATCGCACCCCAACGTTTGCCGCGTTTACGACGTCGGCGAGGCGGACGGCGTCCCCTACATCTCGATGGAGTATGTGGATGGGGAGGACTTGGCATCGCTGCTGCAGCGCATTGGCAGGCTGCCGTCCGACAAGGCGATGGAGATTGCGCGCAAGATCTGCGCCGGTGTCGCCGCGGCGCACGACAAGGGAGTGATCCATCGCGATTTGAAACCCGCCAACATCATGCTGGACAAGCGCGGCAACGTGGTGATCATGGATTTCGGGCTGGCCGCGATCGCAGACCAGTTATTCGGCGCCGAGGCGCGGAGCGGGACGCCGGCCTACATGGCGCCCGAGCAGCTGCGCGGCGAAGAAGTTACGGCCAAGAGCGATATCTATGCGCTGGGCCTGGTGCTTTACGAAGTGTTCACGGGCAAGCGGGCTTACGAAGGCGGCAGCGCGGCCGAACTCATCCGGCTGCAGGAGAGCGGGCAGATCGTGAGCATGTCGTCGATTGCGGCCGAGATCGACCCGGCGGTGGAGAAGGCGGTGCGCCGCTGTCTGGATCCGGTGCCGGCGAGGCGCCCGCCCAGCGCGCTGTCCGTGGCTGCTGCATTGCCGGGCGGCGATCCGCTGGCGGCGGCCCTGGCGGCCGGCGAGACGCCGTCACCGGATTTAGTTGCGGCATCGGGCAAGACGGAAGGACTCGCGCTGAAAGTCGCGGTCCCGCTGGTCCTGGGCCTGGGCGCTCTGATTATTGCCGTTCCCTTCCTGCGAACCGGCGTCGAGTTGCACAGCTTCGTTCCGATGAACCTGTCGGCCGATACCCTGGCAGAAAAGGTCCGCGAGCAGGCCGCTCAATTCGGCTATCGGGCAGAGCCGGCCGATCGCAAGTATGACCTGCACTGGGCGTATGACGCCATGTGGGCTACCCACCAGGATATCCGGACGAAGCAGGACAAGCGCCGGTGGTTCGAGGCGGAGCCTCCGTTGCAGCTCGGTTACCGCGAAAGCCCGCTCCCATTGATCGCTCCACCCGACGGCGAGGTGACCGAAGAGCGCCCCGCGCCAATCGTTTCCGGCATGATCGAGGCGTGGGTCAACAGCAAAGGCGAACTGCGCCGGTTCGTCGCGGTTCCTCCTCAGGTGGATGCTTCTACCACCGCGCCGCCAATCGACCCGCAATTGATCTCGCGCGCCACCGGGTTCGATCTTTCGAAGTGGCAGGAAACTGCGCCCCGATACACGCCGCTGTATGCATTTGACTGGCTGAAGGCGTGGAGGGGCCGGCACCCAACGTTGCCGATCGATATCACCGTGCAGGCGGCGGCCTGGCGCGGCCGTATCACCGAAGTGCAGGTGATTTGGCCGTGGACCATCGCCGGGCGGGTGCCCGAATCGCGCCAGGGCTCGGCTGACAGTTCCAGGATATCCCTGATCGAGAAGGTGACGTCCGGGTTGGTGATCCTGTTCTCGGTGTTCCTTGCCGTGCGCAATCTCCGAGCGGGGCGAGGAGACCGGCGGGGCGCGGCCCGGTTGGCATCGGCAGTCCTCGTTTTGGAAGCGCTGGCGTGGGTATTCTGGGCACACTGGGTTGCGGACATCGGAATGCTGCAGGTTTTCGCCACCAACGCCGCGGGCTGGGTGAGCGCGGCGGTCCTGATCTGGTTCCTGTATATCGGTCTCGAACCGGAAGTGCGCGCGCGGTGGCCGAGATCGATCGTAAGCTGGAGCCGCGTTCTGGCCGGCCGATGGCAGGACCCGCTGGTGGCGGCGGATGTGCTGTGGGGAGCGCTGGTGGGCGTGGCGATCGTGGCAATGTTCATCGGGACCAATTGGTGGGACGTTCAACACGGGGGCGGCAGCCCGCTGGCGAATGCGGACGTCGGCGCCAGCACACGGCACTGGATTTCGCACATCCTCAACAGGGCACGAGAGGCTGCGGAGTTCGGTCTGCTCGTCGTATTCGCAATTTTCTGTCTGCGGGCAGTCTTTCGCACGGACTGGCTGGCGTCTATCGCCGTGGCAATTCTCTTTGCGGCTCAGGAAAACGAAGCATGGCAAGGCCACGCGATCGTGAACTTCGCGTTCTACGTGTTCATTTTCGCCATACTGACATTCATCATGCTGCGCCTGGGCCTGGTGTCCACCATGGTGGCGATCTTCTTTGCCAACATCCTGCTGGAAACGCCAGGTGCACAGACGCTGTCCAAGCCCTACGAGTGGACGGTGATCGCTTATCCCGCGCTGGCGCTGGCGATCATCGCCTGGGCATTCTGGCGGACGTCAGGCCATCGACTGTTGGAGATCAGGTCCGATACGCTGGTGTCTGGGACGGCGAGTTGAAAACACCGGCGGCAAGACCGCCGGCGCTACCAGCACAAGGATTGACAGACGACAAAAGGCGATCGTCTGTCCTACCGGCTGAGGTGAAAACAAATTAAAGCGCGATCTCCGGCACCTTGAGCCAGGTGCGCTTGCGCCAGGACTCGAGGCCTAACTCGGCGAGCTGGACGCCTTTGGCGGCTTCGAGCAGGCCCCAGGGGAACGGCTCGCCTTTCACGACGTGGCGCAGGAAGAGTTCCCACTGGCGCTTGAAGGCGTTATCGAAGGTGTCCTGATCGGGCACTTTCTGCCAGCCATCGAAGAAATCGAGTGGGCTTTCGACATCGGGGTTCCAGACCGGCCGCGGCGTGGCTCCGTAGGATTGAATCCAGCAGTCGCGCAGGCCGGCAACCGCGCTGCCGAGTGTGCCATCCACCTGCAGGGTCAGCAGGTCGTCGCGCCTCACGCGCACGCACCAGGAGGAATTGAAGTGAGCAATGATGCCGCTGGCCAGCTCGAAGGTGGCGTAGGCGGCATCGTCGGCAGTGGCCTGGTAGGGTTGACCGGCCTCGTTCCAGCGGCGCGGAATGTGGGTGGCGCCGAGGCAGGAAACGGCCTCGACGGCGCCGAAAAGATTGTCGAGCACATAGCGCCAGTGGCACAACATATCCACGATGATGCCGCCGCCCTCTTCCTTGCGGTAATTCCAGGAAGGGCGCTGTGCCGGGACGTGGTCGCCCTCGAACACCCAGTAGCCGAATTCGCCGCGCACCGAAAGAATGCGGCCGAAGAAGCCTTGCTGCTTGAGATTCGCAAGTTTCAGCAGGCCTGGCAGCCACAGCTTGTCCTGCACCACGCCGTGTTTGACCTGGGCGCTCTCCGCGAGGCGGTAAAGATCGAGCGCGGCCGCGAGCGACTCTGCCACAGGCTTTTCGCAGTACACGTGCTTGCCGGCGGCGATGGCCTGGCGCACCGCGGCGGCGCGGCGGTCGGTGGTTTGCGCGTCGAAGTAAATCGCATATGCGGGATCGGCCAGCGCCTGGTCCAGATTCACGGACCAGGGCATGCCGCCGCACTCCGCTGCGATGGCTTCCAGTTTGGCCGCGTTGCGACCCACCAGGAGCGGGCGCGGCATGATGCTTTCGTTCTCATTGAGGCGCACCCCACCCTGCTGCATGATGGCGTAAATGGAGCGGCGCAGGTGCTGGTTCAGCCCCATGCGCCCCGTGACGCCGTTCATGATGATGCCGACGGAGTGCTGGGCGCGCCCGCTCATGCCTTTGGTTCCTTGTCGGTGCACTGGGGCCACGCGCCGGCGGGCAGCGGAGGCGCGTCCACTCCCGCGCGGGGCAGCGTGCCGTCCAGTTCCTGCCGCCAGTGCGCGACGTCGCCGGCGGGTCCATAGCAGTAGATCATCCGCATGGGCTCGGCACTGGTGTTGGTGAGCTGATGAAACACGCGCGGCGGAATGTAGACCACCTGGCCGGTGTGGACCGCCATCCTTTCCTCGCCGAGGCACATTTCACCGGCGCCCTTGACGATGAAGTAGATCTCCTCCTGTTCCTGGTTGTGCCAGGGCACCTGGCCGCCATTGGGCTCGAGTGTGACCTGCCCGAGGGAAAAGCTGGCGGCCTGGATGGGGCTGGCGCCACCCACCAGGTTCTGCGTGCGGCGGCGGGCCGGGAAGGACCGCCCGACGGTGGCGGCAAGATCGGCGATGATCATGGTTTTCGGAATCGCTCTCCTACAAAATAGGCTACAACGCCCAGCGCCATCAGGATGCCACCAAACTGGAGCGCATTGATGGGACCTACCGGCTCGGCATCATTGCGCACCGCGGTGAGCACCATCAGGGCGGCAGGCGGGATGCCCACGGCGATGGCGCCGGCCAGGCCGCCGGGCACACGGTAAGGCCTTGCCAGATGAGGTTCGCGAACGCGCAGCGCCAGCAGCGCGGCGAACTCCAGGAGAATGCTGGAGCCGGTGAGGAGCATGTCGAGCATGACCAGCTTGCTGAAGGGCAGCGCCAGGCCGAGCGCCCAGGCGGCGGCGCAGGCGAGAATGGCCCAGCGCGGGGCGCCGGTTTTCGGATCGCGGCGCGCGAAGATGCGGGGCAAGAACCCGTCATCGGCCAGAGCCGCGGGCACGCGGGAGAGCACCATGGTCAACGCGTTGAGTGATCCGGCCGCGCCGAGCATGCCGCCGGCCGTGATCCCCAGCGCAACCACCGCGCCCGCCACGCCGGTCCCGAGGACAGCGCGCCCGATGTCGGCCCAGCCGCCGGTCTCCCAGCGGCCGGCATCGAGACCGGTGAGCGCCACCGCGCCGATGGGCAGCACGTAGCCGAGCGCCACCAGCGCCACCGCGCCCGCCATCGCCCGCGGATAGGTGCGCTGCGGGTTCTCGACCTCGCCCGCCACCGTGGACGTGTTGTCCCAGCCCATGTAGTTCCACATCGCCACCAGCACGCCGCCGAGGATGTCGGCGTGTCGCGCGGCCGCCGGCGAGGGACCTGCGCGCGCGGCGAACATGCCGTGATGAAACAGCGACGCCACGGCCAACACGGCGAACGGGCTCAGCAGCAGAACGCCCATTACGACCGAACTGCCGCCGACAGTCTTGGCGCCCAGCAGGTTCCACGCCGCCGCGGCCGCGATCAAGCCGACTGCGATCCAGGTAGCCCGTTGGCCGGTGGTCATGGCAGGAAGGAAGTGTGCCAGGTAACTGACGAACAGCGTGGGATAGAGCGCCATATCGAAGACGCTGCCTACCAGCGACAGCCAGGCTTCCTGGAATCCCCAGAACCGGCCCATGCCGCGCCGGACCCAGACGTAGTAACCGCCGTCTTCCGGCAGTGCGGTGGACAGTTCGCTCACCATCAGGGCCGTCGGGAAGGCCCAAAGCGAGGGTGTGAGCAGCAGGATGAGAATCGCGCCGCCATAGCCGGCTTTAGCGACGGTATCCTCCAACCCAAATGGCCCGCCCGAAACAATGAAATAGGTGGCCGCGATCAGCGGCAGCAGCGCGAGCTTGCGGGCAGGCGACGGCGCAGGAGGCGCAGACATCTTATCAGGGTAGGCGAAGTGGAAGGGAAGTCAAGAGGCGCTTGTTCCGTCGCACCCGACAACGTAACTCAGCACACCCTTTGAAAAGTTCGGCCGCGCGGTTTGGGCTGCGGTCCAGCCCAAGCGGGGCCGGGCGTGCCCGGCCCCTACGAGTCCGTGGTAGGCGCTAGGCATCCCTGGCGCGCGGGCCGCGCAGCGAAAATGCGAATCGTACTTACGAGCGGCTAACTCAGTTGCCGCCAGTCTTGCTCGTTCAACTCTACCTTGTGCTTCTTCGCAGCGGATTTGATGCGTTTCCAGGCGGCGTCGCGTTCCGAGTCGGTCACCCCTTCCACCTGTTTGAAGCGGGCGATTGCGTTGCGCACGTGAGCAGCGTCATGGATGGGCTCCTTCCGCTCCTTTGGGAAAGCGAAGTTCTCATCGGCGATATGGTCGCGGCTAGCTTCAGTGATCTTGGACATGCTGCCAAGCGAGCAATCCGTGGGCCAATTACTGGCCGGTCGTTGCTTACTGAGCCTTACCGTTCAGCCCTCATTCTCCGTAGCTAATCTCCCCCTGCCTGGCCGAGTAGGCGGTGTAGACCAGCAGCAGGAGGGAGACGGCGAGCAGGCCGGGGATGGCAAGCCATACGGGGGTGGGGTCTGTTTCCACCACGATCAGGTTGAGCGGGGGCGGCAGAGGGACTTCCACCGGGCACAGATTCTTCAGGTAGAAAATCACGCTGATCTTCTTGAGCACAGATGGCAGGAACGGGTTGAGCGCCTCCCACACGTACACCACCGCAGCCGGAATCATGGGATTGCGGAAGAGGAGGCCGCACATCAGGAACACGGCGCCGTATCCGACGGCCGCCAGGGCCGCGGTGAGCGTGTACCAGCCGAGCTGGCTGAGGCCGGGGCCGTGCCAGATATAGTTCGAGTAAGCGGCGCCGAAATGGCGCCCGATTAACAGGAATGAGGCCGCCGCGCTGCCCGCGAAGAGCACCGCCGCCATGGCCAGCCCGGCGAGATACTTCCCCGCCACCAGCATCTCGCGCCGCATCGGAGTGAGGTAGTAATAGTGCAGGGTCTTTTCCAGCATTTCCCCGCGGAACAGGCTGGAGAAGATGCCCACGCAGCCGAAGAAAATGGCGCCGCGCAGGTAGAAGAACTGAAACATGGCGGCGTAGCCGATGCTGTCGTCGCCGATGCTATGGCCGGAGGACGACCGGCCCATTTCAAACAGCCAGTGCATGGCGGTGATCGCCACCGGCCCCAGGGCGAGGAGATAAATCCACCAGCCGCGCCTGGAGAAAAACGTCTTCCGCCATTCCAACCGCAGGACGGCGCGGATCTGCCGCATCCACAGGGCGTTCATACCGTGCCTCCCTCGCCGATCAGGTACTGGTAGACCGAATTCACGTCGTCGTCCGCCGGCGCCACGGATTCCACTTCCATGCCGGTATCCAGAATTACGCGGTTCAACAGCAGGTAGAAGGCGTCGGCATCCTTGGTGCGCAATAGCAGGTTGCGGCCGTCGGCCTGGATCTTCGCTTCCACGACGTGGTTCTGCGCGAAGAGGCGCGAGGCCAGCTCTGCCGGGCGGTCGCAGCGCACCAGGATCTGCATCGGCTGCTCGCGGACTTCGCTGCGGACGCCCTGAATCTGCCCTTCGGCCACCACATAGCCGTGGCTGAGCAAAATCACCTGGTCGGAAATGGAATCCACTTCATGCAGGATGTGGCTGGAAACGATGACGTGCCTGCCGGCGGCGCCCCACTCGCGAAACAGGGCGATGGTTTCGGCGCGCGCCATCGGGTCCAGGCCGTTGAGCGGCTCGTCGAGAACGAGTACGCGCGGGTCGTGAGCCATGGCCTGGGCCAGCTTGACGCGCTGCCGCATGCCCTTGCTATAGGCAGCCACCTGGCGGCCCGCGGCGGGCATCATGTTCACCTTCTGCAGCGCGGATACGGCGCGCTCGCGCGCTTCCTCCTGGCTCATGCCGTAGAGCAGCAGGTAGGAGTAAATGAACTGGAAGCCGGTGAGCCCCTTGGGAAAGGCGTCGAACTGGGTGCAGTAACCGAGCAGGCGGCCGATTTGCTGGGGCTGGTCGGGCGCGACGCCGAGCACGCTGATCTCGCCGCGCGTGGCGCGCAGCAGCCCGGTCATCAGGTTCATCAAGGTAGTCTTACCGGAGCCGTTCGGCCCCACCAGGCTGGTGATGCCGGGCGGAATGTTCAGAGTGACGTCGTTGATGCCCAGCACTTCCCCGTAGAAGCGCGAAACGCCGGCGAAGGTGATATGGGTGTCGCTCACCGCACCACCTCCGCGCCGCGGATCTTGCGCGCCAGCATATAGAGACAGATCAGCGCCAGCACGGCCAGCCCCACCCAGCTCGTCCATAACGGCAGCGTCTCACCGCGCGGGGCGCGAAAGAAGACGGCGCCATTGGTGACCGGGTGGTCGCCTTCGAACAGCCACACCCAGACCGATCCCACCAGGTAGCTGATATTGAACAAGTGGCCCCAGTTGGTGCGCTCGACGCCGTTGATGACCGCGCCGAAGGCGGATGCCACGAAGAACACCCCGAACATCAAGGCGCCGGCCGCCGCGCGCCACTTCACCCACGCGGAAAGCGCCAGCGCCAGAAGCGCCAGCAGCAGAATCCAGACCCAGGCGCCGAAGAAGAGGCCGCTCGCGATGCGCGCGTGATCCACCGCCCAACTCCAGCCCTCCAGGTAGCTTTCCAGGCCAAACAAGAGCAGCCCCGGCACCCAGGTCATGAGCGAAAGCAGGATCAAGAGCACGGACATCTTGCTGAGCACATATTCGGCGCGCGAGAACGGCCGCGCCAGATAGAGCGATAGCGCGTTGTTGGTAAGGTCGGGCGACACCTGGCTGGGCCCCACAAACGCGGCCAGAAACAGCGCCATCATGCTCTGCCAGCCGAGCAGAGAAAGGAAGAAGACGACGTTGATGGTGATGAGCCGCTGCGCGCCCTGCGCGTTGATGAGGCTCAGCGCGCTGGCGTTGTGCTGGACATAAATGATGATGGCGCAGACCAGCGGGTAAAGGAAGCTGGCGAAGAAGAAAATGGAAAGAAACCGGCGCCGGTGGAGATCTTCGAACGCGTAGCGCGGAATCACCAGCAGGCGCGCCCAATGGGCCGTCAAGGCGCCTTCGTACGGCCGGTAGGTCTTCTTATAGACGGCCATCGGCGGCCTCCATGGCTTTCAGGAAGATGTCCTCCAGCGAATCGCGCCGGTGATTCAGGCGGCGGATCTGGACTTCCTGGGTGGCCGCGATTTCGTACAAGCGGCGTACGTCCATCCCCTCGGGCATCACGACCTTGAGGCGCCCTTGCGCGCCGGGCGCTGTTTCGCAGCCGAGGCCGCGGATGGCCTCGACAAAATTGCCGTTGGTTCCGCCGCGCGTTTCCATCTCCAGGAAGCGTACGTTGGCGCGCCGCTCCTCCTCCAGGTTGCAGAAGGCAGCGATGGCGCCGTCCTTGAGGATGAGTACCTCGTCGCAGCACTCTTCGACGTCGCGGAGCAAATGGGAGGAGACGATGAGGTGCAGGTCGCCGCGATCGCGAATCTCCTGGATCAACTGAATCATGCGCAGGCGGGCCGGCGGATCGAGGCCGTTGGTCGGCTCATCCAGAAACAGCAGCTTGGGGCCGTGGGCGATGGCCTGCGCCAGCTTGGCGGCCTGCTTCATGCCAAGCGAGTAGGTGCCGAGGGCGCGGTAGCGAACTTCGCCGAGGCCGACGTAGAAGAACGCCTCGTGCGCGCGCTCCAGAGCCTCCGACTTCGGCAGCCCGGCAAGTTCCGCCATCAGCCGCACGAAGCGCACGCCGCTCATGGCGGCGATGAACGAATCGTTCTCCGGCATGTAGCCGATCAGGCTGCGAACCGCGCGCGGCTCGCGCCGGATATCGCGTCCGAGAATGCGGGCGGTTCCCGCCGACGGCTGGTGAAAGCCAAGCAGCGCGTTGAGCAGCGTCGACTTTCCAGCGCCGTTGGGCCCCAGCAGGCCGATCGAGCGGCCGGTAAGCGAAGCCTTGAGCCCGTTGAGAATGACCCGATTGCCGAAGCGCACCTCCAGGCCATCGAGCTCAATGACGGGAGCCACCTTTTCAGCCATCACTTCTCTTTATACGCCCTCTGATGTCCGCCTGTTCCGAGGAGTTGTCCGATCGGGATGGAGTTCGCCGCCCAATCGCCGGGACTGCCGGTCAGGAGCGCCGATAAGCTGGCTCCCAGCACATCGCTGGCGCTGGCCACGGTGATGCGGTCCGGTTCGCCATACGCGGCGATCAGCGTCGGTTTCAGGTTGCTGAGGCGCTCGGCCGGACTGGGTTGCCCGGGATGGTTGCCGCCCATACCGCTCAACAGCCCGGCGAACGGCGCCAGTGAAGTCCCCAGGTTCTGATACAGCACGGCGGAGAAGTTGGCGTAGTGGTCGCGCGGTGTCAATGCCATGAACCTGGCGGAACGGATGATGGAAGTTCCGGCCTCCTTCAGATCCAGGGCACGTTTGACCAGCGTCCGGCTCGGCGCGGCGATCATGTATCCGTCGGCGAAGGTGTAATGGGCCTCCGCCAGCGGCCCCAGCGTGGGAGCGCTGATGGAGTAATAGGTCCGGCCATCGACGGTTTCCTGCGCCATGCGGATCTGGCCGCTGGATTTGGCGCTTTGCCGATTGGCGACCGCCACCAGGCGCGTGAAGACCGACTGCAGTTGCGCCGGATTGTAAACCTCCACCACCACTTTCCAGGAAGGCACCGGCATCAGCGGTCCATCCAGCGACACGGCAAACTCGCCTCCCAGGCTGTGCGCAAGGTCGTTGCGCAGCTCGCCCTCCGCGCCCAATCCGGCCGGAGTGGTCTTCGCCATGCCGGCGAGTTGGTCGGCGATGGCGACCGGGTCGCGCACTACGAACGCCGCGAGCGTGCTCGCGTCCGGCGAAACGTAATCGAGCGATCCCATCGCCGCCGGATTGGCCAGCCACGCGGCGATGCCGGAGCGCGCCGGGTCGAAGCTTAGTGCGGCGCGCGCCTCCATCTGGTGATTGACTTCCTTCTCCTCGCCGACGAAATAGCGCATCCCCGCCGTGTGTTCGCCCTGAGCGAGGCGCGAAAGATCGGCGCACACCAGCAGCCCTGCGCCTTCGTGATACACCTCCGCGATGCGCGCGTAGAAGGGCGTGCCGTCGAATCCGCCGGATGGCGAATCGAAGGCTGGAACCAGGTTCTCCACCGCGCCGCGGTCCGGACCGAACGCCACCAGGCCGTGGCGAACTTCCACCGTCAAACCAGCGCCCTGTTGGGCGAGAAACTCGGCGAACCCGCCGCGCACCATCTGCGATACGAGCACAGGGGCCTGCGGCTTGCCATCCGGAGCAGTCAACACGACCACCGCGATCTCTGGGCCCAGGTAACCGCTGGCAGCGCGGAGCTTCTCAATTACCGG
Source organism: uncultured Solibacteraceae bacterium (assembly GCA_964654065.1). Lineage (GTDB taxonomy): Bacteria > Acidobacteriota > Terriglobia > Bryobacterales > Bryobacteraceae > Bog-375. Next base: position 25,566 of record CAZZHN010000001.1, read on the forward strand.
CTGCACCTTGGCGCCGCGCTCGCTCCAGAACCGGCCCAGCTCGGGACTTTCGGCGATCTTCTGGTTGAGCACCGCTTCCGCCTGGCTGAGATAGTCGCCCAGATTGGGAATGCTGGCATACAATGCGGTCGACGCCGGTAAGCGGTTCAGCAAATCGCTCTGGTAGCGCAGATCGGGCAGATGAATCCGCTCCAGGCTGGCGCGCAAGTCGGCCAGCAGGGCATAATAATGATCCCGGTTGCGGCTCCACGCGATGTCGTCCTTGACCGGTTCCGGGTCCATCTCCGCGCCGGTGACGGTCTGATCGCCGCGGTGCAGCACTTGCTCGCTGCTGCCCTGCGCGACGTGCACTTCGCCCTGCACCACGGAAACCCGAGATCCCTTGACGCCGGCGCTGACGCCGAAGATGGTCCCGGTCACCGCCACGCGGCAATCGCCGGTATCCACAAACAGGTGGCCCTTGCGGCGCTTGGCTGCTTCCACCATCACGCTGCCGCGGCCCAACCGAATGGTCAGGTCATTCGCGGAAGCCGTAGTGAGGAGACTGGAGCGCTCGCGCAGTTCCACCGACGAACCGTCGCGAAGGCGGAGCAAAGCATCGGAATCCTTGGCGGTCCGAATCTCCACACCCTCCGGCAGATCCTGTCCGGCTACCAGCGGACGGAGCCCGCCATCGGCCGCCACTTGATACAGGGTGCCGCTGACCGCGTCCACGCGGGCCCGGCCGCCGGGCGCGCCAGTTCGTTCGACCACAGTCCAAACACCCGCTCCGGCCGCAATCACCACCGCGGCCGCGGCTGCCCATCGACCGGCATGAACGCCGCGCCAAACGGGCCGCGCCGCCGGACGCGCCGACGGCATGGCGACCACTTTCCCTTCGTAGATATGGCGGCACGCGACGCACGCATGAAGATGGTCTTCCACCAGCATGGCGCGCGCTTGGGGCAGCCGGCCCGCGCGGTAATCGGCGAGCAGCGCCTGAAAGTCGGCACAGCCGCGAATGGGTTCGCTGCTCAACTGACCGGCCGCCTCCGCCAACCGCGCCCACACGCGGCTCCCAGCGGCCTCGACCACTGCTGGATCCACAACCTCGCCGCGAATTTCTGACAACGCTTGCTCCAACGCTGGATCCTGGAAACTATTTTCGGGTGTCATGCCTCGCCTCCCTGGTAAACGCGGAATTCCTTCTCCAGCCGGTCGCGGGTCCGTGAAATGGTCACCGCGACGCTGCCCGGCGTGGTATCGAACAACCGCGCAATCTCGGGATTGTCTTTTCCTTCGAAGAACCGCAATGCGAACATCTGCGCAATACGCGGATTCAGCCGCGCCAGCGCGCCGCGCAGCCAATCGCGAATTTCACTGGAGGCCTGCAGACGATCCGGCCGGCGATGCGGGCTCTCCGCCAGCACGGGTTCCAAGTCATCCAGGGGAATGTTCCGGATGCCCTGCCGCGCGCGTACTATGTCCAGTGCCGCATTCACCGCCGCGCGCCGCAGGAAGCTCGGTATATTCTCCACCGTGTCAGCGGACGCATCCCGCTTCAGCAACCGCAAAAATACAGTTTGCAGGGCGTCTTCGGCGTCGCTCGCGTTCCCCGTCACGCGGTATGCTGCGCGAAACACGGCAGCATGACTCTCCCGGAACACTCGTTCTAGATCGGCTAGTGAGAGACGGGCTGGTTCCGGAGGAGCGGCCATTAACGTATTCATCCTAACAGGCTCTCTACACAAAGGGACGCGCCACTGCACCGCTATTTAGCACGGCGGCGCGAAGTCCGGGGCGCCCAGCACGGAGAATGGCCGAAACGGTACCGCATGTGCGGGGGTACCCAGGTGGCGCATCGGCGGGTAGCGCGAATCCTTGCACTACATCGGGAAACTCTGAGCGGGCTGGGAGAGGGCAAAAATCAGGCTGCGGGGACAAGAAAAAAGCCCCGCGCCGGGGAAGACGCGGGGCTTAGGTCTACTACATTCTGTCTCGGAGGATGACAGAGTAATGAAAGCTTAACACTGGTTCTGGCTTAAATCAATTCGATTTCGAACAAAAAACGCCTTTGGGCTCTTGTTAACAAATTCACGACCACCACCTGCGGAAGCTGCTGCCAGATGGCTGCGGGAATGGAAGCGCGAGGCGGACTCAGCATCGCCAACCGAATCGCGCGGCGCGCGAGCGGGCGGCATCGCGTGTCAGGCGGTCGCCACGCCCGCTCCCATCGCCTTGACGGCAGCGGCCTCGTCATCATAGGCGATGAAAACGGTATAAAGCTTGGTGATGGTCAGCAACTCCTTGACCTTGCCCTGCGCGTGCAGCAACCTGACGTCGCCGCCAATATTGGTCACCGTCGCATACGACCCGACGATTTCGCCGAGGCCGGCGCTGTCGAGGTAGGTCACCTCCCGCAGGTTGAGCAGGATGTTCTTCTGGCCCGATCCAACCAAATCCTTGATGGTGTCGCGCACCACCCCGGACCCGTCCCCGAGGACGATCCTTCCGGCCAGATCTACGATGGCCACGTTGCCCGTTTTTCGAACGGTAGCCTTTGCGCTCATTGTGCCTCCAGCCGACCATTGTACATGGCGGCGCGATCGTGTGTTACTTGCCGCCGATCAAGTGCAGCTTGATGCGCCGGCGATGCGGGGCCCGGCGATGTTCGAACAAATAGATGCCCTGCCATGTGCCTAAGGCCATCCGGCCCCGTTCCACCGGCACCGAGAGCTGCGTCAAGGTAAGCGCGGCGCGGATATGCGCCGGCATGTCATCCGGCCCTTCCACGGTGTGACGGTACAGGCGGTTGTCCTCGGCGACGAGCTGGTTGAAGAACTGGTTCAGATCGTGCATGACATCGGGATCGGCGTTCTCCTGGATGGTGAGCGACGCCGAGGTGTGCTGCACAAACACCGTGAGAAGGCCGGCGGCGACATCGAGCCCGGACAGCCAGCCATCGATCACGCCCGTGATCTCATACAGGCCCTTGCCCCCTGTCGACACCTCGACCTGGTGGGTGAATTGCGCCAGCGGCACGCTATTCGACCGTGACGCTCTTGGCCAGGTTGCGCGGCTGATCGACGTCGCAGCCGCGCCGCACCGCGATGTGATACGCGAGGAGCTGCAGCGGCACGATTTCCAGAATCGGACTGAGCAGCGCCAGCGACGGCGGAATCTCGATGGTGTGGTCCGCCATCTTTTTCACGTGCTCGTCGCCCTGCGTCACCAGGGCGACCACGATTCCTTCGCGCGCCTTGACTTCCTGAATATTGGAGACGGTCTTCTCGTACAGCAGGCGGCTTTCTTCGCTGGCGGCATCGCGCGTGGCCAGGATCACCACTGGCAGTTTTTCGTCGATCAGCGCGTTGGGGCCGTGCTTCATTTCGCCGGCCGGGTAGCCCTCCGCGTGAATGTAGGAGATCTCCTTTAACTTCAGGGCCCCTTCGAGTGCGATGGGGAAATGCTGGCCGCGGCCGAGGAAGAGGAAGTCGGTGGCGCGATGCAACTCGCGCCCCAGGGCTTCGTAGACCGGATCGTGCGCCAGCACGGTCTCCAGTTTCCCCGGAATCTTCAAGACCTCCTGCATGAGGCAGCGCGAGGTGCTCTCATCCAGGCGTCCGTTGGACTGCCCCAGGTACATGGCCAAAATGAAGAGCGCGGTTAACTGGCAGGTGAACGCCTTGGTGGAGGCTACACCGATTTCCGGCCCGGCGTGGGTGTAAATGGTGCCGGCGGCTTCGCGCGTGATCATCGAGCCCACCACGTTGCAAATGGCGAGCGTCTTCGATCCGCGCTGCTTGGCTTCGCGCTGGGCGGCCAGGGTGTCGGCGGTCTCGCCCGACTGGGAAATCACGACGGTCAGCGTATCTTCGGTGACAATCGGGTCGCGATAGCGGAATTCGCTTCCGTAATCGACCTCTACCGGAATGCGCGCCAGCTTTTCGATCATGAACTTGCCGGCCAGCCCGGCATGCCAGCTGGTGCCGCAAGCGATGATCTTCACCTGGCGGAAGCGCGCGAACTCGGCCGGCTGAATGTCCATCTCATCCAGAAAAACGCGCCCCGTCTCCTGCCCGATGCGCCCCAGCATGGTATCCCGCACGGCCCGCGGCTGCTCAAAGATCTCCTTGAGCATGAAATGCTTGTAGCCGCCCTTCTCGGCCATGATGGGGTCCCAGAGCACATGGGTAACCTGCCGGTTCACGGGCCGGCCCTGGAAATCGCTCAACCGCACTCCGTCCGGCGTCAGGATCGCCATGTCGCCATCGGCCAGGAAGAACATGTCGCGCGTATGGCTGAGGATGGCGGGCACATCGGAGGCGACAAAGTATTCGTTGTCGCCAATGCCGATCACGACCGGGGGGCCGTTGCGCGCGGCGACGATCTTCTCCGGATCAGAGCGCGAAATCGCGGCCAGCGCAAATACGCCCGCCAACTCCGCCACGGCCGAGCGAACCGCGTCCTCCAGGTTGCCGCTGAAGTGCTTCTCCACCAGATGGGCGATGATCTCTGTGTCGGTTTCGGTGCGGAACACATGCCCCTCCGCTTCGAGTTGATGCTTGAGGGTCAGGTAGTTTTCCACGATGCCGTTGTGGACCACCACCAGATCGCCGTTGCAATCGCTATGCGGGTGAGCATTCTCTTCGGTGGGGCGCCCATGCGTCGCCCAGCGTGTATGGCCGATACCGAAGGAGCCATCCACGGGGCTCAGGCGGATCACATCCTCCAGGTTGCGCAGCTTCCCCTTCGCGCGCCGCACCGCCAGGTTGTGGTCCTCGCCGTACACGGCCAGCCCCGCTGAGTCATAGCCGCGGTATTCAAGCCGCTTCAACCCCTCCAAAATTATGGGCACCGCCTTGCGGTGTCCGACATACCCGACAATTCCGCACATAAAACCATTATAGGGAAGCCGCGGCGAGGCTCTCCGGCGGAACAGCGGCGGCGCTTCTTCGGTCGGCGGAGGGGGATTGAGAAATGCCGGCGGCAGAGACCGCCGGCGCTACCGGCTGTTCTCTTGCAGCGCCGGCGGTGTTAGTCCAGCAACTCCACGCGATACTCTTCTATCACGGGGTTGGCGAGCACATCATGAGCGGCGGTTTCGATGTCCTTCCGTGCCTGTTCGGGTGACACTCCGCCGGCAATGGCGATATCGAAGAACTTGCCCTGGCGCACATCCTCGATGGCGGAAAAACCGAGGCCCTGGAGCGCGGAGCGCACCGTCTGGCCCTGCGGGTCGAGCACGGTGCTCTTCAAAGAAACAAAGACACGAGCTTTCATGGAGGAACTCCGATTATAACCGGCGTCGGCCCTTCGCGCTCCTCCTAGCCTTAGTTCAGCAGCCGCCCCTGCCTCATGAATGCCGGCGTGTCCAGATCTTCCAGATCCAGCTCCATCGATTCATCCTCTGCCGGATCCATTGCCTCCCCGTGAAGCTGCGCGGGAATCGCTGGCAAAGGCTCCGCCAGAACGGCGGCGGCCACCGCCGGGACAGGCTCTGGCTCCGTACCCATCGGCCTCACTTTGGTGATGGCAGCAGGCCTGCGCTCTTCGACCGCTGATTTCTCCGGCTGGAAGCCGGTGGCGATCACCGTGATCTTCACCGCATCCGCCAGGCTTTCGTTGAGAATCACGCCGAAGTTGATCTGCGCATCCTCACATTCGGCCGCCTCGCGGATAATGGAACACGCCTCGTTCACTTCGTGCAATCCCAGGCGGCTGGAGCCGGTGATATTGATCAGAATGCCCTTGGAACCGGCGATGCGCGAGTCCTCGAGCAGCGGGCAACTGATGGCCTGGCGAGCTGCCTCGACCGCCGCCTTCTCACCGCGCCCCACGGCCGTCCCCATCATGGCGTAGCCCATGCCGAGCATGGTCGCCTTGATGTCCGAGAAGTCGCGATTGATCAACCCCGGGGTGGTGATGATGTCGCTGATGCCTTGCACGGCCTGCCGCAGCAGGTCATCCGCCACTTTGAACGCTTCGAAGAAACTGGTGCCGCGCGGCACCAGCGCCAGCAGGCGGTCATTGGGAATGGCGATGACGGTATCCACCGCGGTGGCAAGCCGCCGCAACCCCTCTTCGGCCAGCCGCATGCGGCGCGGGCCTTCGAATCCGAATGGCTTCGTGACGACGGCGACGGTGAGCGCGCCCATTTCCTTGGCCAGACTGGCAATCACCGGCGCGGCGCCGGTTCCTGTTCCACCGCCCAGCCCGGCGGTGACGAACACCATGTCAGCGCCTTCCAGGACTTCCAGAATGTGATCGGTGTTTTCGAGCGCCGCCTGCTGCCCGATTTCGGGATCGGCTCCGGCGCCCAATCCCCGCGTGAGCTTGGGCCCCAGCTGCAGCTTGTGGGGAACCTCGACCGCCGCCAGGGCCTGCAGATCCGTGTTCATGACACAGAACGCGACCCCCTCGACTCCCTCGCGCACCATGCGCGCCACGGCGTTGCATCCTCCGCCGCCCACGCCGACCACTTTGATCTGGGTCCCCTGGTGCGATTCCTCTGCGATTTCGTATTTCAAGTCGTCGATATGCGAATCCATCAATCCCATTTTGTCTTCGCCTCCTGCTATAAAATCTTGCTCAACCAGCCTACGGCCGCACGCTGCCGTTCCGTCTGCTCCTTCAGTTTTGCCGAGTACATCGCGAGGCCTCCTGCGGCGCACCATTCCGGGTCATTCATCGCCTCCGGCCAATCGGCGATTCCCACCGCGAGGCCGAATCGCGACTGGCAGCCCAACTCTCGCTCCGCCACATCGGCGATTTCCGCCAGTTTGGCGCCGCCGCCAGTGATGAAGACGCCGCCGGTGAGCGATTGCTCCATGCTGACGCGCGCCAGTTCTTCACGCACGAGTTGAAACAACTCCGTGGCGCGCGACTCCAGAATCAGATCGACGTGTCTCTTCGGCGCCTGCCGCGGATCGCGGCCGTCGGCCGAAGGCAGCTCCACGCGGACGTTTTCCGGCGAATCCGCCGCGTTGGCGCAGCCGTATTCGAGCTTCACCTGCTCGGCTTCAGCAGGGGTGACGCACAGGCCGCGCGCCAGGTCACTGGTAAAGTGGCTGCCGGAAACCCGCAGGCTCGAAGCCAGGCACATGGCGTCGCCGTAATAGACGACGAGCGAAGTGGAGTCAGCACCGATGTCCACCAGCGCCACGCCCTCGCGCCTCTCCTCGGGCTGCACCGCGGCATACCAGCCCGCCTGCGCTTCGAATACCGTTTCCTCGACCACCAGGTGCGCCTGGTTGACGGCACCCACCAGCGTGCTGTGTTCCCGAGTGGCGGCCGTCACCAGGTGAACGTTCATCTCCAACCGTGCCGCCGTCATTTTGCGCGGATCGCGATGGCCAGGATGATCGTCCACCACGAAATCCTGCGGGAACAATTGCAGCACCATGCGATCTTCCTGCAACTGCACGCGCGCCGCGCGCTCCTTGACGCGGTTGACATCGCGCTGCTGAATCTCGCGCGGGTAGCCCATCTCCAGGACGCCACGCCCATTGGCTCCGCGCAAACTCGGGCCGCCCATCCCGACCACCGCCGACTCCACCGAGACTCCGGCGCTCGACTCCGCCTCGGCAAGCGCTGCCAGAATCGATTCGGCCACCGCCTGCTGATCTGCGATCGATCCCTTCGACCAGCCCTGCGACTCCACCGCGGCGCAACCGATCAGGCGCAGGCGCTGCTCCTCCAGCGCGCACACTACCATGCGCGTCTTGCTGCTGCCCGCGTCGAGCCCCACTGCGTACGTCGGTTTATCCGGCATGATCCGTTCGGCTTCCTATTCCTTGGCGGTAATGCGATCCTCCAGCCGGAGGTCGAACGTCCTCGCCCGCGGCGACCGCTGCTCGATCTCCGGATAGTGGCGGAGGAAATTCTGGTAACGGCGTCCATAATTGGCATCGCCGAGGAGCAAGGACACGGCATGGCGGTCCACCTGCACGACGACGCGCAGGTTTTCGGGATCGGAGGCGTCGACTTCGGAAACGTCCTTGGCCAGATAGCCCATGTCCTCCTCCAGACGCAGCAGAGCCCGGACCCGCTCGCGCCGCGCCTCTTCGGTGGAGTCCTCCTGGATCCCACTCAGCACCGGAAAAGTGAACGAAGCCTGCGGCGGCGGCTCCAGCAGCACTCCTTCGGCGTCGATCAGCACCACGCTGCTCGCCAGGTAGACGAACGCCACCGGATTCCGCTCGTGGATGCGCACCACCAGCCGGTCCGGCCAGACGCGCGAGACCGAAGCGTCTTCTACCCAATCGATGGCTAGCAGGCGGCGCCGCCGCTCAGCCAACGGCACCGCAAGAATCCCGCGGCCGAAATCGGCGTTGAAGACGTGCCGCACTTTGGATCGCGACGCATAGCGCAAGCCTTCGATCACCAGCGCGTCCTGGCGATCGCTGGACAGCACGAAGCGCGGGTCGGTTGCCACGTAGGCGCGCAGTTTCAAGGCCGCCAGCGCGGTGGACGCGCACACCAGGCACATGGCGGCCAGGCCCAGCCACAGCCGCCAGCGATTGCCGCTTTTCTTGTTTTCACGCGGCACTGGGTGCCTCCGACCGCAATCGTGCCAGAACCGTCTCGCCCGCCTGCCACACGTTGCCCGCGCCCAGCGTGAGCACCAGGTCGCCAGCTCGTGCGACCGACAGCAGACCCTCCACGCCGCGCGCCATGGTTCCCACGTATTCCGCCGAGCGGTGGCCGGACTGGCGAATCCGCTCGACCAGCGCCTCAGCCGTCACGCCCTCGATGGGCTGCTCCGAGGCGGCGTAAATATCCAGCACGAAGACACTGTCGGCCTGATGGAAGGCGCGTCCGAACTCGTCCATCAGATGAAACGTCCGCGAGAAACGATGCGGTTGGAACAGGACATGGATACGATCGAAGCCGCACAGCCGCGCCCCGTCGAGCGTCGCCCGAATCTCGGTCGGATGGTGGCCATAGTCGTCCACCACCGTGATGCCCCGCTCCTTGCCGCGCACCTGAAAACGGCGGTCGACTCCGCTGAAGGTTGCCAGCGCTTCACGGATCGCGTCCGGCTTCACTTCGAGCTCCAGCGCCACCGTCACGGCCGCGGTGGCGTTCAGCACGTTGTGGCGGCCTGGAATACGCAGGTGGAACCGCCCCAGATCGTGCCCGCGGGACCGCAGTCGAAACTCACTCGCAAAAGAGCCACAGGCAATCTCGCCGGCTTCCATATCGGCCTGCGCCGTGGTGCCGTACGTAATCGTGCGCCGCCGGATTTGCGGCAGTATGCCCTGTACGTTGGCGTCGTCCAGGCAGACAATGGCGGCGCCGTAAAACGGCACCTTGTTGACGAACTCGATGAACGCCGCCTGGATCGCGTCGAGGGACGGATAGTGGTCCAGGTGCTCGCGGTCGATGTTGGTGACCACCGCTATAATCGGCGCCAGCTTGACGAAGGAGCCGTCGCTTTCATCCGATTCCGCCACCAGAAAATCACTACGCCCCACCCGGGCGTTGGCGCCGCCCATGGTACCGACCTTGCCACCCACCACCACTGTCGGATCGAGACCGGCACAGCTCAGAATCGTCGCCGCCATGGACGTAGTGGTGGTCTTGCCGTGGCTGCCGGCCACCGCGATGCCATACTTCAGGCGCATCAATTCCGCCAGTAGCTCGCCACGCGGGATGACCGGAATCTGCAGCCGCCGCGCTTCCTGCACTTCGGGATTCTGCTCGTCCACCGCGGAGCTGACCACCAGCGCGCGCGCCCCGGTGATATTAGATGCGGCGTGGCCTTCGTAAATCCGCGCCCCCAGCCCCGCCAGCCGCTCGGTGGTGGGCGATAGCTTCAGGTCCGAACCGCTGATCTCGTATCCCAGGTTCAGCAACACTTCAGCGATGCCGCTCATGCCGATACCGCCGATGCCGGTGAAATGAAAGTGCTGTGGGCGAAAAAACATTTCCTTGTTATATTGTTTCGGCTTGCAGGGCCACTGTCAATCGAAAAGGTGGCCCCGGGCAAGCTAAAGCAGGCCCCGCCGGCTCTGCACATTTTGGCGGGGCATGCCGGAGCTTGTCCATTGCTGCTCCGAACCACCGGCTGCCAGAACGTACTATCACCGCGCGACCTCTTCCAGAATCCCGGCCGCGCGAAGCGCAGCGCCGGGCCGGGCGAACTGGCGTGCCGCAGCGCCCATCCGCTCCAGTGCGCCGCCGGCTTCTGCCAACTCGCGCACCAGCGAATAAAGGCGCTCCCCGTTCATCTCTGCGTCGCGCACCAGGCGCGCCGCCCCGCCGCGCTCGATGGCTTGCGCATTGCGCGTCTGGTGATCGTCGGCGGCGAACGGAAATGGAACCAGAATCGACGGTTTGCCCGCCGCGGCCAGTTCCGAAACAGCACCGGCTCCCGACCGGCACACCACCAGGTCGGCCTCGCGGAAGGCCGCCGGCATGTCGGCAATGAACGGCGTCACGCCGCCGTCCAAACCGGAGGCGGCGAACTCCCGCCGAATTTCTTCCGCTCCAGCCGCCCCGCATTGATGCACGATGCGAACCTTAAACCCGGCCGTCCGGAACAGCGGCCAACTTTCCCGGCTGGCCCGGTTCAACGTGCGCGAACCCTGGCTTCCGCCGGTGATCAGAACGTGCAACCGGTCTCCGCGCGGCTTGGGCGGGATGGCGAAGAATTCCTCCCGCACCGGCAGCCCGGTCACTTCGGCCTTGCCCGGCGCGAAGTATCCCGCGGTTTCCGGAAAGGAAATCAAGGCGCGCGCCGCCAGGCGGCCGACGACACGATTGGTGAACCCGGGAATCGCGTTCGGCTCCATCACCACCACTGGAACCCGCTTTAACAGGGCCGCCATCACCGGCGGCCCCGCCACGTACCCGCCCATACTGAAAACCGCCGACGCATGATAGTTCAAACACCCCAGGGTCGCGAATGGGAGGCGCACCAGCGTCGCCAGTTTCTGCCCTAGGCTCACCCGATTGAGACCGCCGATTGCAATCTTCTTCAACTCGAACCCTTCGGCCGGAACCAGCCTGGCTTCCAGGCCCCGCTCAGTGCCCACGAAGAACACTCCGTGGCCACGCCGCCGTAGCTCGCGCGCCACCGCCAGCGCCGGGATGACGTGCCCCCCGGTCCCCCCGCCGGTCATCAGGAAGACGGCGCCGGGCTCCCGTTTCCGGCCTGTCATGAGACATTCCAGCGGCGGCCGAATTCCACCCCCTTACGGTCGCGGCTCCGACAAGCTGTCTGATGCTCGCGCAACGAGTCCCTACCCGGCATGCTCGCTCACGTTCATCAGAATGCCCAGCAGCGCCAGCGTGCTCACCAGCGAACTGCCGCCATAGCTGATCATCGGCAGCGGAATTCCTTTGGTTGGCATGATGCCCAGCACGACACTCATATTGATAAAACCCTGCACCACGATCACCATGGTCACGCCCAACGCGAGATAGCGGCCGAAATCGTCGCGAATGCGCAGGGTGGTCCGCAGCCCGCGCCACAAGATCACCACGAACCCGGCGAGCAGGCCGGCCGCCCCGATGAGGCCCATTTCCTCGCCGACCACCGCGTAGATGAAATCGGTGTGCGCCTCCGGCAGATACAGCAGCTTCTGGCGCCCATTCATCAGCCCCACGCCGGCGACGCCGCCGGCGCCCACAGCGATCTGCGACTGCTCCAGCTGGTAATTCGTATCGCGCGTGCGTAGCGTCCGCTCACTGCGCGCCTTCAGCCAGCCGTGCGGATCGATGCGCGAGACGTACTGGAAGCTGGGATCGAAGAACCGGATCACGCGGCCGAGCCGGTAAGGCTCCGCAAAAATCGAAACCACCAGCCCTAAGAAGGCCATCGCCGCCACGATGAAGCAATACCGCCATTGCAGGCCGGCCACGAAGAACACCACCATGGCGGCCAGGCCCAGCACCACCGCGGTGCCGAGGTCCGGCACCACTACCGCGAAAATCAGGAACCCCACCGCCAGCGCTGCCGGCACCAGGGTGTGCCGCGCATCATTGATGGCGCGCGCGCGCCAGGTGACGAAGAACGCCAGAAAAATCACCAGCGCCGGCTTGGCCAACTCGGAAGGCTGCACGCCCACCGGGCCTCCCAGCCGCAGCCAACGGTGGTGGTTCGCGTCTACGAAGTACACCGTGAAGAGGAGAATCAGAGCAATGCCGATAGCGCTGAACGCCACCGCCGGGTCTTGAAACTTGCGGTAATGGGTGCGCTTGAGCGCCATCATGACGACCACGGCCACTACCGCGTAACCTGCCTGGCGCATCACGAAATACCAGCTCGAGTTGTAGCGCGCGTCGAGCCGCGCCATAATCGACGAGGCACTGTAGACAATCAAGAGGCCGAACAGCAGCAGGGCCAGCACAGCCGCGAAGAGAATCCAGTCCGTTTTGAGCCTTTGCGCCATATCAGTTGTCTCGCCCGAGTTGGTTCACGATCTGTTTAAAGACCTCGCCGCGATGCTCGAAGCTGCGGAACTGGTCGAAGCTGGCGCAGGCCGGCGCCAGCAGAACCGTATCGCCCTCGCGGCCGATGCGGTACGCATAGTCAATGGCGGCATCGAGGGTGCCCGATTCCACCAGCGGGAGGGCGCCGCGCAACTGTAGCGCGAGTTTCGGCGCAGCCGCTCCGATCAACAGCGCCGCGTGCGCCTTGGCGGCCAGCGGCTCTCGCAGCGCCGAAAAATCGAGGCCCTTGTCCTTGCCGCCCAGAATCACCCACAGGCCGCCGGAGAATGCGTTCAATGCTTTGAGCGTAGCGTCGACGCTGGTGGCCTTCGAGTCGTTGTAATAATCGATGCCGTTCACCTGACGGACGAACTCCAGCCGGTGTTCGACTGCCTGAAAAGTCCGCACGGCAGCGGCAATCGCGGCAGGTGCCACGCCGGCGCGCGCCGCAGCGATGGCCGCCGCCAGCACGTTCTCTACGTTGTGCCGGCCGCGCAGTGTAATCTCGCCGGCATCCATCAGGAGTTTCCCATCGAGCACCAGCTTGTCGGCGCACAGGTGGGCGCCGCGCTCCACTTTGCGCGTGCCGCTAAACCATTCCACGGTTGCCGCCGTCTGTTTGGCATAGCCGGCCGTGACGGGGTCGTCTGCGTTGAGAATGGCGAAGTCCGCCGCAGTCATGTTTCGGAACAGGCGGGCCTTGGCGGCCGCGTAGTTCTCGAAGGTGTGGTGCCGGTCCAGATGGTTCTGCGTAACGTTGAGCGCCAGCGCCAGGTTGGCGTGGAAATCGCGGATGGTTTCAAGCTGAAAGCTGGAAAGCTCGAGCACATTCCAGCCGTCCTCCCGCGAGGTGTCAATCATTGCCGTCACCGGCGTGCCGATGTTGCCGCCAACCTGTGTCACGACTCCGGACTGGCGCAGGATGTGGCCGATGAGGCTGGTGGTGGTGGTTTTGCCGTTGGAGCCAGTGACGCCGATGGTCTGTCCCTTCAGGAATGGTGCCGCCAGTTCCACTTCGCCGATCACGTCGACGCCACGCGCGCGAGCGGCTTCGAGCGGCGCCAGGTCCTCCGGCACATCCGGCGAAATCACCACGGCGTCGCACTCCACAAATACCGCCGGCGTCTGCGGTTCGAACGGGACTTGGAGGCGCTCCAGCACCCGCTCCGCCTCGCCCAGCGCGGCGAGAGGTTTCAAGTCCGTGGCGCGCACACGGGCGCCCAGGCGCGTCAGCAGTTCGACGGACGCCAGCCCCGACTTTTTCATACCGACCACCAGCACTCTGGCGCCGGCCCAATTGGTTGTCATCTCAGTTTCAGCGTGGTCAATGCAAATAGCGCCAGCACCAGTCCGGCGATCCAGAAGCGCGCGATGATTTTGGATTCGGTCCATCCCAGCGCCTCGAAATGGTGGTGCAGCGGCGCCATTTTGAAAATCCGCTTGCCGTGCCGCAGCTTGAAGCTCCCTACCTGCAGGATGACCGAAACCGCCTCCAGAATAAAGATGCCACCGATAAAGGGCAGGAGCACTTCCTGCTTGATCAGCACCGCCACCACGGCCATGCCGCCGCCCAGACCCAGCGATCCGACATCGCCCATAAAGATCTCGGCGGGATGCGCGTTGTACCAGAGGAACCCCAGGCTGGCGCCGGTCATCGAGCCGCAAAACACGGTCAGCTCCGAAGAGTGCGGGTTACGCGCCAACTGCAGATACTCCGCCAGCTGCGCGTGGCCCCCGGCATAGGTGAGAACGGTCAACGCGCCGGCGGAAATCACCATCAGGCCGATAGCGAGGCCGTCCAATCCGTCGGTCAGGTTCACCGCGTTCGACGAAAACACCACCACCAGCGCGACAAACACAACGAACGGCAGCACGCCGAGCAGGTACGTCCAGTGGTTCACCAGCAGGTTGCCGATGAGCAGCGAGGGTTGATAATTCTTGACGAACGGGATGTTCACCGCGGTGGAGAACTGGCCGTGGGCGCGCAGCACAAGCAGCATGCCGGCAAAACCGAAGGCAACGGTGAACTGATAAATGAGCTTCCTGGTGCCCGATAATCCCAGGTTGCGGCGGTGCGTCACCTTGGCGTAGTCGTCCAGGAAACCGATCCACCCATAGCCGACCAGCGCGGCGAGCGCCACCCACACGTAAACGTTCCGCAGATCGGCCCACAGCAGGGTTGGCACGACGATCGAAATGATGATCAGTATGCCGCCCATGGTGGGCGTCCCGGCCTTCTTCTGGTGCGATTTCGGGCCTTCCTCGCGGATGAACTGGCCAATTTGAAACTGGCGCAGCTTGGCGATCAGCCAGGGCCCGAGTGCGACGCAAAGGAAGAGCGCCGTGAGGCTGGCAAACGCCGTGCGGAAGGTGGTGTAGCGAAAGACACGGAAAGCGCTGACGTGCCGGAACAGCCGCTCGTAGAGCAGGTAATAAAGCATCGCTAGTCAGGGGCGGCCGCTGCAGCCGCTAAAAAATCGCCGGATCCTCCGCTTGAAACCTCTCCAGCGCCCGTTCGATATGAACTCCGCGCGAGCCCTTGAAGAGCACAGCATCGCCCGCCTGCGCCATTGCGCGGACAAATTTCCCCGCCTCGTCCGGATCCTCGAAAAACCGCGCCTCGCGGACGCCCCCCGCATCCGCCGCTTCCACCATCAGCCGTGCCTGGCCGCGCACGCCGATCAAAACATCTACTCCGTGCCGCGCCGCATAGGCGCCCACCTGGCGGTGGAATGCGCCGCTGGCATGTCCCAGTTCCAGCATCTCGCCCAGCACCGCGAAGCGTCTTGCGGCGCGCGTCTGACTGAGCACGTCGATCATCTCCTGGGCCGCCTCCGGATTCGAGTTGTAGCAGTCGTTCCACACCACGATGCCGTTGTGCATCGACCGCCCGCCGCGCATCGCGCCCACCGTGAACGTGGCCACCGCGTCGCGGAGTTTCTCTGCCGGCAGATCCAGCACCCGGGCCACGGCAAGCGCGGCTAACAGATTCATCACCGCGTGTTTTCCCGCGAGGCCGGTCTCAAAGTCGACGCCCAGGGCGCGAAAGCAGGTGCGCGCTCCGTGGGCGGATACACTCTCCGCCCGCACATCCGCGTCTTCGGAAAAACCGAACGTCACCGAACGCCCGGGATGCACCTGGCTAAAACCGCGGACGCGGGCGTCGTCGGCGTTCAAGACTGCCACACCATCCCGCGGCAGACTCTCGATCAACTCCCGCTTCGCCGCCGCGATGCCCTCGATCGAATCGAAGAACTCCACGTGTGCGTATCCCACGTTGGTGACGACGCCGATATCAGGCTTCGCCATCGCCGCCAGGGCGCGGATCTCCCCAGCGTGATTCATACCCATTTCGAGCACGGCCAGGCGCGCCGCGTCCGGCAGCCGCAAGATCGAAAGCGGCACGCCGATGTGGTTGTTCAGATTGCCTACGGTGCGCCCCACCGGCCCGCGCACTTCCAGCAAGCGCGCAATCGCGTCTTTGGTGGTGGTCTTTCCCGCGCTGCCCGTGACCCCGATCACCGTCCCGCCCCACTTCCGCCGTGCCCACGATCCCAAATCCTCAAGCGCCGCCAGCGTGTCCGCCACGCGCAGCGTCTTGCCGCCCGCGTCCGCGCCGCGCGCGGCTTCCACCACCACCGCCGCCGCTCCCGCAGCAAGAGCTTGCAGGACAAAATCGTGGCCGTCGTGGTTGGCGCCGCGCAGGGCAAAATATACGTCGCCCGGCCGCTGTGTCCGTGTATCCACGCTCCAGCCCGCCACCGGCAGCGCCGGCGCTTCGCCTGCGGCCGCCATGGCGCGCGCAACGTCTTGTAAATCCAAGGTCATGGTTCAATCCGGTGGATGAAACCCATAACCTCGCAGCACTTCGCGGGCCACCGCCCGGTCGTCGAAAGCAATCGTCTTGTCCTGTAAAACCTGGTAGGTCTCATGGCCTTTCCCGGCCAGGATCACCAGGTCGCCGGCGCGCGCCTCGTTCAGTGCGCGGGCGATGGCGGCTGCCCGGTCCGGCTCCACCACGTGCGGCTTGTCCACGCGGCGAATGCCCACCAGGGCGTCGTTCATGATCGCCAGCGGATCTTCGGATCGCGGGTTGTCGCTGGTCAGCACCACGAAATCGCTCAACTCCGCCGCCGCCTGCCCCATCAACGGCCGCTTGGTGCGGTCGCGGTCGCCGCCGCAGCCGAACAGCGTGATCACGCGCTTGGGATTCAAGCCGCGCGCCACGGCGATCACGTTCTGCAGCGCATCGGGCGTGTGCGCATAGTCCACCACCACAACAAACGGCTGGCCTTCGTCCACCCGCTCAAACCTTCCCGGCACCGCCTGCAGCGCAGCAATGCCACGGGCAATCACTTCCGGCTGCAGGCCAAACGAGATCCCCGCGCCACACGCCGCCAGAATGTTATACACGTTGATCTTGCCAATGAGCGGCGATTCCACCGCGAAACGCTGCTTGCCGAACTGCACGTCGAAGCGCAGCCCCTGGCCGCCGGAGGCGATGTGCCGCGCGCGGAGATCCGGATCCTGCCCGAGCCCGTACCAGAGAACCTGAGTCTCGGGCGAGAGCTGCAGGTCGCGCGAGTAGCTGTCGTCGCGGTTCAGTACGGCGAACGCCGGCGGCTTGGCGCCTAAGCCGGCGAACAGCCTTTGCTTGGCCGCGAAGTACGCTTCCATGGTGCCGTGAAAGTCCAGGTGGTCGCGCGTGAGGTTGGTGAAGACCGCGGTGTGGAACTGGAGGCCGTAGACCCTCCCCAATTCGAGCGCGTGGGAGGACACCTCCATGGTGGCGTGCGTGCCGCCCTCGGCCAGCAGTTCAGCCAGCAGCCGGATCAGGTCGAGCGATTCCGGGGTCGTGTTGACGGCCGGCAGCACGCGCCCGGCGAGGTGATACTCAATGGTGCCGACCAAGGCGGTGGTGAGGCCGGCGGCGCGCAGCACCGAATCGATCAGGAATCCGGTGGTGGTCTTGCCATTGGTCCCGGTGATGCCGGTGAGGGCCACGCGCTCGTCAGGCTTGCTGTAAAAAAGCCGGGCGGCGCTGGCCAGCGCCTGCCGCCCGTGATCCACCTCAATCCAGCGCGTCTCCAGTCCCGCCGGCGCGGGTGATTCGCTCGCCACCGCCACCGCGCCGCGGTCCAGGGCGGCCCGCGCGAAGTCGCGGCCATCGGCCCGGCTGCCAGGAAAAGCAAAAAAGAGATACCCCTGCTGGACCCGCCGTGAATCGTATTCGAGCCCTGCAACGTCGGCGCTCGCCAGGTCCAGCGGCGCCGGACGGCGCAGCCGGATTTCCGAGAGTACCTCGCCCAGCTTCATCGCGAAAATCGCACCCGAATCCGTTCTCCCTGCCGCAGCATGCTTCCGGCCGGCGGAAACTGCAAGCGCGCGACTCCACTGCCGTCGGGAACCACCGGCAAGCCCTTTTCGGCCGCCTCGGCCAGCACGGCACGCATGGTCTTGCCTTTGAAGTCCGGAACCGTCGGACCCACCGGAGCGGTTGGCGCCGAAGCGTCTTCGTCGCTCTCTTCCAGGATATTCGGTTCGGAGGATCCGAGGTCGGCGATCGAGAGGTCGTCCTTGTCTTCGGCGCTGCCCGCCTCCGTTACCGGCCGCGGTTCTTCGCCCAGGTCCCTGGGAACGTCCAGCACGCGTAGCGCTTCGGTCGCGACGGCATGAAATACCGGAGCGGCCGCCCTGCCACCGAACCCCAAGTTGCCGTGCGTACCATTCAGCGTCACCACCACGACGATGGCTGGATTGTTGAGCGGCGCAAAGCCGATGAACGAGCCGTTGTAATAGTGGGTGTAGTGCTTGGCGGCCACGTCATAGATCTGGGCAGAGCCGGTCTTGCCCGCCACCGAGTATCCCTCCAGACGCGCCTCCGGATAGCCGGTGCCTCCGGGCATAACGACGCCCTCCATCATTTGCCGCATGGTCACCGCCGTTTCCGGCTTGATCACGCGGACCGGGGCCGGCACCCGCACCGTCTGGCCGCCCCGCTTCAACACCAGGCGGGGCCTCACCAGCAGGCCGCCGTTGGCGACAATCGAGGCCGCCTGCGCCAGTTGCAGCGCTGTCACCGAAACTTCCTGGCCGATCGAGATGGAGGGCAGCGAGGCCTTACTCCAGCGCTCCAGACCGCGCAGGCGGCCGCGGGATTCCGCCGGCAGCGGTACCCCGGTTTTCTCCCCGAACCCGAAGCGGCGGACGTACTCATGCATCCGCTCTTCGCCCACCGTCATGCCGATCCTGATGGCGCCCACGTTGCTGGAATGTTTCAGCACATCCGCCATCGAAATGACGCCGTATCCGCCGTGCGCTTCGTGGATGGTGCGGCCAAACAGCGTGATCGAGCCGCGCCCGCAATCGATCATGCTTTCCGGCCGCAGGCGCGTGGTCTCCAGCGCCGCCGCCAGCGTGATCACCTTGAAAACCGAACCGGGCTCGAACGGAACCGAACTGGCATGATTCAAGCGCGCTTCCGGATTGTCCTCCGGGCCGGGCGGCAGGTTGGGATCGAAAGCGGGATAACTGGCCAGCGCCAGGATCTCGCCATTACTCGGGTTCATCACCACCACGCTGCCGCTGTGCGCACCCTTGTCCCGGGCCGCCTGCGCCAGTTCGTGCTCGGCGACAAACTGAAGCCTCTCGTCAATCGTGAGAGTCAGCGCCGCCCCCGGCTTTGGCTCCGATTCCACCAGGGCGTCGATGCCCCGCCCCTTGACATCGGTCAGCACCCGCTCTTCGCCGGCCGCTCCTTGCAGGTCTGCCTCGAGCGATTTTTCGATGCCCGCGTTGCCCTTTTCATCGAAGTCCACGCCGCCCAGGATGTGCGCCGCCAGTGATCCGTTGGGGTAATGCCGTTCGCTGCCGCTCGAGATCTCGACCCAGTCGAACGCCATGCCGCGCAGGCGCTGAGCCTCTTCCCAGGTCGCCTTTCGCTCGACCACGAAGTAGCCGCGGCCGCCGTCGCGCGCCGCCTCCAGGCGCGCATACAGGTCAGCGCGGTCCATGGTCAGAACCATGGAGAGGAGGTCGGCGGCTACGCCCAGATCGGGGACTTTTTGGGGGTTGACGAATACCGCTTGGGTGGGCACGCTCATCGCCAGGGGCGCGCCCGAGCGATCAAGAATCGTGCCGCGAGGAGCGAGGATCTTGATTACCTGTTCCTGGCGCGCCCGCGCCAGGCCGGCGTATAGCCGGTGGTGCACTACCTGCAGGGAAACCAGCTTGCAGAAAATCACCCCACCCCAGATCAGGACAAGTCCCGCGAGCCATTTCAGACGACGCTCCAGCATGCCGCGCTGCGTGAGTCAATCACGCCCCCCGTTCGCTACTTCACCAGCGCAAAGGCGCTATCCGGCTTGTTGCCGTCCAGGTGCACCACCTGGCCCGCCGTCGGCGCCACCAGATTCTGCCGCTCGGCCACTCGCTCGAGGCGGTCCGGGCTCAGAAGCTCGGCTTCCTGCAGCTCGAGAGTGCGGCGCTCATCGAGCAGCCGCCGTTCCTCGCCCTTGAGCGCTTCCAGCTTGTATCCTTCCAGGCGGCCGGCCAGGTTCGGAACCTGCGTGCCGGTGAGGAGCACCAGAAGCACGCCGGCGGCGCCCACGGCGCTCCAGCACGCGCCGCGTGCCCGCGGGTCCGCGGCCCGCACGAGGCGCGAGTTGTCGATTCTCTTCGAATAGAAAAGGACGTCGTCCAGCGGCAGTGCCCGCAGGCGACACGGATCCTTATCCGGACGTGCGACGGCCGGCGCTGTCCGTACCACGCTTGCGCCCGCGTGCGCCGTCTTACCTAAGAATGCTGGCATGGTCGCCATGGTGTCTCAGTTCCCTCTTTCAATCATTTCGATGGCACGCAGCTTGGCGCTGCGCGAAGCCGCGTTCTCCGCCGTCTCCTGCTCGCCCGGCACCAGCGGATGCTTGGTCAGAAGCGTGGCGCGCCCCTCCCGTCCCAGTTCCCGGAAGCGCACTTTCACCTTGCGGTCGTCGATGCTCATGAAGCTGATCACCACCATCCGCCCGCCGGCCTTCAATAAGTCCGGCCCCGTTTCCAGCAGCCGGTCCAACTCCCCAGGCTCGTCGTTCACCGCCATCCGCAGGGCCATGAATGTCTTCGTGGCCGGATGCAGACGGCCCGTCCGGTGCACGGCCCGCTCCACTACATTGGCTAGATGCAGTGTGCTCCGTATGGGCCGTGCGCGGACGATTGCTCTGGCTACCTTCCGCGCCCCCCTTTCTTCGCCGAACTGAAAGATCAGATCGGCGAGTGCCTTCTCGGCGTTGTGATTGACCAGATCGGCCGCCGTCATGCCCTGTGTCGGGTCCATGCGCATGTCCAGCGGCCCATCTGACAAGAACGAAAAACCTCGCTCGGGCGCCGTCAACTGGTAACGGCTCACGCCCAGGTCGGCCAGCAGGCCGTCCACTTTCTCCAAACCCTCGCTGCGGACCGTCTGCGCCAGTGATCCGAAGGTGCCCTGGCGATACCGGATACGATCTGCCAGCGCGCGCGTATTCTGCCGCGCCATCTCCAGCGATTGCGGGTCGCGGTCGTTGGCGATCACAAATCCTCCCGCCAGCCTCTCCGCAATCAGCGCCGTATGTCCGCCCAATCCGGTAGTGGCATCCAGGTAGACTCCGTCCGGCCGCACAGCCAGCAGCTCGAGCGACTCGGCGGCCATCACCGAAAAATGCATAAGCCATCAGACCAGCCCCGCCGCCTCTAGCTTCGCCACGTCCTCTGGCGCCGTCGCGGATGCCTCGCGCTTGCGATCTTCGTACAGCTTCTCGCTGAGCACTTCGATCCGGCCGCGATAGGCAAACAGATGCACGGGCGCGTTCTCGATTCCCAACTCGCGCCGCAGCTCGGGCGAAAAGAGAACCCGCCCCTGCGAGTCCATCTCTGCTTCCGCCCCCAGGTCCGCCGCGTTGAAAGCCACGTTGCGCGCGACGCGCGGGTCATCCCGGTAGCCATCGAAGAATTTTTCGTTTTGGCGCCACACCGCCATCGGGTATATTTGGGCTATGCGTCGGTCCAGGCTCGTCACAAACAGCTTCTTCTCGCGCAGGGCGGCAAAGAACTGCTGGAACGCGGCGGGCATCTTAGCGCGGCCTTTATCATCCAGCCGGCTAGGGTACATCCCCCGCGGAGGTTCCACCATCAGCAGTTCTTGAGCCGTGTCGCCCACTTTTATTCCACTTTTACTCCACCACAAGCAATAGTGGCACGAGCCCTCAGGCTTTGCAAGGCTTTTTTGCGGGAAGTGTCTGATAAGGACTGGGTTACCGTGCTACCACCGAGTCTACACTGATCGTGGCACACACCACATATAGATTTGATGGCGAATAAAAGTAGAAGAAAACGGGCAGGGTGGAGCCGAGATCGCTCAGGTGAGTGTCGCTATTTTCTGCAGGGAGCTGGTGCCAAGAACTGAGAAGGGGCCGCCATGTCATCGCGGCCCCCCGCAGTAGAGAGGAACTACTGAATCGGAATGGAACTGGCGGCGCTGTAACGAGCGGTGGTACCGCCGACTGGCACGACGCCGACGGAGAACACCACATTATTGTTCTGCGGCGCGTCGCTGGGCACTTCGAACTGGATGGTGTACACGCCGATCATGTCGGGTGACAATTGCGCGGCCGTGACCGGAACGCCCTCGTTGTTGATGCCAACCACCACCAGGCCGTTCACCGTGGAGGGCGTGACCGGAATGGGGAGAGAGTTGGTAGCAACCTGCGGGCTGGCCGCGCCCAGGCCGGTGACGAACGCGGTGACGGTTTCACCGCGGCGCGCCGGGTTGCCGATATTCACAAAGGATCCATCCGGCCGCTCGATCACGGCACGCACCACGCCATCCGACATGGTGGTCTGGAAAACGCCCGGACTGGCGGGCAGGACGGTGACGTTGAGGGTCTGCGTGCCACCGTTGACGTTCACGGTGACCGGCACGGTTCCCGGCGTCACCTCGCAGGGCACGAGAAACACGATTTGCGGAAGTTGGCCCGGAGTACTCGAGACCGAGAAGATGGGCGACTGAAGGGCTGTCGCGCTGGGCCCGAAGGAGACCGTGTCGTTCGACAGCTCGAGCGGCAGCGGCCCCACCACGGGCGGAATCCCCGCCCCGCTCGGAGCCAGCGCTGCGCCGGTGATCGCCGCAATGCCGCACGGCGAGATCGAACCAACCTGGCCGTCCGCGCCGTTCACGAAGCTGGTGAGCGAGAGATTCGGCCCCACCGGCGTGACCGTGAGGTTGAAAACGGCGGAGAGGCCGGCGATGGAGGCGGTCACGGTAGCCGGACCCGGCGTTCCCGCGGTCGCCGTGACCTGCGCCACGCCGCTGGAGTTGGTGGTTGCCGAGGTCGCCGAAAGCGTGACCGGACCGCTGGCGGTAAACGAAACCGAAGCGCCGCTCACGGGTAGCCCGTTGCTGCCCATTACCGTCACCCCCAGCGGATTGGCGAACGCCGTACCGGCTACCGCGGTTTGGGGAGTGCTGCCACCCTGGGTGGCGAGGCTGCTCACGGTCACCGGTATCGAGGCGGTGATGGTGAACGTGGCCACTGCTTGCGAGTTGGTATTCGAAGTCGCAGTCACGGTGATGGTGCCGGCCGCCGAGGCGCTCAACACCGGGTTCTGCACCTTGACTAACCCGTTGGAATCGGAGATCGACGTAACGTTATTGAGCTGGATGGCGTTGGCGGGCGAGGCGGCCCAAGTGACGCCCTGTCCGACGAGCGGCTTCGAGTTCGTATCAACCACTTCCGCCACCAGTGCGGTGAGCTGCGACCCTCCCACACCGGTTTGGCCGGTGCCACTGACGACCGTGACGCCGCCGACCGTCGGCTGACTGACATCGAGACTGAGGGGGCCGCTGGTGAAGTTGGAGTCCGGCGCGTTACCCGACGTCGAAACGGCTCCGCCGGTGACGACCTTATAGGTTCCCGCGCCCGGCACCGGACCGAACACCACACTGCAGGTGGCAACGCCCGACGCCGAACTCAGGGCGGTATACAGGCCGGCGCCCGACGTTTCCCGGCAATATGCCGAGGGCACTTTGGTCGAAGGTCCGATCGTGTTATCCGAATTCAACAGCATCAGGGAAATGTTGGGGATGCCGGTTCCGGTGTTGGTTTCCACCAGCATCGTGTAAGATTGCCCGGCTGAACCCGCGACACCGCTGATCGTCTCGGACAAGGGCCAGTTCTGATAGCTGACGACGACATCAATCACGGCTTGCTGTTGATTCAAGGCAGGCGCCGCCTGGGTCTCAGAGAAGGTGGCGCTGATACCGCCCGCCGTTGCGGTGATGGTGCTCGCCGCCCCGAACTGCGGGCCGGACTGTTGGGCTGCCGGCTGTCCGATGGTGGCCGACGTCTTACCGTTGCTGTCCGTAGTCGAGGTAATGCTGTTGGAGCCGAAGCCGCCCGTATTAAAGAACGCGTTACCAGCGGTCACCGTCCAGATGACCTGAGTATTGACCACTGGGTTTCCGTTGGCGTCGGTGACCTGGATCACTAGAGGATCGAAAACGGCGAACGGAGTCTGAATGCAAAGTTCGCAGATCAGCTGCCCGTTCCCCGAAATCACACTGACTGCGGCCGGCGTCTGGGCCACGAGTGCCGTCATGCAGAACATGCTGCATAGCACCGCATAGACGAGAATGCGTATCTTACTCAAGAAAACCTCCAGGGTGAACACGGTCGGATTTGTGGTCGGACGCGGAAGAATTTCAGTGTAACATGATGCGGGGGTGATTCCACGTGGGATTTTACACCTCCATCCTGCGAAATTCCGCTAACCGGCGCCGCTGTCAGACTTCTCAGTTTCCGCCCCCGCCGGCTGGCTGCGGTGAATTGCGTCAAGCACTCCATTGACGAACTGAACTGATTCCTCGCCGGAAAACTTGCGCGTCAGCTCCAGCGCCTCATCGATGATGACAGCCGGCGGAGTGGCGCCGTGGAGCAATTCGTACACCCCCAGGCGCAAGATATTGCGGTCGACGCCGGGCATGCGCTCCATGCGCCAGTGCTCGGCGTGGTGGGTGATGAGTCCATCCACTTCCTCCAGGTGGGCGATGGCGCCTTCCAGCAGGCTGATGGCGAAAGCATCGCGCTCCGGGTGTTCTTCCGCGTACAACGTGTCGAAATACGCGCTGATCGCCTCGCTCACGGGCTGGCGGCGGGCGTCCCAGAGAAAGAGGATTTGCAAGGCGCGCTGGCGCGACCTGCGCCGGGCGGGCATCAGGTAGCCTGGCGCAGCGAGCGCAGCAGATTGGCCATCTCGATGGCAGTCATGGCTGCGTCGAAGCCTTTGTTGCCGCCCTTGGCGCCGGCGCGGTCGATGGCCTGCTCCAGGGTATTCGTGGTCAGAACACCGAACGCCACCGGGACACCGGTTTCGAGACTGGCGTGGGCAATTCCCTTAGCGGCCTCGGCGGCGATGTAATCGAAATGCGGCGTGTCGCCGCGGATCAGCGCGCTGAGGCAGATCACGGCATCATAACGATGCGCGCGTGCCACTTCTGCGGCCACCAGCGGGATCTCCCAGGAGCCCGGCACTTTGATGATTTCGATCAGGTCCTCCGCCGCACCCGAGCGGGTCAACGCATCCATCGCGCCCGCCAGCAGGCGGTCCGTGATGAAGCTGTTGAAGCGGCTGACAATGATGACAAATCGCAGCCCCGTGGCGGTCAGCTGGCCTTCCCAAACTTTCGACATAGTCACTTCCCTATAAACGCCGGCGCCCTCTTCTCGAGAAACGCCCGCGTGCCTTCGCGGCGGTCCTGGCTGGCGGCGTTGGCTGCGAACAGGGCCGCCTCCAGTTGCAGGCCCTTCTCCACGCTGCCGTCGAGGCCCGCATCCACCGCTTCCATCGCCAGCCGCACGGCCAGCGGACCGTTCTGCATCACCTTCTCCAGCCAGGCGCGCGCCGCGCCGAGCAGTTCCGCCTGCGGCGTCACCGCATTAACCAGGCCAATGCGCCATGCCTCGGCCGCGTCAACCGGCTCACCCGAGGCCAGCATCCAGAGCGCGCGCCCGCGGCCCACCAGCCGGGGAAGGCGCTGGGTGCCGCCAAAGCCCGGAATCAACCCCAGCTTCACTTCCGGCTGCCCCAGAACCGCATTTTCCGACGCTACCCGCACCGTCGCCGCCATCGCCAATTCCAGGCCTCCGCCCAGAGCAAATCCGTTGACGGCCGCCACCGACGGCTTGCCGGCCGTCTCGAGACGGCGGAAGACCCGCTGGCCTTCCAGCGAAAACCGGCGCAACTCCAGCGGCGAGAGCTCCGCCAGCTCGGCGATGTCCGCCCCCGCTATGAACACCTTATCGCCGGCGCCGGTGACGATCGCCGCGCGGATCGCCGGATCGTCCGCAATGCGGTCGAAGGCCGCTCCCAGTTCCATCACCACCGCTTGCGAGAGGGTGTTGCGTTTCTCCGGCCGGTTGATGGTCACCAGCGCAATGCCCGTCTCATCCACCGCGAACAGGATGTACTGGAACGACACCATCGATCAGTGTAGCATTCACGCGCCGGGAATCATCTCATCCCGGGCGGCCCAATCAGCACTATCTTAAGGGTCCGGGACGTGACTCCCGACGTTCCCGCATGAGTGTGTGCGCGATCAATACAACTTCTGGGGACCTTGCGATGTTATCTTCCGACAGCCGGTACTGCTAGACGGGTTAGCGGACGCCATTTTTTATGGTTTTGGTGCGTTGGAAGATATAGAATAAGTCCGGCACTCACAATACTGGAGGAGATAGAGAATGCATAAATTACTTCACACCATAGCCATGACTGCTTTGGTGCTGATGGTGCCCCTTGTTGCGTCGGCGGACAACAACCTGAATCTGGATACGGGAAAAACTGGCGGAACTGGATTTGGTGACATCACATTCAACGGTACCAGCATCGCACCGGTGGGATCGGCCCAATTGTCTGATCTTGGAACGTCGTTCAGCAGCGACTTCTCTACGCTTTTCGGGAACAGCTTTTATGAGGCCGTTCTCGCGGCGCTCCCGTACGCGACAACGCCAATCAGCGGCACACTGGTGCTCAACGATGTCTTGGCAGTGCATACCAATGGCGGTAATTACGCCGGACTTCTGGTGACGGCGATCAGCAGTAGCTCGATCACTCTGCAGTTCTTTACCTACAACACCACACCGGCGCAGGTTCAGGCAGGGTCCGCTACCTTGGGTACCCAAAGCGGGCCCGCGGCACCTTCTATCTCCGCGGTTCTGAACAACTACAGCTCTACACTGCCGAACGCGCCCAACTACGGTATCGCGCCGGGGACGCTGCTCGCCGTCTACGGCTCCGATCTCGCCGAACCCGGGGCGCCCGTTGTCTTGCAGGATGCCAGCCAGGCGCTGCCGTTAACGCTGAACGGCTCGAGCGCTTCAGTGACCGTGAACGGTACCACCGTGCAACCGGCATATTACTACACCACACCCGGGCAGATCGGCCTGGTGCTCCCGTCCAGCACACCCGTGGGAACGGGGACGATCACGGTGACATACGGCGGGCAAACGAGCCAGCCCGCGCCTATCAAGATCGTGGCCCACGCTTTTGGATTCGATTCCCTTTCAAATACCGGGACCGGTCCTGCGGGGGTCAGGGACAACAACGACGGCTACCTGATTGAGTCCAGTTGCTCGAAGCCTGTGGACCCGGTCGCGCAGTGCCGAGCATCGGCAACGCCTGGTGAATATATCGTCTTCTATGGATCGGGCGACGGCGCCAACATCAAGAACACTGACGTGAGCCCGCCGACGAACTTCGATCCCGTCAATGGCATCACGGCGTTCTATTTCGGCAACGTTCAAGTGCCCATGCTGTACCAAGGGAGGGATTCGTATCAGGGACAAGATCAAATCAACGTGCAAGTTCCTGCAGGGGCGCTTCTCGGCTGCGCAGTTTCAATTTCGGCGGTAAGCGGCACGGGCAGCAGCGCTATCGCCAGCAATCTCGTGACGATCCCGGTCACCGTCGACGGCGGCGCCTGCGCCGATCCGACCGCATTAGTCGATCCGACTCTGGCTGCGACGCTGGCCGGCAAGACCACCGTCAAATTCGGTGGCGTCGTGATCGCCCAACAGACGACTTTCAACGGGACAACTCCCGCGGTTCAGCAGGAGGCGGCCGCGGATTTTTGGAGTATCAGTGGCAGCTCGCTGGACTCATATAGCAGCAGTCAACAGCCTCCGTTGGGAAGCTGTTCCGTCACGCAGACCAACTCGACGACTTTCACCAACCCGTTCACGCTGACCGGGCTGAATGCCGGTTCGGTCTCGGTAACCGGGCCCAGCGGAACCTTCGCCTTAGCAACGTTCCCACAGGTACCGGGAATTTACGGCGTTCTGTCCGCCCCGAACGGAACCTTCTCGATTCCCGCTGGAGGCGGGATCTTCACATTCACCGGCACAGGTGGAACCGATGTTGGAGCCTTTAATGACGCGCAGGTGAAGTTTCTTAACCCGCTGGTATGGTCCAATTCGAGTTCCGAGGGGACAGTCGACCGCAGTGAAGGGGTGACAGTCACTTGGACTGGCGGCGCCTCGAACACTTTCGTTCAAATCCAGGGCAATTCGGTGTCTTCAACAAACGCGTTTAGCGCATCTTTTACTTGCGATGCTCCGGTGGGCGCAGGATCGTTCACAGTTCCGCCAGCCGTATTGCTGGCGCTGCCAGCTGGGAGCGGGACTCTCACTGTGAGCAATTACACGAATCCGACGAGCCCTACCATACCAGACTTGGATTTCGCGTTCGCAATGGGATACGCATCGACTCAAATCAGCGCCACCTACAACTGACGGCCGGTGCAACTGACGGCCGGTGAGTCGCGTACTATTACGCACTAGGTCGTTCTGGAGCTAAGCGCGGCTAAGTGGGACGAACTTAGAGGATACGTCTCGCCTCCGATGAACGCAGATCAACGCCGGTAAGTATCAGACTCTATCGGCATTGATCGGCGGCGATCACGCTCTCCGCCGCCTCACCTATTGCATTCGCCTCGGCGTAGCCGTCATAATTCTTCTCAGGCACTTTACGCGATGGAAAGGCCGAATGCTGCTTGGTTCGCGGGACTGCAAAAGAGACCGGTTGGCAGGCGAAAGCGCCTGCACCACTCGCCTTCGAGTGCTTCGACACGAAAGTCGGACAGGCGCTTTCGCCTGTCAACGCGCAAGTCAACACTTTCTCCCCGGCTTTCTTGGTCTCCATTTCCAGCGACCCGTTAGAACGCAGTTGCGGAGGGAATACGATGAGGCGTCATCTTCTTACCTGGGCTGCCATCTCCATCCCGGTATACCTGCTGGCAGGCTCGCCACTGGCGGCCCAGCCGGCGATCAGCGCGGTGCTGAGCAACTATAGCTACACGCTGCCTAACCTGCCGAACTACGGCATCGCGCCGGGCAGCCTTTTCATCATCTTCGGCACGGGTATGGCGCAGCCCGGAAGCCAGGCGAGTCCGTTACAGGATCCTAGCAAGGCCCTGCCCCAGACTTTGAACGGAGCCAGCGTCAGCGTCACGGTGAACGGCGTAATTTCCCAGTCAGCGCTTTACTATGCGACGCCGACGCAGATCGCGGCGGTGCTGCCCTCGAGCACGCCGCTCGGAACATTGGCGGAAGTGAAAGTCACCTTTGGCGGCGCTACGAGCCAGCAGTTCAATACCACAGTGGCGCAAAGCGCCTTCGGCTTCGATACCTATTACGGGACGGGAAGCGGCATGGCGGCGGTGACCGACAACTTCACGGGCCGCTTAATCACGCCCGCCAGTTCCGCGCAGCCAGGCGAGACGATTGTCTTTTGGGGCTCGGGCGTCGGGGCTGACACCAACAACAACGACGTTGACCCGCCCGCGCACTTCGACAACCTCAACTTCATCACACAGCTCTTTATCGGCGGCGTTTCGGTGCCCATCGGGTACCAGGGAAGGTCGCACTATCAAGGGGTGGATCAAGTCGATGTGACCCTGCCCGCGAACGTGCCCACCGGCTGCGCGGTTTCCGTTGTGGCCGTGGGCGGCAGCGGCAACAGCGCGATGGTCAGTAATACGGTGACGATGCCGGTCTCGGCCGGCGGCGGCGGGTGCATCGACCCGCTCCAGCCCGTCAGCTCTACCGAGGCTGCCGCGCTGGCGGGCCATGCCCTGGTGAACCTTGGCTCTCTGTCTCTCTCCCAAATCACCAACACAACCGGGACCAGCAGGATGGCGGGCGCGCAGTTCGTCAGCATCCCCGGCGCGTCGCTCTTTCCGTACCTCGGCAACACGCTGCCGTCGCTGGGAAGCTGCGTCGTCTACCAGCAGGTTTCCGTACCTCCCGTCAATCCGTATCAACTGGAGGGGCTGAATCCGGGGACGATATCGGTCACCGGAGCGGGCGGCACGCAGGCCTTGAGCGCGCTGCCATCGACTCCCGGACTCTACACGGCTGCCCTGACGGCTGGATTCCTCCCTCCGTCTGCCGCCTCGTACACGTTTGCGGGTTTGGGGGGACCCGGCGTGCAGGCGTTCAGCACCCCGGTCGACTTCCCCAATCCGCTCGACTGGACCAACTCAAGCGCGGCGGGCGCGATCACCCGCGCAGAGGGTCTGACAGTGAACTGGACAGGAGGCGATGCCAGCACGTATGTCCAGATCAGCGGCAGCGCGTCAACCGTGGGTGCTTCTGTCTTTTTCATTTGCGATGCCCCGCTGAGCCCCGCGACATTCACCGTGCCTCCGTCGGTGCTGCTGGCGCTGCCCGCGGCCGGCGGCGGTGTACAGGTGAGCAGTTTCACCAACCCCAAGAGCTTCAGCGCCGCGGGTCTGGATTTCGGATATGCGGCCTCGTACGTATCCACCTTCGTAAGCACCACCTATCAGTAAGCCGGCGGGCCGCCCGGCAACGCGTGCTGGCGCGGCCGGTGCTACCCTTGAGCCATGCCCCGTCAAATCGGACCTGGGCGTCGGCTCAGTACGCCGGCCGTCCTCATCGCCGCTGGTGTCGCCCTGGTGGTGCTCCTGTTAGGGGCGCGCACGTTCGCCTCCTACGCCATCGAGGTCGCCTGGTGGAAGGAACTCGGCCAATTCCATACCTGGCTGAGCATGCTCACCTACAGCGTGGCGCCTTTGGCCGCGGCCACCGCGGTGGCCTTTTTCGCGCTCTGGATCGCGCACGCGCGGGCGCTCAAATTCGCCGGCACGCGCCTCGCCGAGCACCCTCTCTATGCCAGGCTGGCTACGCTCGGCGCGCTGGCGCTGGGCTACTTGATCGCGGCGTCCTCTATCGACACGTGGACCGTCATCCGCTTCGCGGGCTCGCGCGGCTTGCCTACACAGGCCACCGCCTGGCATGATGCGGTTTTCGCGCAGCCGCTCTCGTTTTACCTGTTCGACCTGCCATTCTACGACCTGCTGCGCGGCTATGTCCTGGCGCTGGTGATCCTTTCCATTCTGGTCTACTGGGGCGCCGCGCGCGGCTGGCAGCTGCGCCGCCGGTTTCCCGATTTATTGAACGCCCGCGAAATGGACGCCAGCTTCTTCCGGCTGGAAGGCGGCCTGGAGTCGCGGTTCCTGCGCGGCGCCGCCGTGGCGCTATTGCTGGCGATGGTGGTGAAGTTCTACCTGGGCCGTTACCAGATGGTGTACAACCAGCACGGCTCGTTCATGGTGGGAATCGACTGGGTGGACCTGAATATCGGTCTCCCCATGCAGTGGCTTCTGATTGTGGCCGCCCTGGCCGCGGCGCTGCTGGTCTGGCTGGGCCGGTGGATCAACGCCGCGTTCATGGCCATCGCCCTGGTGCTGGCTTTCGCTGTGCCTCGAATCGTCAGCGCCGTCTACGTGGCGCCCAACGAGATCTCACTGGAGCGGCCTTACATCCAGACGCACATTCACGCCACCCGCAGCGCCTACGACCTGGACACAAACGTGCATGAAGTGGAGTTTCATGCCCATCCGGACGCGCCGATTGACATTGCGAATAACCAGGCGACGCTCGAAAACGTGCGCCTGTGGGACGTGGGCGCCTTTCACGACACCGTCACCCAGATCCAGGCGCTGCGGCCGTATTACGTGTTCCGGGACACCGACGTTGACCGCTACACCATCGACGGCCGCTACCGCCAGGTGTTTGTGTCGCCCCGTGAGCTCGACGTCAACCAGCTGCCCAACGTACATCAGAGCTGGATCAATCCGGAGATCATCTACACACACGGCTATGGCCTGGTGATGGCGCCCGTTAGCCAGATCACTCCCGACGGCTTGCCGGTGCTGTTGATTCAGGACGCGCCGCCACACATCGCAACTCCCAGCCTGAAGCTAACGCGGCCGGAACTCTACTATGGCGAAGTCACGCACGAGCCGGTGTTCGTCAACACAGCGCAAGAGGAGTTCAACTACCCTTCCGGCGCCGACAACGCGAGAAGCCACTATGAAGGCAAGGGTGGTTTTCCCATCTCCTCGTTCTGGATGCGTCTGGCCGCGGCGCTCAATGAAGGCGAACCGAACATTCTGCTCACCGACTACCTCACCGCCAACAGCCGCATGATGATCCGGCGCAAAATGCGCGACCGGCTCCATGAGCTGGCGGGTTTCCTCGAATGGGATTCCGATCCGTACCTTGTGATCACCGATGCCGGGCGCCTGGTGTGGATCGTGGATGGCTACACCACTTCCGACGCGCACCCTTATTCACGGGCAGTGGAAGCCGGCGATATCGGCACCGTCAACTACATCCGCAACGCCGTGAAGGCCACCGTAGACGCCTATGACGGCGAAACGCACCTGTACATTTTCGCTCCCGGCGACCCCATCATCGGCTCCTACCAGCGCCTCTTCCCCGATCTGTTCCTGCCCGCCTCCGCCATGCCGGCCGATTTGCGCGCCCACGCCCGGTATCCGGAAACGCTCTTCAAGATCCAGGCGGAAATCTACCGCACTTACCACATGCTCGATCCGCAGTCGTTTTATAACAAGGAAGACCTGTGGGACCTGGCACGGCGGGTCACCGGCCAAACCGAAGGCGCGGAAGCGGTCTCCCCCACTTATGTGGTGGCGACGCTGCCGGGGCAAACCAAGCCGGAGTTTCTGCTGCTGACGCCTTTCACGCCGCGCAACAAGGACAACATGATCGGCCTGATGGTGGCGCGCTGCGACGGCCCCAACCTGGGAGACATGGTGGTGCTGCTGCTTTCCAAGCAGAAGCTCATCTATGGGCCGATGCAGGTGGATTCGCGCATCAACTCGGACGGGACCATCTCCAAAGACCTGACGCTGTGGAATCAGCAGGGGTCGAAGGTAATCCGCAGCCAGACGCTGGTGCTCCCGGTGGGCAATACGTTTCTCTATGTGGATCCGATTTACATTCAGGCCACCGAAGCGCGGATGCCGCAACTGAAGAAAATCGTGCTGGCCGTCGGCGACCGCCTGATCTACGCGGATACCTACGATGAAGCGCTGGCGGAGCTTTCGCAGGGCGCACAACAGCTGGTTACGCAGGCCGCCGCGCAGCCGGCGGCGGGAGCATCGACGACCACGGCGACGCCGCCCGCTGCCGATCCAAGGCTGGCCCGCATTCGCGAGCATCTGCGGCGCTATCGTGAACTGGCCGGCAGCGGCAAATGGGCCGAAGCGGGCAAGGAGCTGGAAGCCATCGAAGCCGAAGCCGGCAAGTAGGACGGGTTCGTGCTGCGCCAGCTGGGCGCCCGAGACCGGCCATAGCTGGCGTGCGCGCGGGCCGGGCATGCCCGGCCCCTACGGGGGTGGGACAGACCATCGGGGTTGGTGGTCTGTCATGGCAGGGTGCGGAACAGGAAGAAATGACAGACGACACAAACCGATCGTCTGTCCTACCTTGAAAGCTAAGTCTATGCCTGCGAAGTCCTATGAGCTGCACGGCGTGCGTGTTCTGGAATGTGCGGCAGAAGAACCGGCGCTCCGTAGTTCGCAGGATGCCGTGGCCGTAATTGGAGAGGCGCTGGCAGCCGGCGCCGGTCTGGTCGTCATTCCCGCGGGCAGGTTGGACCCGGGCTTTTTTCAGCTGCGGTCCGGAATGGCGGGCGAGATATTGCAGAAGTTCGTGACCTACCGGGTCAGGCTCGCGATCGTCGGCGATCTCTCGGAACTGGTTTCCAGGAGCGCCACCCTGCGGGACTTCATCTACGAAACGAATCGAGGCGACGCAATCTGGCTGTTGGACGACCTTGGCGAGGTGGCCAAACGGCTGGCGCAACGTGGGGCAGGCCCGGGACCTGCGTAGGGGCAGGCCGGACGTCTACGCGGTGGTAACGCCAGCGAGTTGCGCTTCGGCTTGTTCCGGGGTGTCGTAGCGCACCAGAAAGCCGTTGACGCCGGCCACCTGGAACAACGTCTGGAGGCGGCCCGAGACGCCGGTGAGCGCGGACCTGCGACCCTCACGCTGGCAGGAAACATGGAAACCCAGCAGCGAACCGAGCGCCGCCGAATCCATGTAAGGCACACCTCTCAGGTCAATGATGGTGACGGCGCTGGACCCTTCGCGTACGATATTCTGGAAATCGAACATCGTGCTGAGGGTAAAGGGGCCTGTCAGCCGGAGTATCCGCACGCCCTGCCTGGCGCCTGCTGCCACTTCGACTTGCAGTTCTTCCATGGTGGGCAGTGTACTATGGCGGCTGGCGAGGCTCAACCAGAATAATGTTACAACGATGAAACATTCGGGCGGACGAGCGGTGCGGGTGATGGCGCCGCCTGGCGACCGGTGGCTGGCGCGACGGGTGGGGACTTTGCTCGACCGATTGCCTCTGGCGGCCGGCGCCCCGGTTTGGATTGAGCGCGTGGCGCAGCTGCACGACGGGCGGGGAGCGGTGCACGCCGGGTCGTTTCTGCGGCAGCGGCGGATGGTGATTGCGTGCACCAAAGCCGAGTTCCCGCGCGTGTTTGTGCACGAGTGGTTTCACTTCGTGTGGCGGCGGGCCGGCAATCCGCTGCGCCGCGATTTCGAAAGGCTGCTGGCGGCGGAGCGGCGGGCCGGCGCGTCCGGCGAGCTGGGATGGTCGGCCGAGTGGCGCAAGCGCGCGCTCACGCCGCGAGAGGTGCGCGGCCGCACCAGGCGCTGGCGCGAGTACTGTTGCGAGAGTTTCTGTGATACCGCCGCGTGGGTGTACGCCGGGTTTGCGCGGCACGCCGAGTTCACGCTCGCGCCCCGTTTCCGCCGCCGGCGGCAGGCGTGGTTCGCCCAAAAGATCGCCGGCAGACGATTGTCGATATAATTGGAGCAGGAATCCAAGCGTGTCCGCCTTCCGTTTTTCCGCCATCTTGAGCACGGCCCTGGCGCTGGGATTGTTCGGCGCCGGCTGTGGCGGTCCCGTGGCCGTGAAAGCCGCGTCGGTGAAACCCGAGAAAGAACGCAAGGTTGCGCCTGATTTCGCGCTCAAAGACGCGGACGGCAAGGTGGTCCATCTCTCCGATTACCGCGGCAAAGTGGTGATTTTGGATTTCTGGGCCACTTGGTGCGGCCCATGCCGCATCGAGATTCCGTGGTTCATGGATCTGCAGCGGAAGAACAAAGACCGCGGATTTGAAGTACTGGGCGTGGCCATGGACGATGAGGGTTGGGAGGCGGTGAAACCGTTTCTGGCCGATTTGGGTGTCAATTACCGCGTGATGGTCGGCGACGACATCACCGCGCAAATGTATGGCGGCGTGGACGCGCTGCCGACTACATTCCTGATCGATAAGACCGGCAAGATCGCCGCGGTTCACGTGGGGCTGGCTAGCAGGAGGGATTTCGAAGATGGTGTCGAACAACTATTGCAGGCTCCCGCGACGGTGGCTTCCTCTGGCACTGGCGAGCTTGTGGTGTCTGGCGGCGCAAAGTAGCGGCCACTTGAAGGTGGGCGAACCCGCCAAGGTGGCGGGCGCGCGCGGCGCTGCGGTGCAGGCCAGGATTCCGGTGACCGTGGATCCGGGCTTTCACGTGAACAGCAATCATCCGAGCGAAGAATACCTGATTCCCTTGAAGCTGACGTGGACTTCGCTGGGCGCGCTGGAAGGGGGGCAAGTCGCTTATCCAGCGCCCACCCTGGAGAAATACGAATTTGCCGATAAGCCGCTGTCGGTCTTCACAGGCGCTTTTTCCCTGGCGGTCAGTTTCAAAGTGGCCGGCAACGCGCCGCCCGGCCCCGGCGTGGCCACCGGCAAGCTGCGCTATCAGGCGTGCAACTCCAACACGTGCTTTCCGCCGAAATCGGCTGACGTGAACGTGGCGTACCAAGTGCAATAAGAATCAAGGTAGCGCCGGCGGTCTCTGCCGCCGGTGTCTTGATCCGCGCTGGACCAAAGAGGGAACGGCACCGGCGGCAAGACCGCCGGCGCTACAAAATCCCTTAGGAGTTTTTCACCATGAACTTGTGCAGGCGGTCGAGGCCGCGCGACAACTCCTGCATGGAGGCTGCGTAGGAAATGCGGACGTGGCGGTCGGTACCGAAAGCCTCACCCGGCACCACGGCTACGTGCCCCTCCTGCAGCAGGCGTTCGGAGAAGTCCAGCGTATCTGCAATGCCGTTCTTGCCCAGTGCGACACCGATGTTGGGGTACACGTAGAATGCGCCGCGCGGCTCGGCACACTGGACGCCCTGGATCGAACGCAGCCCTGCCACGATGAAATCGCGCCGGCGGCGGTACTCGGCCAGCATCACGCCGACCGATTCCTGCGGACCGAGCAGGGCTTCCGCTGCCGCCTTCTGTGCGATCGAGGTGGGGTTCGAGGTCGAATGGCTCTGCAGCTTCGCCATGGCGTTGATGATCGGCGCCGGCATCAGGCCATATCCGATGCGCCAGCCCGTCATCGCGTAAGTCTTTGAGAGCGAGCCCGCAACCAGCACCGTCTCCTTAGCGCCGGGGAGCGAGGCGATGCTGAATGGCTCGCTGTCATATAGAAACTTGCAGTAGCATTCGTCGGTCATCAGGTAGATGCCGCGCTTCACCGCCAGCGCGAAGATCTTCTCGAACTCGGAGCGGTCGACCAGCGCGCCGCTGGGGTTCGACGGCGAATTGATGATGATCAGCTTGGTACGCGCCGTGAGGTGAGGTTCCACCATCGCAGCGGTGAGGGTGAAGCCGGCGGCCTCGTCGGTATCGACGAAAACGCACTTGCCGCCGGCGTAGTTCACCACATCTTTGTATGTCACCCAGTAGGGCACCGGAATCACCACCTCGTCGCCGGGGTTGATCAGCGCCTGCGTGAGGTTAAATATGATGTGCTTGCCGCCCACCGTGATCAGGCACTCGTTCGGCTGATAATTGGTGCCGAAGTCCCTCTTGTGAGAATCACAGACGGCCTTCTTGAGCTCAGCGGTGCCTCCGACCGGCGTGTACTTGGTGAAGTTCTCGTCGAGCGCCCGAATTGCGGCACGCTTGATGTTGTCGGGCGTGGGGAAATCGGGCTCGCCGGCGCCGAAGTCGACTACGTCGATCCCTTGGGCGCGCAGCTTCGTGGCCTCGGCGGCCACTCTCATAGTGGAGGATTCGCTGATGGATGCGATGCGCTCCGCGATTGCGTTGGCTACGGCTTGCATGTGGGTCCTCCTCTTCCTTCCTTGCTTGACGACTCTTAGATGACCTTCGCCAGGCGCCGCTGCAGCCGGGCTTCGACGGTCGGCGGCACCAGACCGGAAATGTTTCCGCCCAAGCTGACCACTTCCTTTACCAGACGGGAACTGATGAACGAGTACTCTTCGTTGGCCATCATGAAGACGGTCTCGATGCCCGGACGCAGCCGTCGGTTCATGAGCGCCATCTGCAGCTCGTACTCATAATCCGAAATCGCCCGGATGCCGCGCAGCAGTACGGTAGCCGAGTGCGCGGACGCGTGGTCCACCAGCAGTCCGTGGAATGAATCGACGTCGACGTTGGGGTAGACCAGGACCACTTCGCGGAGCATTTCGATTCGCTCTTCGACCGAGAAAAGCGGCTCTTTGGCGTCGTTCCAGAGAATCGACACGATCAGCCGGTCGAACATGCGCGAACCGCGCTGGATGAGATCGAGGTGGCCATTGGTAATCGGGTCGAACGATCCAGGGTATATAGCAGTGACGCTCGTCGGCTTGGGCGGCAACGGTTCGATTCGCTTTCTCGGGGGTGATTTTATTCTAGCGGAAAACTGACCGGGCGTTATCGGGGGGTGCGGAAGTCCGGGCTGGCGAAAGTGGGGCACGCGACGAACTCGCGCCGCGTTGGCAAGCTAAAGCATGCCCCCCCAAAAAAGAAATGGTTCCAAGTGATCCGATTTCCAGCCTTGCCCACCACCGTCATGCACGGCACTGAACACCGCGTTTGAGAGCGCCGTGCGATTCGCCGTTCGGCTCCCCCAAAGCTGTTTTTTCCCAGCCCCGGGATCAAAGCTTCCCTGCTCGCCGCAGCCTTTCCTTCTCTCTCAAACTGAACCGCTGGCTCGTAACGGCCTTTCGCTCGCCCGCAACGGCTGCCCTTTTCGGAGCCTCCATTCCGGGGTCAAAGTTCCCGGCCTGCCACTTCACCTGTTCGCCTGCGGCTTCCGCAACCCGTTCGGCTCTTCGGCTCCGCTACCGTCCGCGTGCTCTTGCCCGCCTCGGCCGCTTCCTTGCCTCGTGCCCGTTGCTGCTTCCGCTGCCGGCTCCCCAGGTTCCTCGCCCAGCCTCCACTCCCCTTTGGGACTCTTGCCTCCCTCAGGATCAAAGCGTTCGACTGACTTCGTCACCCGGCGGCCCGCCTTCCGATCCCGCCCGATCTCCGTTCGCTCCCCGACGCCTCAAAACTAGTGAACTAGACTTGCTGGCTTCGGATCACCGTTCCCGGTCCGCTACGTTTCCGGTGGCTTGCTGTTCCTCAAACCTCTTGGAACCTTAACCAATATGCTCCCGCCGGCGATTTTGGTCAATCTTTTTTTGTGCTGTAAAGCATTGTTTCCTCAAGTTTTATTCTCTTTGTTTTTATACGGTTACAGGATCACAACCGTGTAACACCTGTGCATAAACCACGCCCCCGGCAACTTGTTTTGCGATACTGGAGCCACTATGCGGCGGCTGGTGATTCGGCCGGGAGCGATTGGCGATTTCATCCTTTCGCTGCCCGCCATGGAGTGCCTCCGCACCGGCTACCTGGAAGTCTGGACTTCGACGGCGAACGCGCCACTGGTCAGGTTCGCCGACACGGTGCGCCCGATTGCCACCACCGGCCTCGATCTACTGGGCATTTCGGACCCGCCCGCGCGGCTGATCGACGCGTTACGCAGCTTCGATTCGATTGTCTCGTGGTATGGCGCCAATCGCCCGGAATTTCGCGCACTGGTGCAGTCGCTCGATCTGCCCTTCACGTTCTTCCGCGCGCTGCCGCCCGAGAACGCCACAACGCATGCGACCGATTTCTATCTGGACCAGATGAATGCGCTCGCAGAGCGTGCAGTTGACCCGACGCCGCGCATCCCCTGCAGCGTCGAGCGCGAGAACTTCGCCGTCATTCACCCGTTTTCCGGAAGTCCCCGCAAGAACTGGCCGCTCGAGAAGTTTCAAATGCTGGCGCGCGGGCTGGAACGTAGGATGCCCGTCCATTGGTGCGCTGGCGCAGAGGACCCGCCGCTCGCCGGCGCCGAGCGCTTCGACGACCTCTATGTGCTGGCCTGCTGGCTGGCGAAGGCGGCCCTATACATCGGAAACGATTCCGGGATTACGCACCTGGCCGCCGCCGTAGGGACGCCGGTGCTGGCGATTTTCGGGCCGACCGACCCCGCCATTTGGGGACCGCGCGGGCCGAATGTGCGTGTCGCCCGATGGGCGAACGGGCCGGTTCTCGAATGACTCGCGGCAGAGAGGGGCCAGGAAAAGCCGCGACGACTTTCGGCTCAGCAGACTGGACAGTCTGCGCCACGGCTCAGCGACAAAAACGGGCCTACACTGGAGGGAGAATGAACAAGCGTTTGTGGTTGATTTTCGCGCTGGCGGCGCCTGCGTTTGCGGCCGACGGCGCTTTGGTAGATCGCGTTGGATCCACCGGCTTTGTCCAACTCGAGGCAGAGAGCTTTCGCTCGCTGAGCGCGCGCCAGCAGGCACTCGCCTATTGGCTGAGCCAGGCGGCGATTGCCATCGATCCGATCAATTACGACCAGAACTCGATTTACGGCCTGCGCCAGAAACGCCTGCTGCAAGTGATTCTGCTGCACCCGGATGGCGTGGACCGGCAGGTGCTGGCCAGGATCACATCGTTCACGAAACTCTTTTGGGCCAACCGCGGCAACCACAATGAGCTGACGGCGCAGAAGTTCCTGCCCGAGTTCACGTTCGAAGAGTTGCAGACGGCCGCCAGAGCCGCGCTTCGCGCCGGCGGGTTCCTGGGCACGCCTCTTGGCAACCAGGCGATCGGCAGCCAGGCCGATTTGGACCGCGAACTGACGGCGCTGCGCGCTTCCTTGTTCGGCCCCGATTTCGAGCCCACCATC
The DNA here is from genome assembly GCA_964654065.1 of uncultured Solibacteraceae bacterium. Taxonomy (GTDB): domain Bacteria; phylum Acidobacteriota; class Terriglobia; order Bryobacterales; family Bryobacteraceae; genus Bog-375. The sequence goes on from CAZZHN010000001.1 coordinate 65,429, forward strand.
ACCGCCAAGAGCCCGCGCGGCGGCCAGGACATTTTGCAGGCCAGCGCCAACAATTTTTACTACCACGTCAGCATGGCGGATTTGCAGGGCTTTCACGATACGCACCCCCTGAATTCCCGCCTCGTCAAAACCGATTCGGGCAAGCTGGTGGAGGAGATCTACCGCGCCGGAACGCCAGATGGCAAGATACATCCCGGCCTTTATGCCCCATTTCTCAAGAAAGCGAACGGGTTTCTAGAGAAGGCTCGCGCTTATGCCGAACCCGGCCAGGACGCGGTAATCGCCGCGCTGATTCGCTACTACCAGACAGGCGACCCGGCCGACTGGATCCGCTTCGGAATCGCCTGGGTAGGCAACGCCAGGCCGGTGGATTTCGCTAACGGGTTCATCGAAGTCTATCGCGACGCGCGTGCGGCCAAAGCAACCTCGCAGGCCTTCGTCAGCATCACGGACGCGAAGCTCAACGGGCTGATGACCAGGCTGGCAGAGAATGCGCAGTACTTTGAAGATCATGCTCCGTGGCTGCCCCAGTATAAGAAGCAGGGCGTAAAGCCGCCGCTGGCGAAGGCCGTGGAGACGGTGACCGAAACGGGCGACTTCCACGTCAGCACGATCGGAGACAATCTGCCCAACGAAAACGAGATCCGCGAAAAATACGGCAGCAAGAGCTTCCTGTTCACCGGCAGTTCGCGCACGCTGGCGCGAGCCGCCGGAAACGGCGCTCTGGAGGAGTTTGCGGCCTCGCCGGAGGAGATTGCCATCTGCAAGAAGTATGGAGAAGAAGCCGGCGACCTGATGACCGGATTGCACGAAGTCATCGGCCACGGCTCGGGTAAGCTCAACCCGCGCCTCAGCGGCGGCTCCGAAGCGTACCTCAAGGAATACTTCTCCACTCTCGAAGAAGCCCGCGCGGACCTGATGGCGCTCTGGAACATCTTCGACCCGAAGCTGCAGGAACTGCACCTGGTCTCCGGCCCCGACGTCGGCAAGGCAATGTACTATAACGCCGTTCGCGTGGCGGTGACGCAGCTCAACCGCATTCCCAAGGGCGACACGATCGAGGAAGACCACCAGCGGAACCGCCAGCTAATCGTGAATTACGTGATGGATAAGACGGGCGCCATCGAAAAGGTAGAGCGCGGCGGCAAGACTTACCTGGTGCTTAAGGATTTCGATAAGATGCACCAGGGCGTGGGCATGCTGGAAGCCGAGTTGATGCGCATCAAAGCGGAAGGCGATTACGCCGCCATCAAGGCTCTGGTGGACCGGTACGGCGTGCACTTCGACCCCCAACTGCGCGACCAGGTGGTGGCACGCTACCAGAGGTTGGATCTGCCGCGTTACTGGTGCGGCATTAACTCGCTGCTCATACCCCGATTCGAAGCCGCGGGAAAGCTAACTGGCGTGGAACTGTCTTACCCGCGCGACTATGTGAAACTGCAACTCAGCTACGCCGCTCTTTACGGAGTACAATAACAGACGCCCCAATGGCAGCCCGGCTGAATCCGGTGGCCGCGCGGCCGCCGGAAGAACTCGTCGATTTGCGGCTCGTAACCGCGGCAGAACTTGACTTCCTGCTTGAGGAAGAAGTGGCCGTGTGGCGCGGTGAGCTGGAGTGGGACTTCGTCAAGTCGGCCAACCTGGTGCGCCGCTTCGTCGGAGTGCACGCTTTAAGCGGGCGGGTTCTGGTAGTTCACGGCCAGATCGCTGGCTACGTCTATTTCGTAATCGAGGATCACAAGGCGCTGATCGGCGATCTCTACATGCTGCGCGCCCTGCGCAGCGTGGAACGGGAGGACTTCCTGCTGCGGTCGGTGCTGGACGAGATCTTCGCGAACGCACAGGTGACCCGGGTGGAGGCACAACTGCTAATGCTGCCACACGCACCCGGCCGCGTCCTGCCGCGCGCGTCTCTGGCCCGCACTTTCTGCCGCAACTTTATGCGGGTGGATCTGAGCGCAGCGGACCTGGGCGAAGGCAAGGTGCGGCGGCCGATCTACCTGGAGACCTGGTCGGACCACTACGCCGAAGCCGCAGCCAATTTGATCGCCGAAGCGTACGCGGGACACGTGGATGGCTGGATCAACGATCAGTACCGCAACGCCGCCGGCGCGCGCCGCTTCCTGCACAACATCGTGGCCTACCCGGGCTGCGGCTCGTTTGCACAGCCGGCTTCCTACCTTGCCTTCGAAGCGGCCAGCGGCCGGTTGTGCGGCCTGTCGCTGGCCAGCCTGGTCTCGCCCAAGTCCGGCCACATCACCCAAATCTGCGTCTCGCCCACCGTGCGTGGGACGGGGATCGGCCATGCCCTGCTGCGCCAGTCGCTGCTGGGACTGCGCAAAACGGAGTGCCGCTCCGCCGGTCTCACGGTCACCGCGGCCAACGAAGGAGCCGTGGCGCTGTATGAGCGCATGGGCTTCCGCACGACTCGCCAGTTCTCCGCCTACGCCTGGGAGCGCTAACCGCCGGAGGCCCTGTACAGGGTTTTCCCATCGGATTATCCTAATAGTGGAAGCCGGTGCGGCGTCGCGGCCGCCCGGCGCCAGGGAGTCTTCCATGGCTTCGATCGCGAAGGTATTGCTGCCGGTGGATTTCTCGGAACGCTCCGTCGGAGCGGTCCACTGCGCCAAACGGCTGGCACAACACTTTTCTCCTGAAATCATCCTGATGCACGTATTGGCGCCCATGCAGTACCATCTCGGCGACACCGAGATGGGCGGCGTCATGCTGGGTGACCTGTACCGCACGCAGGTTGAGAGCCTGGCGCGTGAGTTAGACAAGTTTCAGGCTGAGGAACTGGCGGGCAGCAAAGTGCGCCGCCTGGTATTGGAAGGCGAACCGGCGTTCCGCATCGTCGAGTTTGCGCACACCGAGAAAGTGGACCTCATCCTGATGCCCACCCACGGCTGCGGGCTGTTCCGGCGCTTCATCCTCGGCTCCAACACGGCCAAGGTGCTGCATGATGCGGAGTGCCCTGTGTGGACCGGCGTTCACGTAGCCGCGGCCGCCCCGAAGCCAGGCGCGATTCGCAATGTACTCTGCGCGATAGACCTTGGCCCGCAAAGCGGGCGCGCGCTGGAGTGGGCCGACTGGTTAAGCCGTTCGCTGGAAGCCCGGCTCACCCTGCTGCACGTATCGGCCGCGGTCCCCGAGACGCCTGACCATGTCGACGACGCCTGGCGCGCCAAACTGCGCTGGTCGGCGGAGCAGGTGATCGGGCGGCTGCAGGCGAAAGTCGGGTCGAACGCCGAAGTTCTGCTGCAGGCCGGCGACCCGGCCAAAACCATCTGCACGGTCGCCTCAATGATCCACGCCGGCGTCCTGGTGATTGCCCGCGGTTCGGCCGCCGGAGGTTTTGGCCGCCTGCGCACCAACGCCTACTCGATCATCCGCCAGTCGCCTTGCCCGGTCGTGAGCGTATAGGTAAGCTCACGGCCACCAATCGGAGCCGACCAATGGCCACTACGGTGGTGCGACGCTCACCTATAGGTTTTGCCGGAACGGACAGAGATCTGCTGAATGACGATCATCGCCTCGGCGTGGTCCGCGGTGAAGAGAATCCGATAGTCGCCCATGCGTCGTCGGAATACGCCGCGCCACTCTGAACCGTGGAGGGCCTTCACGTCGCCCTGGAACGGGCCGGAGGCCATTTGTGTGAGAACGCGGGCCACGCTTTGCTGAAACTCTTTCGGCAGGCGGCGAAGGTCTCGCTCGGCGTTGACGCTGAACCTACAGACCCATCTCACGCTTGATATCGGCCCACGGTCGAGTCTTCCCTTGGCTTGTCTGCTTGAGGCTCTGACGTAGTCGTTTCAGCTCGGCCGGAGTCAGCACATCGTCGGGATCTACAAGCCGCCTGGGCTTCACCAGCACTCCGTTGCCGTGCTTAGCAAATGCGACAAAATCGCCCTCCTGGAGCCTGAGCGTTTTGAAAATCTCCTGAGGAATGACCACCTGACGCCGCTGTCCGATCCGCCCGACAGGTTCCCGCGGTACGGTGGATCTGATGCTCACACTCTCAGAATATCTGATTGGCGGCGATTGTTCAAGTATCTCGCCGTCGTGACATTCCGATCGCCTGGAGACCGCCGCGCCTCGTTGGGCTTCCCTTCAGCGCACCTCGCTCGTCCCTGCCCGCCCCCGTGATACAGTGCTGGGAGTGACTCCACGCACTCTGTACCAGGTCCTGGAAGAGACCGCGGCGCGCTATGGCGACGCGCCGGCACTGCATCAGCCACAGGCGTCCGGCGCTTATCTCACGTATTCGTGGAATGAGTATCGGCGCGCGGCGGAGGAGATTGCCGCCGGACTGCGCGCGCTTGGGGTCGAGAAGGGGCAGATTGTCGCCCTGGATTCGGAGACACGGCTGGAGTTTTACCTGGCGGACATGGGAATTCTGGCCCGCGGTGCCATTGCCGCCGCACTGTATCCCAGCTACCCTGCGCCCGATCTGATTCGCACCATCGAGGCCACCGGCGCAGCGGCTGTCTTCGTCGAGGACGAGCAGACCTTCCGCGCGCTGCGGCACGCCCGCATCAGCCGCTGGATTCTGCTCACCGGCCAGGCCGAAGGCGCTCTGGCGCTGGACGACCTTCGCGCGTTGGGACGCGAAGCGCTGGCGCGCGATCCGGAATTGGCCAGCAAGCTGCGTTCCGACACGCAGCCGTCCGATCCGGCGGTGCTGTATCTCACTTCCGGCGCCACCGGCGAACCGAAAATGGCGCTGGTGACGCATCATGCCATCGTCTCCAACATCGACATGGGCCCGAAGGTGCTGCCGATGGGGCCGGAAGACGCGACAGTTGCGTTTCTGCCCTCGGCGCACATCGCGCAGCGCGTAGTGATGGAGTTTCTGCCGATGCGCTGCGGCATGGCGGTGCACTTCTTCGAAAGCCTGATGAAGCTGCCGCAGGACATCCGCAAAGTGCGGCCCACCATCTTCCTGGCGCCGCCGCGGATGTGGGAGCGCGTCTATTCCAGCATTTGTACGGAGCTGCGCAAACGGTCGGCCGTCTCGCGCAAAGCATTTTACACGGGACTGGCGCTCGCGCTGGCCGCGGCGCGCTACCGCCGCGAGGGCAGGACGGTGCCCATCCGCATTCGGGCGCCGCTGGCCTTTGCGGACCGCCTGCTGTTTCACAAAGTGCGCGCCCGTTTCGGCGGCCGGCTTCGTGTCGCAGCCTCCGGCGCAGCCCCCCTCAGCAAAGAACTGGCCGAGTTCTATGAGGCAGTGGGCATGCCGCTGGTAGAAGGCTATGGCCTCACCGAAGGCGGGGTGGCGGCGCTGAACCCGCTCAACGCCCCCAGGCCCGGCAGTATCGGCCAAGCATTACCCGGCGTCGCAATCAAGATCTCCGAGGACAATGAACTGCTGATCAACAGCCCTTGCCTGTTCCGCGAATACTGGGGCGACCCCGCCACCACCGCGGAAGTGCTGCGCGATGGCTGGCTGCACACCGGCGACCTTGGATTCATCGATGCCGGCGGCTATATCTACATCACCGGACGCAAGAAGGAACTGATTGTTTCGTCCACGGGCAAGAAGATTCACCCCAGCCGCGTCGAAAGCCTGTTCAAAATGGAGCCGCTCATCAGCCAGGTGCTCCTGATTGGCGACCGCCTGCCGTATCTCACCGCGCTGTTCACCATCAACACCACCGTCGCCGAGACGCTCAAGGGCATGAACGGCGCCCAGGGCCGCTCGCCGGCCGAGATCTGCGGGGCGGAACCGGTCGAAAAAGAGATGCGGCGGATCGTGAACCAGGTAAACCGCCAGCTCGCGCCCTTCGAGCAGGTGCGCCGGTTCCGCATCCTGCCGCGCGACTTCACCATCGAGCACGGCGAGCTGACCGCCACCATGAAAGTCCGCCGCACCAAGGCCATCGAGAACTTCAAGGAAGACATCGACGCACTATACGCGGGGCGGGAATAGAGCCGGACGACTACACCGTTTCCGCGGCCAGATTGTCCAGCGCCTGCTCGGCCACGGTGAGACTGTCCACGCCGAAGACCAGCAACGCCCGCGCCGATCCGGGCTCCAGTCCGCAGTAGGAGTAGTCAATGTTGATCTTTTTTTCGCCCAACCGCGCGGCAGCCCGGCCCAGCTCTCCTGGACGGTGCGGAAGCCTGACAACTGCAACCTCGGTCTCTTCGAAGATCATGCGCAGGCCGCCCAGCACCGCCTTGGCGGCGGCCGGATCGTCTACCACCATGCGGGCCAGGCTCTCGCCCTCCTCCACGTACGATTGAAAAGCCAGCACGTTCACGCCGCGCTCGGCCAGCGCCAGGAAACAGCTTCCCAGCGCGCCCGGTCTGTCCTCAATCGTTACGGTGAATTCCTTCGCTTTCGGCATGCGGCTTGACTCCCTTCGTTCCCGGCGTACCGACAACCAGCGGAACGGTCTTTAATCATTCGTTGGCCCCTCTTTCAGCAGATCCCGGCGCAGTCGTCCGGTTTTTTCGATGGCCGACACCTTGCGAAAGCGGCGAATCTCTTCGTGATTGCCATTGAGCAGAACTTCGGGCGCTTTCCATCCGCGGAAGTCGGCGGGGCGGGTCCAGTGCGGGCAGTCGAGCAAACCTTCGCCGTGGCCGGTTTCCTGGAAGCTCTCGAACGCGGCGGAGCTGTCGTTGCCGAGGACGCCGGGAAGCAGACGCGCGGTGGCATCGATCACCACCGCCCCCGCCAGCTCACCGCCGCTGAGGACGTAGTTGCCGATCGAGAGTTCTTCATCCGCTATGTGTTCCGCTACGCGCTCGTCCACGCCTTCGTAACGGCCGCAGATGAGCAGCAGCTCGGCTTCGTGGGACAGGCGGTTCGCCGCGGCCTGATCGAAGAGGCGGCCATGGGCGGAGAGCAGAATGACTTTCTGCGCGGCGCTGCGCTGCGGCCAGATGGATTCGACGGCGAGAAAAATCGGCTCGGGTTTGAGCACCATGCCTTCGCCGCCGCCGAAAGGGCGGTCATCCACCGTCTTGTGGCGGTCGAAAGCCCAATCGCGCAAGTTGTGGATGCGGATGTCGAGCAGGCCCGCGTCCTGCGCGCGCTTCACCACGCCATGCGCGAACGGCCCCTCGAAGAACTCGGGGAAGATCGTCAACACATGAAAGATCACGAGGCGTTCAATTCTTTCAGACCCTCCGGCAATTCCACCGCGATGCGCCGGGCCTGAACGTCGATCTCGACGCAAATCGACCGGGCAAACGGGATCAGCAGGCCGCCCTCGACTACCAGCAGCCCGCAGCCGCCGCCATCCTGCCATGCCTCGACGCGCCCCAAGCTACCGCCCGACTTCCGGTCCACCACTTCGCAGCCAACCAAATCCGATTGGAAAAACTCCCCGGGCTCGATCGTGGTCCGCTCGGCGATCGGAACGCGCACCTCCATGCCCGACAGAAGCTCGGCGTCGGAAATGGTATCCACGCCCTGAAACTTGAAAATCAGCGTACCGTTGTGGAACCAGGTATGCTCCACCTGGTGGGGGAGCGGCGCAGCAGCCCCGCACAAGTACACCTGGTTGAGCGCCTGGTAGCGCTCCGGCCGGTCGCTTAAGGGCAGCGCCGTGATTTCGCCGCGATTGCCGCGCGTCTTTCCAAGCCTGGCGATCGTGACCCAGGCAGCTTCCGGCACCGTCACTCCAGAATTTCCAGCGTGAAGCGACGGTTCAACTTCATGCCGGCCGCGCCAAGAATGGTGCGGATGGACCGTGCGGTGCGCCCCTGCTTGCCGATCACTTTCCCCAGATCGCTGGCGGCCACCTTCAATTCCAGCACGGTCACCTGTTCCCCCAGCACCTCGCGGACGGAAACCTCTTCCGGGATGTCAACCAAAGCCTTCGCGATGTCCTCAATCAACTGTTTCATGCATCCCGCTCCTATAGCCATGGTACCCGAAGGCCGCGGGGAGCGATGCGGCATTTACCGCAAAGGACTGCCGCACCGTCCTAAGACGCACACAACCAGTCCCGCGCCCCGGGCCCCGGGGCGCTAGGCTACCGGCGCCGGATGCTGTTCGAGCAACCGCTTCACAGTGTCCGACAACTGCGCGCCGTGCCTGGTCCAGTGTTCGATGCGCGCGTGCTGGAGTGTAACCTGGGCGGGCGAGGTCCGCGGATTGTACTGGCCCACCACCTCGAGGTTGCGGCCACTCGCGGCACGTTCCTTCTCGATCACGACGACACGATAAAACGGCTTCTTTTTGGCGCCAAACCGCGCCAGGCGAATCATCAGCATTGGTACTCCATGTTTGTTTTCAAAATTCTTACATTCCAGGCATGTTGCCAAATGGGAATCCGGCGGGCATCTTCATCTTCCCAAGCTTCCTTCCCATAAAACCGCCCGACAGTCCCTTCATCATCTTGCGCGCCTGGGCATACTGTTTGAGCAGTTGGTTGACTTCCTGCACACTGGTGCCGCTGCCGCGGGCGATCCGGCGGCGCCGGCTGCCATTGATGATCATGTGGTTATCGCGCTCGCGCGGCGTCATCGAGTCGATAATCGCCACCACGCGCTCGATTTCCTTTTCGTCGACTTTGACGTCCTTCAATTCCTTCAGCATGCCCACCTTGGGCATCATGTCGAGCAGGGAACCGAGGGGGCCGAGTTTGCGAATCTGCCGCAACTGGTCGCGAAAATCCTCCAGCGTGAATTCGTTCTCGATCAGCTTGCGCTGCATTTCGACGGCTTGCTTCTGATCGATGGCCTCGCCGGCCTTTTCGATAAAGGAGAGGATGTCGCCCATGCCCAGAATGCGGTTGGCGGCGCGGTCCGGGTGGAACGGCTCCAGGGCGTCGAATTTCTCTCCGATTCCGACGAATTTCAACGGCTGGCCGGTGACCTGGCGGATGGAAAGGGCGCCGCCGCCGCGGGCGTCGCCATCCATCTTGGTAAGGATGACGCCGGTAATGCCCAGTTGCTTGTGGAATTCATCGGCCGATTTGACCGCGTCCTGGCCGGTCATAGCGTCGGCGACGAAAAGGATCTCGACAGGGTTGAGCTGCTGTTTCAGCTCGCTCAGTTCCGCCATCAACTGGTCGTCGATGTGCAGCCGCCCGGCGGTATCCACCAGCAGCACGTCGCGGCCCGTGTTGGCGCTTTCACGACGCGCCGAGCGCGCCAGCTCCATCGGTTGCTTTTCCTCTGCGGCGCCTTCGTAAATCGGCTGGCCGATATCACGCGCGATCACTTTGAGCTGCTCGCGCGCCGCCGGCCGGTAAACGTCCACCGAGACCATCATCGGCCGGTGCCCGTTGCGCGAAAGCCAGCGCGCCAGCTTGCCCGTGGTGGTGGTTTTCCCCGAACCCTGCAGTCCGACGATGAGGAACACGCTGGGCGGCTCATTGGCAAACCGCAGCTTCGATTCGTGGCTGCCCAGAATCTTGATCAGCTCTTCGTGAACGATCTTGACAACCTGCTGGGAGGGAGAAAGTGCCGCCAGCACTTCCTCACCCATGGCCTTCTGCTTGATGTTCTCGATGAGCTGTTTGACCACCCGGAAATTGACATCGGCCTCCAGCAGCGCCATGCGGATCTCCCGCAGCGCCGCTTCCATGTTTTCGGCCGACAGTTTGCCTTCGCCGCGGAGGTTTTTGAAAACCCGCTGCAGTTTTTCCGAGAGATTGTCGAACATGAGAAATGCCGGGAACGAAACCGGCGCCCGGCCGGACACACCGGCTCTGGCACGGGTTTTCTACATTATAGCGTTATTCCTTGGGGCGCTACGCGGTGGTTTCCTTGGGCGCGATGCGGACGCTACTGGCCGCCATTTTCCCGGCCCGGTCCATGCCCAGTTCGTAGAGAACCCGTGCTCCGGGCCGCAACTCGGTCGCCAACCCTTCCGCCAGGCGCGAGACGTGGAAAAAGATATCTCTGCCGCCATCGTCCGGACGCAGGAATCCGAAGCCCTTGGCGTCAAAGTAGGTGACCACCGAACCGGCCTGCTCGCCGGTCGGAGCCTCATTGGAGTCGGCGCTCTCACCGGGCGCCGCTGCCTGTCTGCTTGTTTTGTCGCCAACCCCCTGTTTGATCAGGGCCAAGTCGGCTTCGGTCCAGTCCGTGGCGGGCTGGGCGTCGCTGGGAATTGAAAGGTTCGGATTACGCTTCCGCGCCTCTTCAAACAACCGTTTCTGACGAGCGTTCAAACCAAAGTTCCTCGATGCGTCACACCGCTACACCGCGGCCGGCGCGACCTTTCGCTTCCGCGAGCCCCGCTTTTCAGCCGGGGGCTGCCGGTCGCTCTTCTTCAAACTCCCCATCACCATGTTGGTGACAAATTTCTTTTCGCCATGATCGTCGAACTTGATGACGATCCGCTCTTCGCTGCTGAACATCACCGTGCCCAAACCGAACTTCGCGTGCTCGACTTGGGCGCCCTGATTGTAGGTATTGGAAGCCATAGATTCTTTACGCTTTACTCCTCGGCTGAACACCGGAGGATAGAGAATGGCCGGTCGTGGGGTAGCGCGGGAGAAAAAAACAGCACGTGTACAGACTGATGGTACCAAACCGAACGCCCGCTTGTCGAGCCTACCGTTGCCTCTGCCCAAAGGAACTTCAGTGCTCTCCTTGCAACGCGAGGCCCAGCCTGCGCAGTCCCTCGGCGAACATCTCATGATTCACACCCATGCCGATGCGCAGGTGATGGGGCATCTCGAAAAAGCGGCCGGGGACGACGGATGTCTCGTAGCGCCGCCGGAGACTGTCCAGGAGGCTCTCCACGTCTCCTTGATGTAGACGCAGAAACGCGGTGGTTCCGAAGAGTGTGCGGGGTGCAGAAACGGCGGTGTGTTCGTCCAGAAACCGGCCCAACACCTCGCGGTCTGCTTCCAACACTTTGCGGGCGCGATCGCGCAGGATGCCGAGGTGCTCGAAAGCAGCCACGCTGATCAGTTCCCCGGGATGCACCGCTCCAGCGGCAAACAGATCGTTGAGCCGCCACATGGCTCTCGCCAGGTCCGGCTGGGCCAGAATCCACCCGCAGCGCAGGCCGCTGACTCCGTACACTTTGGTGAGGCTGCTGGTAACGACCACGTTGCGGCGCAGGTGGAAGGCGCTGGGTGGCGTTTCGTGGTAAACCGCGTCCAGGTAGACCTCGTCTACCAGCAGGCGCGCACCGACGCTCTGCGCCATGTCCGCCACTTCGGCCAACTCCGCCTGGCCGGCCAGGACGCTCGAAGGATTGTGCAGGTTGGTGACGACAATCAGCCGGGTATTGGGCGTCAGCACCCGCCTGACCTCGGCCGGATCGAGCGCGTATCCGTTCTCCTGAACACGCTCAAATCGCTTCAGCGTTGCGCCGATGTACTGCGCCGCATCCACCAGCAGGGCGTACGCCGGATGTTCGATGATCACTTCGTCGCCCGGCGAAACCATCGTAGCCATGGCCAGGTAATTGGCTAGGGAGGTGCCGGCCGCGGTTACCACGGCGTCCGCATCCACGCCGGATTTTCGGGCGATGGCCTCTTTCAACGGCGCGTAACCATAGGCGTTGTCTCCGTTGATTTCCAGCCGGCGCCAGTCCACCGGCAGTCCGGCGAGCGGAAACGAGCCCACGCCGCTGGTAGCCAGGTTGAACCGCGCGCGCTGCTGGGTTTTCGCCCAGTACATGTACTCGGAGTGTTTGTAGATCACGATTTCCGCCGGCTCCAATACCAATATACGGGGATGCCGGTGAGCAGAATCAGCATTCCGATGAAACTGTCTTTGGGGTAAGTCAGGTCCGTGGTGATTACCACGCCGGCAGCACTCAGCACGAACAGTGCGGTGCTTATCGGGTGGCCGGGCACACGATAGACGCCGGCTGCGGATGAGCCCGCTTCACGCGCCCGGAAAACAAAGATCGCTGCCGCGGTGAGGGCGAACGAAATGAAATCGATCGACGTTTCGAAATTGAGGATCTGCTCGTAGCGCCCCAGCATCGCGATGACGCTGGCGCCGACGGCCTGGATCATGATCGCCGTGACCGGCGCGCCGGTGCGTCCGGAAACGCGGCCCACGGCAGAAAAGAACAAGCCGTCGCGGGCCATGGCGTAATACACGCGCGGCGCGGTGAGAATGCTCTGGCTCAGGAAGCCCAGCGTCGAAATGGCGATGCCGACGGCGATCCACAACGCTCCGCGCTCGCCCAGGGCGATCCGCATCACGCTGGAAGCGGGCGTGGAAGTGGCCGCCAGGCCCGCCGGACCCAGCACGCGCACGTAAACGAGATTTACCGACAGGTAAATCACCACCACGCCGCTCACGCCCAGCAACAGGCCGCGCGAAAGATCACGCCGCGGGTCGCGCATCTCCCCAGCCACGAAGCTCGCGGTCTGCCAGCCGCCATAGGCGAATGCGACCGGAATCATGGCCGCTCCCATGGCGGCCAGCAGGCCGAATCCAGCCGGCCGGTCGAGCGCGGGCAGCGCGTGCAGGTGGCCGCCGCCCCATAGGAACCCGGCTACGACCAGCACTGCGATGGCGCCGCACTTCATCAGCATCAGCGCGCTTTGTACGTTGCTGCCGGCGCGCACGCCCAGGCAGTTGATGGCGGCCAGCCCCAGCAGGACAGCCGCGGCGAGAGCGCCGTCGCTCCAGCCGACACCGCTGATCTCGCGGAAGTAGCGCGCGAACGTCACTGCCACCGCCGCCATCCCTCCCGTCTGCGTAACCAGCAGCAACACCCAGCCGTAAACGAACGCCACCGCCGGATGATAAGCTTCGCGCAGGTACAGGTACTGGCCGCCCGCCCCCGGCAAACGCGTCGCCAGCTCCGCCCAGATGAATGCACCCAGCATGGCGATGGCGCCGCCGGCCAGCCACGCGCCCAGAATCAGAAGCGGCGTGTGCACCTGGCGGGCCACTACGTATGGATTGATGAAAATGCCGGATCCGACGATGCCACCCATGACGATCATGGTGGCGTCGAACGCCCCGAGTTGCCGCCGCGGACTGGCCTGGTTTCCCGCCTCCGGCATAGTCAATCGCTTGAGAATAGCAAAGCGGGGGGCGTATTCCGTGGGGCTCCGAACTGTAGAAAACCCGTTAGCAGCGGAGGCGCCTGCCCCACGTCGGTGCCAAGGTGGGGTAGGCGCTTCCGCCTGCCAACCTATTTCTTGAGTCCGCTGCTTAAACGGCCGCCAGTGCCGAGCTCTGGGCCGCGCGCGCCTGCCGCCACATTTCGATATAGGGCGCCAGATCGCGCATCATGCGCGCGAATCCATCCAGAGTCAGCGACTGTGCCCCGTCGCTCACGGCCTTCTCCGGATAGGGGTGCACCTCCACGATCAACCCATCCGCGCCGATGGCGACGCCGGCCCGCGCCAGCGCCGGCACCAGGCTGCGCTTGCCCGTGGCGTGGCTCGGGTCGAGGACCACTGGCAGGTGCGTCAGCTCGTTGAGCACTGGAACGGCGGTGATGTCGCAGGTGTTGCGCGTGGCTGTCTCGAAAGTGCGTATGCCGCGCTCGCAGAGAATCACGTTCGGATTGCCGTGCGCCACGATGTACTCGGCCGACATCAGCAGTTCTTTGATGGTGGAGCTCATGCCGCGCTTGAGCAGCACCGGCCGGCCGCAACCACCCAACGATTTCAGTAGCGCGAAATTCTGCATGTTGCGCGCGCCCACCTGCATGCAGTCCGCGTACTCGGCCACCATCTCGACGTCGCGATCGCTCATGATCTCGGTGACGATGCCTAGCCCGGTCGCTTCCTTCGCTTTGCGCAGCAGCTTGAGCCCTTCCAGCTCCATGCCCTGAAAATCGTAAGGCGAAGTGCGCGGCTTGAACGCTCCGCCGCGCAGCACCTTAGCGCCCGCCCCGGCGACGCTCTCGGCCGTTTGCATGATCTGCTTTTCGCTCTCCACCGAACATGGCCCGGCCATCACGATTAACTCGGCGCCGCCGATCTCGACGCCATTCAACTTGATCGCGCTGCGCTCTTTCTTGAATTCCCGGCTGACGAATTTGTAGGGCGCCGAAATGCGCACCGCCGTTTCCACTCCGGGCGTGGCCTCGAGCGATTCCAGGCAGGCGGTGACATCGCCGACGCCCACCACGCCGATCACCACGCGCTCCTCGCCCACAATCGAGTGAACCTTGTATCCGAATTCCTGTATGCGCTCGCAAACGTGTTCGATTTCTTCCTTGGTGGCGTGCTGCCGCATCGAAATAACCATTGCCGTTACCCTCTAAAACAAAAATGCCCGCTCCTCGGAGCGGGCCGGTTTCGCGAAACTCGTCAACGCCTGACGCAACCAACGCCGCTCTACCGGATCTGGCTAAACCAGAACCGGCCGCTAAACGAGCTGGCGTAATAGCGCGACATCGAAATCTCACTTTACATCAAACCCCGCCGGCTCGGCAAGCCGGCCAGTGGAGACAGGGCGATTAGGGGTTGGTCTGCCTGGGCTCCGAGGGTTTGCCGGCAGTCGCGAGAGGGAGTTTGCCGGGATTCGCGGGACACGGAGCGGAAGCGGCGGCGGCGCTTCGCGTTCGCCTCATCAGTTCTTTGGCGGTTCCCAATGAGCCTTCCAGCACCGCTCGAACAAGCTGGCTCCGCGTGCGGACACCGACCTTCAGGAGTAGATGCTGCACGGAGACCTTGACAGCGCCCTCCGAAAGGCCGAGATTGGCCGAGATCTCACCGTTCGTCAAGCCGCCAAGAATTCCCAGAAGCACTTTTCGCTCTCGCTCCGGCAAGAAGTCCCGGGAGCTTGGGTCATCGATCCGCGGTGGCCTGTCAGGGGGGTGCTCGGCGAGAAGCTGAATGATCTTCTGATCGAACCACACCGCGCCGTTCGCCACCAGAGTGATGGCACTCACCAGGCGTTCCGGAGCCTCGGACGTCAGAACAATTCCCGAAACGCCCAGCCTGATGGCAAGCGCCGAGTGGCCAGCATCGGCCGCCTCGGCAACGACCAGGAACCGGCCCTGGTAGCCGCTCCGCCTGGCGGCGGGCATGAACCCGTTTCCGCCTTCGGTTGCGTGAAAGGGATCCAGCAGAATGACATCAACCGGTGAGGCACTTAGTAGCGCCAGCGCCTCCTCAGGGCTGCCGCACTCTCCGACGACCTGCAGGCCCCGCTGCGATGCCAGCAGGTGGCTCAAGCTCGCCCGAAACAGAGCCTGGTTGTCCAGCAGCAGCAGCCGGATTTGGCGCTCCTGGGTTTGCTCGTTCACCGCCGCCCTTCCTTCCGGCCGCTTGGCCGAGTGATTTGGAGACGACAGAAGCCGCCAGGCGCAACCGGGATTGTCCTTGGAGTCAGCGCCACCCTCTCACGCTTATGACCAGCCGCAGGCTCGCCAGGCGCTCTCTATATTAAGGGCGAGTTGCATTGGCCTCCAGTGAAAACAGATCGGCGTACTTCGATCTTTCGATCATGCGAATCTGCAGTCGAAAGATCGGCTGGACCAACCAAAAGATGGGTAGTGCCGCCCGGCGACACCACGATAAAAAAGACTACACGTGGCTTGCTCCCCAGCTCCGCCGCGGTGCGCTCCATCCCTATGAAGATGCCGCTCAGCAGCGTAATTGCGGTAGGATTCCTGCCGGTGGTGGCCACGGCCCAAACGCCGCTGAGCTGGCAGCAGGTCAAAGATAAGTTCGAAGCCGCAAACCCGACCTTGAAGGCGACGCAGCTCAACATCGACGAGTCCCGAGCGGCCGAGACCACGGCTTACCTGCGCCCGAACCCGGACTTCGCTTTCTCCACGGACGGCACTCAAATCTCCCGGTATGAAGGAGTGTGGCGGCCGTTTGCCGGCACTCAGTTCTCACCCAACATCAGCTACTTGCACGAAAGGCAGCACAAGCGCGAGTTGCGGCGCGACCAGGCCAAGGAATCCACGGCGGTCGCGGAATCGGCCTATCTGGATCAGGAACGAGGCCTCGTGTTTAACCTGCGAAGCGCGTTCGTACAAGTCTTGCAATCGAACGCTGTGATGCAGAACGCACAGCAGAACCTGGACTACTGGGATCGGGAGTTGGATGTAAACCGCACGCGATTCAAGGCCGGGGACATGGCCCAGGTGGACCTGGATCGACTGGAACTCCAGCGCGTTCAGTTTGAATCCGATTTCGAAAACGCGGTGGTGAGTCTCCGGACGGCCAAGATCCAGCTTCTGATGCTCATCAACGAGCGGACGCCGATTGAGCAGTTCGACATCTCCGGAAGCTTCGATTTTACCGATCAGTTGAAACCGCTGGAGGAATTCCGCAGCATCGCCATGGAAGCGCGGCCGGACCTGAAGGAAGCAGTGCAGAACGTGGAGTTGGCCAGGACTACGCACCGGCTAGCGGTCGCCAACGGTTCGACCGATCCGACGTTCAGCCTGTGGTGGACCCACAACCCTTCGTTCAACAACCCGTATGACAACAATACGCTGGGCGCAAGTGTCAGCATTCCCTTGCGTATCTTCGACCGCAATCAGGGCGAGAAAGCGCGCACGCAGATTGACATCGGCCGCAATGCGCGTTTGCGCGATGCGGCAGAAGCCCAAGTGCTGAACGACGTCGACTCGGCCTATTGGACGCTCGTCCAAAACCTGAATCTTCTGCGGCCGTACAAGGCCAAATACCTGAAGCTGGCCAGTGATACCAGGGACAGGGTGTCATTTTCGTATAAGAATGGCGGCGCATCGTTGCTGGATTACCTGGATGCGGAGAAATCCTATCGCGATACTCGCCTGGCTTATCTGAATCTGATTGGTTCCTATTTAGCCGCGGCCGCCCAAATGAACATGGCCGCGGGCCGGGAGGTTCTGCAATGAATCACTTCTTGTCCATGGAAGCAGCTCTATGTCTGAGCTTGAGCCTTCTCCTCGCAGGGTGCGAAAGGAAGGTGACGGCCCAGGAGACTGCGGCGGCGGGCACGGCTCCTGTCGCCGGCACGGTCGAACCCGACCTGGACGCCAACAGTTTCAAAGTGGATCACCCGGAGGAGTTTCCGCTGGCGACAGCTGGCGAGCACATTGCCGCGCCGGAGCTGAATGTGACCGGAGTGGTGAGTCCGGACGTTTCGCGGCAGGTGCCTGTGCCGTCGCTCGCTACCGGCAGAATCGTTGAAATCGACGCGCGCCTTGGCGACGAAGTCAAAAAGGGCCAGCTTCTGTTCAAAGTGCGAAGTTCGGATATTGCGGGCGCGTTCTCCAACTACCGCCAGGCCGTCAAGAACGAGGAATTGACAAAGATTCAACTCGACCGGTCCAACACGCTGTTGGATCACGGGGCGATTCCCAAGAGCGCACAGGAAATCGCTCAGAATGCCGAGGACGACAACCTTGTGGTTCTCGAGACGGCGAAGGAACAACTGGCCTTGCTCGGGGTCGACCCGAACCGCCCTACGGGCATCGTCGACGTATTCGCCCCAGTGACGGGCACGATTACCGATCAGCAGATCACCAACCAATCGGCCGTGCAGTCTTACTCGACGCCGAACCCGTTCACCATTTCCGACCTGTCGAAAGTGTGGGTTATCTGCGATGTGTGGGAAAACAACATGGCGCAGGTTCACATGGGCGAATACGCGGACATACACCTGGTGGCGTATCCGAACCGCGTCCTGAGAGGCCGGATCGGCAACATCCTGCCGATCATCGACCCGAACATTCGCACCGCCAAGGTCCGGCTCGAAGTGGATAATCCAGGCCTGATGCGCCTCGGGATGTTCGTCACGGCGACGTTTCACGGACAAACAATCGAGAAGCACGCAGCAGTGCCTGCCACCGCGATTCTGCACCTGCATGACCGGGAATGGGTCTACGCACCGCTGGGAAATGGCCGCTTCCGGCGCCAGGAGGTCGCTGCCGGCGGCATGCTGCCGGACAACATGCAGGAGGTCGCAAGCGGGATCAAAGCGGGCGACCGGGTGGTCGCCAATGCTCTTGTCTTCCAGAACACGGTGGAGCAGTAAATGATTCACCGGCTCGTCGACTTCGCGCTTGAGAGCCGCTTTCTGGTGCTGGCCGCGGCGCTTCTGCTGTTCGGATGGGGCGCGATCTCGTTTCACCAGCTGCCGGTCGAAGCATACCCCGACGTAGCTGACAATTACGTTGAGATCGTCGCGCAGTGGCCGGGAATCTCCGCCGAGCAGATGGAGCAGCAGGTCACCATCCCGCTGGAGATTGTGATGAACGGCATTCCGCACGTAACCCATCTGCGGTCGTTCTCGCTGTTCGGCCTCTCCGACATCAAGCTGATTTTCGACGACGAGGAAGAGAATTTCCGGGACCGTGAGCGGGCCCTGGAGCGGCTCACGCAGGTGACTCTTCCGCCGGGCGTGTCGCCGCAAATGCAGACCGACTGGAGCCCGGCCGGCCAGATCTATTTTTTCACGCTGCACAGCACGAACCCGGCGTTTGACGTGATGGAGTTGAAGTCGATTGAAGACTGGGTGGTGGAAAAGAACCTCAAAGCCGTTCCCAACATCGTCGATGTGGCCAGCTTCGGAGGCCCGACGCGCGAATATCAGGTGCGTTTGGACCCCGATAAGCTCATCTCGTACGGGCTGAGCATTGCGCAGGTGGAGCAACAGCTCACCAACAACAACGCCAATGCGGGCGGCAGCTTTGTTGAGGCCGGCTTGCAGCAGATCAATATCCGGGAAGTGGGCCTGGTGCGGGACGTACACGACATCGAGAACACGGTGATCACGGCTAAGAACGGCACTCCGGTGCGCGTTCGGGACATCGCCGTGGTCTCGCAGGGTCCGAAGATCCGGCTGGGTCAGTTCGCGCGGGCAATCCGGCATGAGGATGGAAAGGTCATCGATAACGACGACGTCGTGTCCGGGATTGCTCTACTGCGCAAAGGCGCGGACGCGGATACGGCGCTCCAGGGGATTCACGCCAAGGTGGAGGAGCTCAACAACACCATTCTCCCCAAAGGCGTGAAAGTGATGCCGCTCATCGACCGCAGCGACCTGGTGCACTACACCACGCACACCGTTCTGCACAACCTGTTCGAGGGCATCGTGCTGGTGGTGATTGTCCTCTTTCTGTTTCTCGGGAATGTTCGCGGAGCCATCATCGTAGCGTTGACCATCCCGTTTTCCCTGTTGTTCGCGGCGACGTGCCTGAACTTGAAGGGCATCCCGGCGAATTTGCTGTCACTAGGCGCGCTCGACTTCGGAATGGTGGTGGATGGCGCCGTGGTTATGGTTGAAAATATCGTGCGCCATCTCGGCCGCCGCGAGCAAGTCAACCGAACGCCGAAGCAAAAGATCTCCGACGCCGCGCACGAGGTCCAGCGGCCAGTGTTCTATGCTGTCGCCATCATCATCAGTGCTTACCTGCCCATCTTCACCCTGCAGCGCGTGGAGGGCCGGCTGTTCAAACCGATGGCCTGGACCGTGGCGTTCGCTCTGCTGGGCGCCATCATTTTTTCGCTGCTGATCGCGCCCGCCCTGTCCAGCCTTTTCTTCCCCCAGGGAGCGCGCGAGTGGCACAACCCGGTGATGTCCTGGCTGACCGGATTGTACCGGCATGCCCTCAGATGGGCCATCCGGATGCGTTTCCTCACCGTCGCGGGTGGAGTCGCCAGCCTGGGCCTTGCGATTTATCTCACGATTGGCGGCGCGATCGGCTCCGAGTTTCTTCCGCACCTGGACGAGGGCGCGCTATGGGTTCGCGGCACGCTTGCTCCCAGCACTGGCCCGACGGAGGGCATCCGGCTGTCGAATCAGGCGCGGCTCCTGCTTTGCTCCTGGCCCGAGGTCACCCAGTGCACCAGCCAGACAGGGCGCCCGGATGACGGCACCGACACCACAGGCTTCTTCAACACCGAGTACTTCGTGGACCTGAAGCCCAAAGAACAATGGCGGTCCGCCTTCCACGAAAACAAGGAAGAGGTGATTGCCGCCATGAACCGCGAGCTTTCGAAGATCCCGGGCGTGGTCTGGGGGGTCTCTCAACCGATCGCGGACAACATGGAGGAAGCGGTGAGCGGAGTCAAAGGACAGCTTGCCACGAAGGTGTACGGCGACGAATTGAAAGTTCTCGAAGACAAGGCCGACCAGGTCGCCAGGGTCATGGGGCGAGTCAAGGGGATTGAGGACCTGGGAGTATTTCACGTCCTGGGTCAGCCGAACGACAATTTCGAGGTAGATCGCCAGCAGGCGGCACGCCACCAGATCAATGTCGCCGACGTTCAGGATGCCATTCAAACCGCCGCGGGTGGGAATGCCCTCACGCAGGTGCTGCAGGGCGAGGCCCGGTATGACCTGGTGCTCCGTTATCTCCCACAGTTCCGAAGCACCAAGGAAGCGATCGAAAACATTCGCCTGCTGGCTCCCACAGGCGAACGAGTATCGCTGGCGCAACTCTGCAAGGTCGAAGAACTGGACGAGGGTTCCGAGATCTACCGCGAAGGAAACCAGCGGTACGTCGCGATCAAGTACAGCGTGCGCGGCCGCGACCTGGGCGGCGCGGTTGGCGAAGCAATCAGGAATGTCGCCAGCACGGTGCAGTTGCCGCGCGGCTATCACATCGACTGGGAGGGAGAGTATGAAAGTGAGAAGCGAGCGGAAGCCCGCCTGCTGTTCATCGTTCCGCTTACCATCCTGCTGATCTTCGTGATCCTCTACAGCATGTTTCGCTCGTTCAAATGGGCGATTTTGATTTTGGTCAACGTGATGCTGGCGCGCATCGGCGGCCTCCTCGCGCTGGTGGTGACGCACACCAATTTCAGCGTCTCCTCAGGGGTGGGGTTTCTGGCGCTGTTCGGCGTTTCCGTGCAAACCGGCGTGATCATGCTGGAGTACATCAATCAACTGCGGGCGCGCGGGCACACCATCGAAGATTCGGCCGTCGAGGGGGCCGTTTTGAGGCTTCGCCCCATCATGATGACCATGCTGGTCGCGACCCTCGGCCTGTTGCCGGCCGCCGGGTCGCACGGCATCGGCTCAGCCTCCCAGCGGCCTTTCGCGATTGTGATCGTCGGCGGATTGATCTCCGATCTGGCAATGAGCATTTTCCTGCTGCCGACTCTATACGCGTGGATGGCCGGTAGCAATGATGTGCTCCCGGAAGCCGAAAGTGACGAGGTCTAGAGTACGAAGTTGCAGCGCATGACGACGGCTCCCCAACTGTATCTGAGCGCGATTGCGGTGGCACTCGGAGTCTTCGTGGCCGTTTCGCCGACCCAAGCCGCCAAAATCTGGGCGCAACGTCTTGCGAGGTTGGCTCCTGAGAGGCGCCCGTGGCTCTTGCGTTTAGTCCGTGCATTCGGGATCGTTCTGTGTTTGGCCGGAGCTCTCGTTGCGATCGACAGTGTTGGATGGTCGAATTAGCTTCCTTGCAAACCTGCTAAAGCGCATTGCCAGGGCTGACGGCGACGGGCAACCGATATCGGGTCTGAACGGGCAGATTTTGGAGTAATTCCACCCATCTCCACTTTCCCGGAGCGCCATGTTGTTGACGTCCGGCAGAATCTCTGGAGCGAGCCGCTTCCCGGGCGATATGACGTGCCACCCGCCCGAAACGAGCATTTTCCTGCTGCCGACTTTGTCGGCGTGGATGGCCGGTCCGCGCGATGTGCTGCCGGAAGCCGACAGCGAGGAAGTGTAAGCACAGATGGTCAGACCCAAGGCCGGCGGCGGAGCCTGCGCCCCTCGCAGCCAGTTATAATCCCGTCTTGACACCGAAAACCGCCTTCCTCTTCCCTGGCCAGGGATCCCAATACGCCGGCATGGGCAAGTCGCTCGCCGACCAGTTTCCTGTGGCGCGCCGCACATTCGAAGAAGCCGACGATGCGCTCGGCTTCGCTCTTTCACGGCTCTGCTTTGAAGGCCCGGACGATCAGCTCAAGCTCACCGAAAACCAGCAGCCCGCGTTGCTCACAGTATCGGCGGCCGCGTGCGCCGTGCTGCGCGAGCGCGGCGTGGCCCCGGATTTCGTGGCTGGCCACAGCCTGGGCGAATATGCGGCGCTGGTGGCGACGCAAAGCCTGCAATTCGGCGACGCCGTCCGCCTGGTGCGCCACCGCGGCCGCTACATGCAGGAGGCCGTTCCGCCGGGCGTGGGCGCCATGGCCGCCATCCTCAAACTGCCGGAAGGCAAGCTCGATGCGATCCTCGCTGAAGCCGCGCAGGGCGAGGTGGTCAGCGCAGCGAATTTCAACTCGCCGGACCAGGTGGTCATTGCCGGGCACGCCGGCGCCGTCGAGCGCGCCATGGCGCTCGCCAAAACTGCTGGCGCCCGCCGTGTGATTCCACTGCAGGTGAGTGCGCCGTTCCACTGCGCTCTCATGAAGCCGGCGCAGGAGCGGCTGCGGACCAATCTTAATGCGACCACATTCGCCGACCTGGCGTGCCCGCTGGTCAACAACTGGCAGGCGCGCGAAATCCGCAGCGGCGCCGAAGCTCGCGAGGGCCTCTACCAACAGGTGCCGAACCCCGTGCGGTGGGTGGAAAGCGTGCGCCTGCTGGCCGCGAGCGGCGTGGAGCGCGCTTTCGAGGTGGGAGCGGGCTCGGTGCTGGCCGGCCTGGTGCGCACGATCGCACCTACCATCACCGTCGCCAAAGCCGGCGAAGCGGCGGATTTCGAGAATATCGGCGCGTGAGGCACGGGAAGAGCACCCGCCAGTGATGCACACAGATCAATGCAGACCAAGAAAACAAACTTGGGGCTTCGTTTTCCGTCTATGTTGATCTGCGTTCCTCTGCGGCTTTAGATTGGCTGGCGGCCCTAGTCGATGCGTGCTTGCGCCAGCATGGCCAGGAACTGGCGCTCGGTCCGCATATCGATCGCCTGCGCCACCAACTTGCCCTCGCGGTCATACACGAAGCTCTTGGGAATGCCTTCCACGCGGAACGTGTCGTTCACTTTCCGGCCCGGATCGAGCAGGATTGGATAGCTGATCTGGTGCTCGGCGATAAACGGCTTGACCTTGGTGGCGTCTTCGTCTGAGATCGCCAGAATCACCAATCCTTGCGGCCCGAACCGCTTGCCGAGCGCCTCCAGATCCGGCATCTCCTTACGGCATGGCGGGCACCAGGTGGCCCAGAAATTCACCAGCACCACCTTGCCACGCAGATCGCGCAAGGTCCAGCTCTTGCCCGTTAAATCCGTGAGGGTGAAGTTCGCACTCTGGCGAGCTTGGTCGTCGGCCTCAAGCTTGCTCATGGCAGCCGCGAACTGCGGGTTATCTGACGAAACCTGCACATGCTCGTATCGCACTAGCTGCGCCAGGGTCACAAAAGCGCTATTCGGCTTTCCTTCTTCCGTCGGGGGTGGCTGTTCCTTCAACCCTTGTGCCAATGTCCCCGCCACTTCCTGCAAAGTGTCGTGGCCGGGATCGCCTTCCGTCGCCAGGTTGGCAAGCTGATCCGCCAGGATCTCCTTGTGCGGGGACGCCGGCAGTTGCCGAATCTCGAGCGCGAGCTGCAGAGTCGCCTTCGGGCGCTCTCGGTCGCTCAGGCTGCGCAGCCCGTGGAGCTTCTGTACGATCGGTTTTTCGTCGTCGCTCCAGGTGATGTGGCTTTGCGCGGTCAGCGCGAGCGGACGGGCGAGTAATGCGGCCGCAACCAGCAGCACTGGCGTGCAGTAACGAAATCCACGTGCCGTCATGGGGTTAATGATACCGCTCAGTTACCGGCGAAGGAGAGCAAGGACGGCAAGACCGCCGGCGTTACAGCGCGGCGCTCCTGCGTAGCGCCGGGTCTTCGCCCCGGTTCTTTGAGCTGCGATGGCCCGTATGAATCGGGCGTTGCGAGGCTGAACCAGGTCCCACCTATTTTCGCGGCGCCGTCCGGTCCAACGCCAGGTTCAGCTCCAGCACGTTCACACGCGGCTCGCCGAAGAGTCCATACTGGCGGCCTTCTGTATGCGCGGCCACCAGCTGCCGAACTGCATCCGCGCTCATGCCGCGCGCCGCCGCTACCCGAGCCACCTGCACGTCGGCCGACGCCGGGCTGATGTGCGGATCCAGACCGCTCCCGGAGGCGGTGACTAAATCCGCAGGTACGGGACCCGTGTAACTGGGGTTCTCGGCGCGAAACGCCTTTACGTCGGCACTGACGCGGTCAACCAGCTTCTGATTGGTCGGCCCGTAATTGCTGCCGCCGGAAGACAAACCGTCATACCCGTTGCCCGCGGCCGAAGGGCGTCCGTGAAAATACTCCGGCTTGGTGAAAGTCTGGCCGATCAGGTGCGATCCCACTGTCTTGCCGTTTGCGGCTACCAGGCTTCCGTTTGCCTGGTGGGGAAAGAGAATCTGCGCCAGGCCGGTCACCGCTAGCGGATAAAGAACGCCGGTCACCACCGTCAGCAGGATCGTCGCTTTGACTGCAATCATCAGCTGTTTCATGTCGAGTCTCCTTTATGCCAGGTGCAGCAGGCCGAGCAGACGGTCCACCAGCCAGATGCCGGGAAATGGCGCGATCACTCCACCCACGCCGTAGACCAGAAGATTGCGCCGCAGCAGAGAGGCCGCGCTCATCGGGCGGTATTTGACGCCGCGCAGCGCCAGGGGAATCAGCACCATGATGATCAACGCGTTGAAGATCACCGCCGCCAGCACAGCGCTCTGCGGCGTGTGCAGCCCCATAATGTTCAGCTTCGCCATTTCCGGATAGGTCACCATGAACATGGCGGGCAGAATCGCGAAGTACTTGGCGATATCGTTGGCGA
>CAZZHN010000002.1:0-81720 GCA_964654065.1 uncultured Solibacteraceae bacterium
CCGAGTCTCGAAAACCTGTTTCTGCACCACACTGGAAGGAGCCTGCGCGAGTGAATTGGAGAACCTTTTACGCATTACTGGCGCGTGATCGCCGCGTTGCCCGCCGCAACGCGATCACGCTGTTGGTGCAAGTCATGCTCCAGCCGCTGCTGTTTTGCTTCGTCTTCGGACGCGTGCTGACGACGGGCGGCTTCATGCGAGCTCAGTTCAAGAGTGTGCTGCTGCCTGGCGTGATCGCCACCAGCATCGTGATTACGGGCATCCAGGCGGTTGCGATGCCGCTGATCGGCGAGTTTCAGTTCAGCCGCGAAATCGAGGACCGGCTGCTCTCGCCGATTGAGAACGGCTGGATAGGAGTGGAGAAGATCCTCGCAGGCATGATCCTGGCGCTGGCAGCCGGGCTGGTGGTGATCCCGGCCGCATGGCTGACCATGGGTTCGGGCGTGAACATCAGCTTTGCACATCCGTTTGCGTTTGCTGGTTTCTTCCTGCTGGTGGCTTTGATGGCCGCCTCCGGGGGCCTGGCCCTGGGTTGCAGCGTTCCGCAGACCCATATCGGCCTCATGTTCAGCCTGATCCTCATGCCGATGTTAATGTTCGGCTGCGTGTACTATCCGTGGGCCTTGCTCCGTATGTTCCCCGAATTGCAATATGCGGTACTGGCGAACCCGTTGGTTTACGCGACGGAAGGCTTGCGAGGAGTGATGTCGCCGCAGGTGCCGCACATCGATGGGTGGATCTCGGCTGTCGCGCTGGCGTTTATCGATACGGCCCTGATGAACATCGGCATCCGGAAGTTCAGGCACAAAGCAGTAAGCTGATGCGCTTTTGCCGGCCACCAGAGCATCAGCTAAGAACGCTTGTTCCAGGAATGCAAGAAGAATAAGGGGATAGATGGTCGGGGCGAGTGGATTCGAACCACCGACCTCCTGGTCCCGAACCAGGCGCTCTAGCCAGGCTGAGCCACGCCCCGATCTATCCAGTGTAATCGGTTGCGCCGCTTTTGCACAAGCGCGTACCATCAGATTCGTGGCGGATACTGGAAACCTGCGTGACCTGCCCCCGGTGAACGAAGTGCTGGCCAACCTGGCGCCCGAGGCTGGGCGCTTCCCGCGGGCACTGATCGTTTCCGAGATCCGGCGCGCCATCGAGGAGACGCGCGCCGACATGATCGCCGGCCGCGAAGGCGGCCCGCCCGTGGCCCTCCGTGTGCGAGCCGCGCTCGATGCGATCACCCACCCAACTCTGCGCCGCGTGATCAATGCTACCGGCGTCGTGATCCACACCAACCTGGGGCGCGCGCCTCTGGCCTCGTTTCCGGTCCTCGCCGGTTATTCCAATCTGGAATATGATCTGGCGACCGGCAAGCGCGGAAAACGCGACGACCACGCCGGCCGGCTGCTGGAGCGCCTGTTGAACGCGCCGGCCATCGTGGTCAACAACAATGCCGCGGCGCTGCTGCTGGCTCTCAATGAACTCGCGGCCGGCGGCGAGGTGGTGGTTTCCCGCGGCGAGTTGATCGAAATCGGCGATGGCTTTCGCATTCCTGAGATCATGGCCCGCTCCGGCGTCGCGCTGCGCGAAGTCGGCACCACCAACCGGACGCGCATCGAAGACTACCGGGAAGCCATCGACGAACACACCCGCCTCTTGCTGCGCGTTCATCCCAGCAACTTTCGCATCCAGGGGTTCACCGAGCGGCCCGAGTTGAGCGAACTGGTGGCGCTGGGCCGCGAGACGGGGCTCCCGGTTTTCGAAGACCTGGGCAGCGGGTGCCTTGTCGATCTCCGGCCGTTCGGAATTGACGAGCCGCTCGTTTCCGCCAGTCTCGAAGCCAGCGTGGACCTGGTGTCTTTTAGCGGCGACAAATTGCTGGGCGGCCCGCAGGCGGGGATTCTGGCCGGAAAGCCGGAGTTCGTCGCGCGCCTCCGCCGCAACCCGCTGTTCCGCGCACTGCGCCTGGACAAGTTGATTTACCAGGCCTTGGAAACCACGCTGCGCCTGCTGCTGCTGGAACGCTGGGACGAGATACCCGCGCTGGCCATGATCCGCCAGCCCGCCGCCGCCATCCGCGCGCGCGCCGAGGCCTTAGTGGCGCGGGTCCCCGGACTGCGAACGGAGATCGTACCCGGCGCTTCCGTCATCGGCGGTGGCGCCACACCAGAGCAGTGCATTCCGACTTTCCTGATCGCGATCGAGCGCCCCGACACCGCCGCGGCCGAGCGCCAATTGCGCGCCGCCGATCCGCCCGTTGTGGCCCGCATCGAAAGAGACCGCCTGCTCCTCGACCTGCGCACCGTGCTCCCCGAGGAAGAGCCCGCCCTGCTCGCCGCGCTCATCGCGATCAGATAAGTAGGACAGACCATCGGCTTTTGTGGTCTGTCGCCCATCGGCCTCCCGTGCCACCTCCCGTAGGGGCCGGGCATGCCCGGCCCGCGCTACCCGCCGCTGCTTTTGTTGAATCTGTTTTTCACCCGGTCATGCCGGCTCGAAAAACCGCCCCCTGCCAGGCGGCACAAACCGATCGCCCGCCCTACCTCTGGACATTCCAAAGGGGTCATGCTATTCTTCCTCTGGAATGTCCAAAGAAGAGAACAGAACACCGAAAAAGGCCGATATCCTGCAAGGCACGCTCGACCTGATGGTGCTGAAGACGCTCGATGCGCTCGGCCCGCTGCATGGCTACGGCATCGCCCGCCGCATCGAGCAGATCAGCAAATCGGTGCTCCAGTTGAACGAGGGCACCGTCTACACGGCATTGCTGCGCCTGGAACAGCAGGGCTGGATCAAATCGGAATGGGGTGCGTCCGAGAACAACCGGCGCGCTCGCTTTTACTCGATATCGTCCAGCGGCCGGAAGCAGCTCGCGCAGGAAACTCTGGAGTGGGAACGCATGGCGGGCGTGATCGGCCGCCTGTTGCAGGTGCGGAGGTAGCCGGCCATGAGCCCGTTACGCGCCATCGCCGCCAAGTTGCGCCATTTCTTCGGGGGTTCGCGGGCGGAACGCGATTTTGAGGAGGAAACGCGCACTCATATCGCCCTGCTGGCGGAGCGGCTCATTCGTCGGGGCATGACGCCCGAAGCGGCGAGGAACGAGGCCCGCCGCCAGTTCGGCAACACCACTTCCCTCAGGGAGACCCGTCACGACATGCAGACATTTGCGTGGATCGAGAGGCTTTGGCAGGACCTGCGGCACGGCGCCCGCCTGCTGCGCATGAATCCGGTTTTTTCGGCGGTCGCGATCGCTTCGCTGGCGCTTGGCATCGGCGCCAATACCGCAATCTTCCAGTTGCTCGACGCCGTCCGGCTGCGCTCCCTGCCGGTCAAGAACCCGCAGGAACTGGCGCAGGTCCAGATCGTGGGCGGCAACACGGGGATGGGCATGAACAACCAGTACGGCGACCTGACCCGGCCCATGTGGGAGGAACTGCGCCAGCGGCAGAAGGCGTTCTCGGGGATATTCGCATGGGGGGTGGGCGGCGATGCCGTGGGCTCGGGCAGCCAGCTCGAACCCGTGGTCGGTTTCTATGTAACCGGGAACCTCTTCCAGGTGCTGGGCGTGGAGGCGTGGCGCGGACGGCTCACCACGCCGGAGGACGAGCACGCATGTCCGGGGACGACCGCCGTGGTCAGTTACAAGTATTGGCAAACCAGGATGGGTGGGCGCAAGATCGACTCCAGCACCAAACTTCTGATCGATGGCCAGCTCATGCAGATCACCGGGGTGACGCCGCCCAGCTTCCTGGGGTTGGTGGTTGGCGATCGCTTCGACATCGTCCTGCCGTTTTGCGAGCCGAAGGAATTGGCGCGCAACATCTTCGACGTGACGGTGATGGGACGGCTGCGGCCGGGGACATCGTTGACCGTCGCCTCCGCCGAGCTGGCAGCGCTCAGTCCTGGAATCATGGCCGCCACGGAAATCACCGGTTATAACGCGGACACGGTTGCCCGGTACCGGCGTTTTCGATTGGCGGCATATCCGGCCGGCGCCGGCGTCAGCTCCCTGCGCGAAGAGTACAACTCGTCACTCTGGTTGCTGTTGGGCATCACGGGTCTCGTATTACTGATCGCCTGCGCTAACCTTGCGAACCTGATCCTGGCGCGTGCCAGCGCGCGAGAGCGGGAGTTCGGCGTACGCCTGGCGCTGGGTGCGTCGCGCGGCCGCCTGCTCGGCCAGTTGTTCGCCGAAAGCTCGCTATTGGCCGTGGCTGGCGCCGCGGCGGGAATCGGCATTTCGCAGCTGGTCAGCCGTGCTCTGGTGTGGTCGCTCTCGACCGAGAGCAATGCCATTTTGCTGCCGATGACAATCGATTGGCGCGTGCTGGCGTTCGCGGCTGCCATCACCGCGCTCACCTGCCTGGTATTCGGCGCCATTCCAGCGCTGCGTGCTGCCGGCCTGCAGCCCTTGCACGCGCTGCGCGCCGGTGGCAGGGGGATGACGGCCAGCCGTGACCACTTTTCGCTGCAACGTTCGCTGGTAGTCACGCAGATCGCGGTTTCGCTCGTCTTGTTAGTCGGCGCTCTGCTCTTCGTGCGCAGCTTCCACAACCTGATGACCTTCAATCCCGGCATGCGCGAGGAGGGAGTCACCGCGGCGTTCATCGGATTTCAGCAATCCAACATTCCGCGCGAGGGCTACCTCCAGTTCGAGCAGCAGCTGACTGACGAGGTACGCGCCGTGCCGGGAGTCCTGAGCGCCGCAACGACAACCAACCCACCGCTGGTAGGAGGCAGTTGGACCCTCGGGATTCACCTCGGTTCGGCTCAGGGTCCCTCTAAGTTCACCTGGGTCGGCCCCGAATACTTCCGCACGATGGGCATCCCGCTCCTTCGCGGCCGCGACCTCAGGCCCAGCGACACGGCGGACTCCGCCCACGTGGCCGTGGTCAATGAGACGTTCGTCCGCCAGTATACCAGCGGAATCAATCCCATTGGAATGGCGATGCAGACCGTTACGGAGCCGGATTATCCATCGACCGCTTACACCATCGTCGGCGTGATTCCGGATACCAAGTACGCGTGCTTGCGCTGCGGCACGCCGCCCATGGCGTTCGCGCCCGCCTACCAGTATCCCGACCATCGGCCCTGGACTGCGATCCTGATTCATTCGAACCTGCCGCCCGATGTGATCGCAGGCCGCGTGAAGCGCCGGCTGGCGGAAAAGCATCCGGAAATGGCTACGCAACTGAGCTCCTTCCAGGCGCTGATCCGCGACGGCCTCATCCGCGATCGCCTCATGGCGACTCTGTCGGGATTCTTCGGCCTGCTGGCGGCGCTGCTGGCCATGGCCGGGCTCTACGGCGTCGTCTCGTATATGGCGGAGCGGCGCCGTAATGAAATCGGGATCCGCATCGCGCTTGGCGCAGGGCGCGGCCAGGTGGTCGGCATGGTGATGCGCGAAGCCGCGTGGATGGTGGCGGCCGGCGTCATCGCCGGCACGCTGCTGGCGTTGCTCGCGGGGCAGGCAGCCGAAACGCTGCTGTTCAACCTGAAGCCGTACGACGTTCCGACGCTGGCGGCCGCGGGCGGCCTGCTCGCCGCCGTCGCCGTGCTGGCGAGTTTCATGCCTGCGCGCCGCGCATCCAGGCTCGACCCGGTGCAAGCACTGCGTTGCGATTGAGGGGCAGCAAACCAGTGCAAACCGGGGACTGGCTCGAATTTCGCTGCCTCTGCGAAACTTCGTGCCTGTACCCGGTTTGCCCCGTGTACTCGCTTTGCCTGTACCCGGTTCGCCCCCTAGGCGCGTTCCTGGTAGGTGCCTTCTGCTGTGTTGACGCGGATCTTCTCGCCTTCGGTGATGAACGGCGGAACCTGCACCACCAGGCCCGTCTCCAGTTTGGCGGGTTTCGTGACATTCGAGACGGAGGCGCCCTTGATCCCAGGCTCGGTTTCCACCACGGTCAGGTCCACCGTGGCCGGCAGTTCCACGCTGATGGCTTTGCCTTCATAGAACTCCACGCTGACCTTCAGCTGCGGAATCAGATAGTGCACGGCGTCCCCGAGCAGGTCCTTCATCAGGTGCATCTGCTCGAAGCTCTCGGTGTTCATGAAGTAGAAATACTCGCCGTCGTCGTACAGGTACTCCATTTGCTGCTCATCCATGACGGCC
Source organism: uncultured Solibacteraceae bacterium (assembly GCA_964654065.1). Taxonomy (GTDB): domain Bacteria; phylum Acidobacteriota; class Terriglobia; order Bryobacterales; family Bryobacteraceae; genus Bog-375. Next base: position 6,110 of record CAZZHN010000002.1, read on the forward strand.
TTCTCGACCTTGTCTTCCGAAGAGAAGCGGTGCTCGGTCATCGAGCCGGAGCGCAGGCTGCGCATCCTGACCTGCACGAACCCGCGCAGGTTGCCGGGCGTCCGGTGGTTGACGCTGAAAATGGAATAAAGTTCGTTGTTGAACTTGATCACCATGCCCGGGCGCAATTGTGTTGCAGAAATCATGAAACTCCTTGGGAAGTGGACTTGAAGCTCCAGTATAGCAGCGCGAGGGTACGCGAAAAGCTTGCCAGGCTCTTACTCGAAGCGCAATGCGCGCATCGGATCGATTGCGGTGGCGCGGCGCGCCGGCACGTAGCCAGCCAGGCCTGCGACGGCGGCGATCGCGGCACAAGCCAGAATCATGGTCGTGACATCGCCGGCGTGGATGCCGAAAAGTTGTGCCTCAACCAGCCGTGTCAGACCCCACGCGCCCAACAAGCCGATCGCGAGTCCCGCCGCCGAAAGGGCCAGCACTTCGCGCATCACCAGCCAGACCACATTGCCGCCCGCCGCGCCCAACGCCATCCGGATGCCGATTTCACGCGTGCGCCGCTCCACCATGTATGCCATTACGCCGTACAAGCCAAGCGCTGCCAGCAGGGTGGCCAACAAGCCGAACGCGCTCGAAAGCGTCGCCAGCATCCGTTCCGTCACAAGCGAGAGGTCCACCTGTTGTTCCAGCGTGCGCATGCCGAACACCGGAACACTGGTATCCACGCTTTGCGCAGATTGGCGCAATGCAGGGAAGAAACTAACCGGGTCGCTCGCCGTCCGCACATAGGCGTTCATGCCCTCCACGAACTCGACCTGGCGATAGGGCCTGTATAGCTCGTAAGGCACCTCTTCCCGCATGCTTTCATACTTCGTGTCCCGCACCACGCCCACGATTTCGATGTCGAGCTTGGTGCCTGGATTCCCGCCCATGCCGACATGACGGCCAATGGGACTCGCGGTGCCGAAGTATCTCCGGGCGAACCTCTCATTGACGATGCCCGTCTTGGGCGCGCCTTTGTCGTCCCGCAGGTCGAAGCCGCGGCCCAGCAGGATGGGAATGTGCATTGCATCGAAGAAGCCCGGCGAGACGAATTGCATGTGCGGGTCCACCCACTCGCCCTGCTTGGTGGTGTATCCTTCGACGGCGATGGAGCTGTCCCACTCGTCGCCGTCGAGCACAGCCATCACCGCGAGGCCCTCCGCATTGACGCCTGGCAACGCGCGCATCTTCTCTTCCAACTGGCGGTAATAATCGAGGCTGCGCTCGGGTTTGTACCCGTTGACGGTGGGGTCAACCGCGAAGGTGGCCAGATGATCCACCTGGAAACCGGGATGTAGTTCCTTGAGGTGGTTCAGGCTTTGCAGGAAGAGGCCGGCGCCGATGAGCAGCAGCAGGGATAGCGCCACCTGCGCCGTGACCAGGCTCTTGCGCAGCGTCGCGGCGGCGCCGCCAATTACCGCGCCAGCCTGGTCCTTCAGCGTGGAGGCCAGTTTCGGCCGGCTGGCCTGCAGGGCAGGCGCGAGGCCAAAAACAAGCCCGGTGGAGACGGATATCGCGAGAGTGAACAGAAGTACCCGCCAGTCGGGCGCGGCGGAAAGAGTCAACGCCGCTACGCTGGCTGGTAGAAACGCGAGCAGCGCATGGTCGATCCACAGCGCCAGCAGGACTCCTGCCGCGCCGCCGGCCAGAGAAAGCAGGACGCTCTCCAAGAGTAGCTGCCTGACAATGCGGCCCCGGCCGGCACCCAAGGCCAGCCGTACGGCAATTTCCTTCTGCCGCGCCGTCGCCCGCGCCACCAGCAGGTTGGCCAGGTTGGAACACGAGATCAGCAGCACCAGGCCCACCATGCCCATCAGCGCCAGCAGTGGTTTGGAAAACTGCTCGCGCAGAAACGAATGGCCCTTGGACGCCGGAAGCAGGTTCATCCACATGCGCAGAAACTGCTGTCGCGTGTAGTCGGTGGTCTGGGCAAATTCCTTTTCCCGAACCTCTCCATTCAGGACTTGGTGGAACAACGGTTGCAGGCCGGCCTTGGCCTGCTCGAGCGTTTCGCCCGGCTTGAGACGGCCAAACGCCTGCACGAAGCGGCCCCGGCGGTCATAAAGCGGATACCACGGGCCATTGGTCACCTCGTGTTTCATCATCATCGGGATGCGGATCTGCGGCGAGTAGCCCTTCTCAACCCCATCAAAACCCGCTTGGCTGACGCCCACGATGGTCATCGGATAGCCGGCGACCACGACTTTTCTGCCAATCACTCCTGGATCGGCGCCGAAGCGCGTCGCCCAATAGCCATAGCTGAGCACGACCAGCGGATGGCTGCCCTGGATCAGGTCGTCTGAAGCCGTGAAGACCCGTCCTGCGGCGGCGCGGACACCCAGCACCGGAAAGTAGTTGCCAGAGACTAGTTCCGCGGAGACCAGTTCGGTTCGGCCGTTCGTCGTGACGCTGAGCCGCGTGCCATATTTGCAGAACATGCCGCCAAAAACCCGGTTTTGATCGCGGAAGTCCATGTACATCGGGTAGGAGATGGCATTGTCACCCGTGTTGCTGCCGTAGTGATGACCTTCTGCTTTCAGCAGAACCAGTTGCTCTGGGTGCTTGACCGGCAGAAGCTCTAGCATCAGCTGATTGACGAGACTAAAAATCGCGGTATTGGCGCCGATCCCCAGCGCCAGCGATACCACCGCCACGACGGCAAACAAAGGCACTTTCCGCAGCGTACGGACGGCGTAACGAAGATCTTGCAGCACGGTCATGCGAGGTTATACTGTGCGGCGGGAAAAAGGATACGCGGAAATCGGCTGTATGGCAAAGTACTCGCCCTGTCACGCTGGCGGAGACAGGTTCCAACGGGTGATCACGCGTGTATCGCGTTCGTAGCCGAGAGTGCTCACGGTGGCAGTGGAGAGTGCGAAAAGGCGGCCGGCGGAGGGCGCCAGTCCCAGCCAGCGAGCAGCCAGAATGCGCAGCAGATGGCCATGAGCAAAGAGCGCCACGTCGCCAGGGGCGGACACGGCGCGCGCGATCACGGCGTCGGCTCGCGCCCCAACCTGCTCCACCGTCTCGCCGTTGTGCGGTCCGTCGTCCCACAGCGACCAGCCCGGGTCCGCTCGCTGAATTTCGGCGGTGGTTCGTCCCTCATCTTCGCCGTAATCCCATTCGCGCAGACTGGAGTCGATTTGGGCCGCCGCGGCGTAGCCGGCCAGACGGCAGGTTTCGCGAGCGCGTTGCAGCGGACTTACCAGGACGAGCGAGAACTCCCGGCCCGCCAGCCACCGGCCGATGGCCGACGCCTGTTGCCGGCCCGTTGCCGTGAGCGGAATGTCGGTGCGGCCGGTATGGGCGCCGGAGACCGTCCACTCGGTTTCGCCATGGCGGATCAGCCAAAGCTCGGACATGCGCCGTCCCACGATAGCACGGACATTCACGAAGCGTTCCAGCCAGGGAATCGGGCCGGAGGCAGGCGAGGCCTCTTCCTCCTGACGCGCCTGCCCCGATCTGAGAGAATAGAAAACCAGACACGGCAGCGCCGTGCGCTCCGTTTTTGTTACCAGCAGGAGGTCAGAGAGAATGGGACCCGGGACGAACCCCGCTGCGCGCGCCCCCAGCAATCTTGGCCGCTACCAGATAGTGGCTGAGATCGGACGCGGCGGCATGGGCGTAGTGTATCGCGCCCTCGATCCCACCATCGGCCGAACGGTAGCGATCAAAACAATTTTGAATTCCGGACAAGGCTCCGAAGAGCAGGCCCTCGCCCGGCGCGCCCGCCTGCTGCGCGAATCGCAAGCGGCCGGGCAGCTCTCGCATCCGAATATCGTGGCCGTTTACGACGTGGGTGAGCAGGGCGACACCACCTACATCGTGATGGAATACATCGTCGGCCAGAGTCTCGATCACGCGATGGCCGCCGCACCGGGGCCGCGTTCAGTCGCCGAATCCCTGAGTATTCTTACCGACTGCGCCCGCGCCCTGGACTATGCGCACGGCAAGGGCATCATACACCGCGATATCAAACCGGGCAACATTATTCTGCAGCCCGATGGCGTGGTGAAGATCGCCGACTTCGGCATTGCCAAGGTGATGGAAAGCAGTACCCTGACGCAGACCGCTGCCGTGGTTGGCTCCCCTCATTTCATGGCGCCCGAGCAGTTGAAGGGCGAGACCGTCTCCGGACGCACCGATCAGTTCGCGCTGGCGGTGGTCGCCTACACGCTGCTCACCGGGCGGCTTCCATTTGACGCCGACAGCATGGCAACGCTGATCACAAAGACGCTGTACCAGGATCCGCCGCCGGCGCCATCCGTCAACCCGGCGGTCGACGTGGCCGGTGACGGCGTCCTTCGCAAGGCGCTGTCAAAGGCCCCGGAGGCGCGATACGACAGTTGCTCGGAATTCGTCGCCGCACTGCGCTCCGCCACGCAATATGGCCTTGTCTCATCGACCGCGACGATGGTGCTGCCGCCCATCACGCCCACACCTCCGCCACCGCCGACTTCCCCGCCCTCCGCGAGCACGCCGGCGCTCGGTCCGGCACCGTCCGCCCCGCCTACCGTGTCGCCGGCGCCCCCTTTGCAGCCAGAGGTACTTGGGCGCAGACGATGGCGCGGGAGAAAACCATTCTGGCTGGTCTGGGTGGTGGTCGGCTTGATCTTTGCTTACCGCGGCCTCGTCAAGGAAAGCCGGAATAGCTCGGCGCTTCCGGAGGTGGAATACTGGAGCGCGATTCAAGGCTCAAAGAGTGCGGCGCCTTTTGAAGCGTACTTGAAAAAGTATCCGGATGGCCGCTTTGCCGACCTGGCCCGAACCCAGATCGAAACGCTCCTGGCAGCTGCGACCGTACCCCTTGCGCCATCCGCTGGCGGGAGCGTCGCGGCTCCGGCCGGGCAGGTTCGCACGGCGACCGCCGCTGCCCCAGTCCCGGGAAACGCAACACCAGTTCCCGGAGCGCCGGTGAAGCCGGCCCCGCCGCCCGTGCAGTCAATTCGGGAACCTGCTCAGCCGCCGAATCAGCCTCCGGACCCCGCCTGCAAGGCGGAATTCACCGCGATCGCACTCGATAAGTTTCAGCCTTGCGTGGATTATCTGTCCGCCAAGGGATTCTCGCCGCTGACCTTCGCCGCTGCCCAGGAAGAGGACGGAAGCGTCACGATGGCCGGCGCCTTCCAGCCTTCGGCAGCGACCAGGGTCAGCTTGCTCGAGACCATTGAGCAAAGGAAGCTCGGCTTGGCAGCATTCAAACAGCAGAACTACCGGCCTGAATCGGTCAGTGTGCTGAGAGGCCCGAAGGGACCGCGGTTTACCACAATCTGGACGCCGGTACAGGGCTCATACGACACGTACAGCGCGCTCGATAAGGCCGCGCTCGAAGAGAAACTGCGACAGCACTCCTCCGACGGACTGACGATTGTCGACCTGGTCTCGTTCGGGCCGAGGGAAGGGCCGCGCTTCCACGCCGTCTGGGCCCAGTCCGCGGCTCCCGCCAGGGCTCTGCTCAACCTCACCGGTCCGGAGCTTCGCCTGCAGTCTGGGCAAATGCGGCAGGAAGGATTCATCCTGGATCGCCTCAGCGATTACTACACCGAGGAGGGAGCGCGTTTCGTCGCGATCTTCAAGAAAGCGCAGGCGGAGTCGGTCTACTACCTCGGCATGACCATATTCGACCTGCAAATCCGGCAGGCAGAGGCAGTTTCGAAAGGAATGCGGCTGCACTACGTCAGTCGCACCGGGAATCACTTTTGCGCTGTGTGGTGGAAGTAAGCGGTGTCCTTTCCGAGCCGCGACCGTCAGGGCGCGGTGACTGCCGGAACGAAGAGGCGAAGCCTCACCCCGGAAGCGTCGGTTTCTGCCGCGGCGCGAAATCCCCTCGCGGCCAGCACTCCGGTGACTTCGTCCAGGCTGGAGGCAAGCGTGTACCGGTCCTGGACCACCACGGCCGGTCCGGTCGTATCCCTTGCGTTGCAGAAGCGGCCGCTCAAGCCGGGCTCGAAAAGCTGATACATCTCCTTCGGTTCCGGGCTTGGCACAATGGCGCACGCTCCGCGACTGGTGGCCGCCAGCACGGCCCGCGCCGCGCCCGGCCAGTCTTCGCCGGGGCTGCGGAAGTAGCGCACATCCTTGGCCAGTGAGGCGATCAGGAAGATCGCCAGCAGAGTCGGTTGCAGCCAGCCGCGACGGAAGTCTTGCATTCCGGCCGCCGCCAGCAACAGCAGCGCGGGCAGGACGAACAGCACCTGGCGCACGGCGAAGAAGTAACCGGACGCGGCGTCTGCGGCAATCGCGCAGACGACGCCCGAGATGACCCCGCCGAGCAGGAATCGCCGGACGAGCGTATCCGCTCGCCGCCAGCCTAGCACCGTCGCGCCGATCAGCGGGAGCGAAGCCAGGTAGCCGCCACCCGATATTTCGCGAAGTAGCATCCAGAGCGTTTTCGGCGCCATGGAAAAGCGGTACTGGCTGGCCGCGATTCCCAAGGCCCATGCGCCCCGCGAGTGGAGATACCAAGGGGCGAACAACACACAAGCGGCCGCCAGGGCGGCGAATCCAAAACGTGCTGCCCTGCGCTGGCCGGAGACCGCAAGCGTAACCAACGCGCCCAGGTGCAGAGCCGCAGTCAGCGGCTGCGTGTACAATCCCGCCGCCGCCAGTGCGCCGTACACTGCCGCCATCCGCCAGGACGGCGCTTGCGCCAGCCGCCACAGACACCACAGAGCCGCCAGCACAAAGAACAACGCCTGCGAATACGGACGCCCTTCCACCGCGTAACGGAGTTGCAGCGGCGTCACCAGGAACGCCGCCAACGCAATCGTGGTCGGGCCCGCCTTCAGATCGCGTGCGAATCCAGCGAAAGTGATGGCCGATAGCAGGCCGAAGACCGCCGGTGCGGCGCGCGCAGCCAGCGGCGCCAGACCGTATGCCTCGACGAACACGCGCTGCGCGAGGTAGCCGAGCGGCGCTCCTCCCGGATTGTAAGAGACCCATCGAAACAAGCCCGGCAGGTCCGGTTGGGTGGATGCAACCAGTTGCAGAACTTCATCCAGCCACAAGGGACGGAGCCCGGCCAGCCACACCAGCGCGCAGGCATACACGGTCAACAGCAGCAGGTCTCGTCTTGACACCGAAGCCACTGTAGCATCAGATCGGTCAGCAAGCTAAGGCTGACGGAATGGGATTAGCCCAATGCCAGGGCCTGGCGCAGACCCTCGTCGTGGCGCACGCGCCAGATACGGCTGTCCAGATAGTAATGCGTCAGACCAAAACCGCAGAAGAATCCGAATGCCAGGTTGGAGGCCTGGCCCAACGCGAAACCGGGAATGCGATACAGTGCGCTGAACGCCAGCGCCATGGCCCCATAGGCGAGCAAGCTGCGGCTCACCGCGGCGGGAATGCGCCCGTAACGCACACCGCTTGCCGGCGTTCCGTAGCGATTGCGGTTATGGAACCACACGATGGCATGGTATTGCAGGTTGTGCACGATGGTGACGGTGGGAACCGCCGCTTGCCAGCTCATGTACGCAAACGTCACCCAGTGCAGCGGAATCACCGCCGCCTGCAGCAGGAATTTCGGCAGGTCCGGCGCTTCACCGGCGCGATGACGCAGCCATTGCCGCCCAAGATACACCACCGCCGTGCCCGCGGCCAGGATCCACAGCGGCGTGTCCAGCCACGGCAAGCGGAAGGGCAAACCCAGTTCCTCGGGATGGTGCACGAAGAACCGGTGGAATGGCGGCAACACGGTCATCACGCCGAGGAACCAGCGGTCCAGGAAATTGTCCAGCGGACGCAGATCGTGGTTCTTCACCTTGTAGAGAACCATGAAGCCGTAGTGCTGCCGAATCACGTGATAGTAAGCCCAGGTGCCTACCAGCAGATACAGCCACCCCTGCAGGCCGGCCAACACCATCGCCGGTCCCAGGGCGAAAAACACGATCAGGCTGCCGAACAACAATCCCCGCTGGCGGGAGCGCGCTTCGCGATCGAAATAGGTGCGCGAGGCGGTGGCAAAGATGTGCGTGCCGTCGAAACCCACCGACCAGAACCACCACAGAGGGGAAATCGGCACGTGCATCACAACGTACAGGAAAAGGTAGAGGTAGCCGGCCGCCACACTGCCGATCACCAGGCTGAGGTCCACACCGCGGCTGATGATCCACTGAGGCTCGGCGCGCGCGCCCGGCGGCGCGCCGCATGGTGCGGCAACGGCGGCCATGGGGAGATGCGTCAGGAGAAGCTGTAAGCGCCGGCCGCGTCGTCCCAGATCACCTTCTTCTGGTTGCGGAACGCCAGCGTGGCCATGTGCCCGGAGATCGCCGCCTGCTGGCCCACCGAGGGCGGCGCGATCACCTTCTCATTGCCCAGCACGGACTGAATGAAGTTGCGGAAATGGTTATTGGCGCCGTCGCCTTCACCGAAATCAGTTCTGCCGTTGAGATGAATCGGCTTGCGGCCGGCGATCGCAGCGGGCGCTTTGCCGCGGTAGGTTTCGGGGTTGAAGTACAGGTCCTGCCGGTTCATAACCTCGATGGTGCCCTCATTGCCGCAGACCTGCTCGCCGTAGCCGTAGTGGTCGTTGCCGAAGAAGCAACTGTAGTTGATGTGAAAGTTGTCGCCGTATTCGTAAATGGCGCTTAGCGTATCGGGCACGTCGCGGTCGTCGTGCCAGCGATAAATGCCGCCGGAGGCCACGCAGGTCTTGGGCGTCGTCTTGTTGAGCATGAAGTTGACGATGTCGGTCTGGTGCACCAGCAGGTCGGTCGATATGCCTCCCGAATAATCCCAATACAGGCGCCACTGGAAGTAGCGCTCCGGGCTCCAGTCTCGCTTCGGCGCGCTTCCCAAGAAACGATTCCAATCGGTATTTTGCGGCGTCGCGTCGGCCGGGATGACGTACCGCCATGCCGGGTCGTTGGGCAGCGAGTTGCGATACCAAAAGGCGCGCACGTACTGTACCTGGCCGATCATGCCCTGATCGATCAGTTCCTTGGCCTTCTTGTAAAGCGACGAACTGCGGTTCTGCGTGCCCACCTGGACCACTTTGCCGGACTGTTCCCAGGCGCGCACAATTTCAAAGCCCTCTTCAATGGTGTGCGCCAGCGGCTTCTCGATGTAAACGTGCTTCCCCGCCTTGAGGGCCGCAATCGTCATGTCGTGATGCAGGTGCTCGGGCGTCATGATGAACACGGCATCGACGTTGCGGTCGGCCAGCAGGTCGCGATAGTCCGTGTAGGTGACAGGATCGTTGCCCCACACCGTCTTCATGCGATCCTTGGCACGCGCGATGTAGCCCTGGTAGGTGTCGCAGAGAGCGGTGATCACGACGTCATTGGGCGCAGCGGTGTGCAGCCATTCCAGGCCGGCGTAGCCGCGCGTCCCGACTCCGATCCAGCCGATGTTGACCTTTTGATTCGCCCCGCGCGCAGAGATGAGAGCGGGACCGGCGGCCAGCGCGGCCGTCTTCAGAAAGTTGCGCCGGTTGACTTCAGCGGCCATGGGTGGAACCTCCCGGTTGAATTGCGACCTCTATAATATCAGGAGGCGGGCTCAGGCCATGAGTTCGACAGTCCAGCGCACCGCTGAGGAAAATGCCTTTGGCGCATCTGCGGCCGCCCCGGCGGCATCGTCTCGGTGCGGACGACAAGGCGCTTAGCCGATTGTGGGCGTCCGGCGCGGACGCAACTGTCCACCGCCCACGTAAGGGCAAAAACCGAAAGCAGGGCCTGGTCAGGCCGCGGTGGCAGCGCCAGCGGTGCGCTCGGCCGCCGGGTTCGAGCAGCCTGCCGGCCGGCGGTACACCGTGGAAATAGCGGTCCCCAGGTACGCTGTTTTGATGCCGGCAACCAGGTCAAGCCCGAATGCGTCCACCAGATCGGCAAACGCCGCTAGCGGTTCCCGGGAATCCTTCAGTCGCGAGACAGCCTCCTGGAGACCCGGTTGGGCGACGGCGTCGGCAGCGCTCTCCACCGAGCCGATCGAGATACTCAAATAGCCGAAGACTCCATCCGAGTTCCACGGCCCCATACGACGCACATCGGGTCCGAAGCGACCCTCAAGACGCTTCAACTCGTCTTCCGGAATCACGATAGTCCTCATGCCGCGCTACCTCCGGCTTTCCGGACGCTTCCGGCCTGAACCTGACGCCGATGCTGCCACAGGCTCCAGGCGGAGGTGACCGTACGAATCACTTCTTCGCTGTTGAGAGGCTTGGCCAAAACATCGTAGCCTCCCAGGTTGAGAACCTCGGCCCACATCCGCTCGTCGGCGACGCGCGAGGTGACGATCACCAGCGGCGGCACGGGGAGGCCCCCGGCAAAATCCAGCAACTCTCTCCAGGACCCGGGCGACAGGTCATGTTCGCACAACACAATCGAAACGGGACCCTGCTTCAAAGCGTTCTTGGCCGCCGCCATTGTGCTCTTGGCGGTCATCGCGAACGTCAGATCGGGGTAAAGGTCCCGGTGAGGGTTCGTGAAGATGTTCTGCAGGTGAAAGTGGTCTTCCTCCGCTGGGCTCACTGAGAGGACGGCGATCCGCTGCGCCTGCGCCGCAGATTCGCGAATTGTTGCCTGGGCTGTCATCGGCCCTTTGCCCCTCGCACGCAATTGCTAACTTCGGTTCTATAGGTTCTGATAGCCTGGGATTCCATTTAAGGTTAAGTCAGTTTAATGAAGGCTTCAACATTATCTTTGTGTATCTTTGGAGCTATCGGTGAGCTACTGTAGCCAGGGCTGGTACTTAAGACCTAGTTGGTACAACCTCTCGGTTTCCATCAGCATTCCCGAAAAATCAGCTTCCCGAAAAACATGGCAGCAGTGGCCTCCCCCAGGGTGAGGCGTCTTCCTCTGAAATACCCCTCCAGAGTCTCCCGAAGGTAACTATGGCGCGAGTTCCACCATCGGCGACGTCAGCAAGCCTTTCTCTTTCAGTCCTGACAGCGCCAATCCATAGCGGCCGCGGATGCCAGTCTTTTCAAAGATGTGTTTCAAATGAATCTTGACGGTGCCAATGCGGATCCCCAGTGCGCTGGCGATGTCTTTGTTCTTTAGCCCCCGCTCGACCAGTTCCATGACTTCGAGTTCCCTGCCGGTCAGCGGCGAACGGGCAGCCCGGTAAGGTTGGCCCTGTTCCCACATCATGGAATCCTCCATCCAGGAACCGCCTGCCGCCACGGCTCGCAGACAGGCCATCACAGAATCCAGTTTGGAAGTCTTGCGGACAACCCCAGCCACTCCGGCTTGCAACAGGCGTAGGGCCTCGGCTTCGGATAGCCCCGCACCCCACACAATGACCGCGGGCCGCTGATCCATTTCACGCAGGACCGCGAGCCAATCCAGCACCGCGTTGAGTCCGAGCGCCTTGTCGACGAGCAAGATGGCCGGCTGCAGCTCTTTCACAGCGTCCCAGCCGTCTGTCAGGCTGCTTTCCGTTGCGACGACGCGCAACTCCTGTGTCGTTTCCAGAAGGCCACGCAGCCCTTGCATGGCAATCGGCTCTGTATCGCAAACCGCTACGGTTACCAAAAGTTCCCCTTAGAATTCGTGGACTGCCGCGCCTCAATTCTTCTATCGGCCGAGACGCCTCAAACCTTTATTGGTCCAGTCAGCCGGTTCTCAAGGCATTCCGCCAGGGTGATCGAACTCACGCTCATCTCAACCCCGGCCGATAAAGGTGTAGTGGTCGGAGGGAAAAGGGGATCTCACAAATTAGCGTCCGAGCTGCCCAGCTCGTAAGCAGCCAGGTCCAGCCACCGGTCGCTAATCGTGTTTTGCACAAACACCGCCCGCTCGGCGCGAAAGGTCCGCGCTCCGCGGAACTCCCGCCAGCGCCCCTCCGCCCGCTTGAGCACAGCCGCAACGTCCTGCCGGGGGATGTCCTGGGCGAGCGTCACGTGTGGGTGGTAGGCAAAGGGCTCGTCAAAAGCCAGCGAATTGGCGTTCATGGCGGCATGAATCTCCCGCAGTTCCCGAGCCCCGCTGCCAACTTCCAGGTAGATCACATCCGTCACCGGAAACGTCCGGATTCCCGTAAGCTCGACGTCAAATGGGGCGTGTTTCCGGAGCGTATTGCGCACGTCGGACCAGGCTTGCCGCCATCCGCCCGTCAGGGGACGGGGTGGCAACAAGCTGATGTGCGCGCGAGGGTCATCGTTGGGCACCAGTTCACGGCGCAAATCATCCAGAAACTCCCCGAGCGGAGCCGGAATGTAGGTAACCAGGGCAAAAACGTTCAGCCATTCTTCAGCCGGGACATGGCCTGGTCCCCCGTTCGGATCAGAACTCATTGCTTCTCACTATTCTAGAGCGTTTACGTGCCAGGTTGTTTACCGGGCGCGGAATCGGGTTGGGCACGGATCCTGATACTCTCAAGAAGATGCCGCCTGCCAATCCGCCCAATCCTCTTCTTTCGCCGGAGTTTCGCGTGCCGTTCGACCGCATCCGGGCCGAACACGTGGCGCCGGCGACCGAGGAACTGCTGCGCCAGGCGCGCGAAGGCCTGGAAGCCGTGGCGGCCGCCGCCAGCCCGCGTACCTTCTCCAATACGCTGCGCAGTCTGGACGATCTGGGGGAGCCGCTTGAGTATGCGATCGGCGTGGTACGCCATCTGGAGGCCGTCGCCACCTATCCGGAGTTACGAGCCGCTTACGGCGCGGCGCAGCCGCAGGTCAGCGCCTTCTATTCCAGCATCCCGCTGCATGCGGGCCTTTGGCGCGCCGTCCAGGACTTCGCCGCCACCGAAGAGGCCGCCCGTCTCGAAGGTGAGCGGCGGCGCCTGCTCACCAAGACCATTGACAACTTCCGGCGCCACGGTGCCAACCTCGATCCGGATGCCAAGAAGCGGCTGGAAGCCCTCGATGTCGAGCTGACCCAGATCACCATCAAGTTCGCCGAACAAGTGCTGGATTCCACAAACGCGTTTGAGCTGGTCATCACCGACCCGGCCGGCTTGGCCGGCCTGCCGCCCAACGCGGTGACCGCCGCCCGTGAGAGTGCCGCGCGCAAGGGCCGCGAGGGCTGGCGCTTCACCCTGCATGCGCCGGATTACGTCGCAGTAATGACCTATCTCGACGATGCCGCCGTCCGCCGCCAGGTGTACGAAGCCTACAGCATGCGCGCCACCGAAGCCGGGCGCGACAACCGCCCGCTGATCGCGCGTATTTTGGAGCTTCGCCAGGAAAAGGCCCAGCTATTGGGCTTCAAAAACTTCGCCAACCTCGTGCTGGAAGACCGCATGGCGCACGACGGAGCCCATGCGCTTGCCTTCCTGGACGATCTGAAAGGGAAAACCGAGGCGCGCTTCCGACAGGAGAATCGCGAGCTGCTCGAATTCCGGCGATCGCTCGAGGGCCCCGGCGCCGCCGAATTGGCCGGCTGGGATGTGGCCTACTACGCCGAAAAGCAGCGTGCCGCGCTCTACGATTTCGACGAAGAGGCATTGCGCCCCTACTTCCCGCTGGAGCAGGCCGTAGCCGGCTTGTTTGAGCTGGTTCACCGCCTGTACGGCTTGCGCATTGAGCCGCACGCAGGAACGCCCGCGTGGGATGAGGCGGTGCGCTACTACAACGTTCACGACGAGGCCGGCGAGTTTCTGGGCGGCTTCTACGCCGACTGGTTCCCGCGCGAAAACAAGCGCGGCGGCGCCTGGATGGATGCGTTGATCACCGGCGGCCCGGATGGCGCCAGATTCCGCCCGCACCTCGGCCTGGTCTGTGGCAACCTGACGCCGCCGCTGGCCGGCAAGCCCGCTTTGCTGACCCACCGCGAAGTGGAAACCATCTTCCACGAGTTCGGGCACCTGCTGCATCACCTGCTGAGCCGCGTGGAATGCCGCGGCCTGGCCGGCACCAACGTGGCCTGGGATTTCGTCGAGCTGCCGTCGCAAATCATGGAGAATTGGTGCTGGGAGCGCGAGTCGCTCGACCTGTTCGCGCGCCACTGGGAAACCGGCCAGCCGGTCCCGGATGAGCTGTTTCAGAAAATGAAGCGGGCTCGCACTTTTCGCGCCGCCAACGCGCAGATGCGGCAGCTCGGCTTCGGCTATATCGACCTGCTGCTGCATGTGCGGTACTCGCCCGAACGGGACGGCGATGCGGTGGGTTATTCACGCCGCATCCTCCAGGAGTTCAGCCCCGCGCCCCTGCCGCCCGCCCATGCCATGCTCGCCGCGTTCACCCATCTCTTCGCAAGCCCGGTGGGCTACGGTGCGGGATACTACTCCTACAAGTGGGCGGAGGTACTGGAGGCCGATGCTTTCACCCGCTTCCGCGAGCACGGCATCTTCAGCCGCGAAGTCGGCAGCGAATTTCGGCGCCACATCCTCTCCCGCGGCGACAGCGCCGATCCCGCCGACCTCTACCGCGCCTTCATGGGCAGGGATCCCGACCCGCAGGCGTTGTTGATTCGCAACGGGCTAGCCAGGTGAGGAGCGGAGTCGCCAGGCGGCCAAGGCGTTCCATCGGTCCCCCGGATTCCTTTGATCACCTCAAACGGGCGATGGTGAACGGAGCGAGTCGGCAAGACGGAACGCCGCGATGCGATGTGAGTGAGCCCGCTGTTAAAGGGCTTTTCTCTGAACGCGACCAGCTAGTTTCTACGCCGGACAAACGCGATACCCGCCAGCCCCAACACGAAGAGCGCGATCGTGCCGGGCTCGGGAGTACCTAGCCCAATTTGCTCCGTACTGATAATGACATACCCATCCCCGGTGTTGCCGCCACTGAGGAACCCGGCGCCCGAGAGCGAGGCATCGAGGTACGATCCAGCCGCGCCCCCAGGATAATTAACGCCGTCGCCACCGCCTCCACCCGAATAACCGCCACCCCCGCCGCCACCTTGCCAACCGCCGCCACCACCACCACCGAAACCACCGTTGGCGTATGGGCCAGTCGTGCAGGTGTCACAGCCACCGAGTCCTCCAGCAAAAGTCGGAGGGCCGAAACCACCCTCGCCCGCGGAGCCAGTACCCGAGGAGATGGGCGCTCCCAAGCCATTACCGCCGGCGCCCAGCCACCCGGCGCCGCCGCCGCCGTTATATTGGCCGTCATCGCCGGTGCCGCCAGCGCCGCCAGCGCCGTCCGTACCGCCAGCACCGCCGCCCGGACCGTAACCGTTGGCGCCGGCTGTCGTGTAGGACGAGGCCGCGACTCCACCCGCCCCATCATAGGAGGCACCGCCGCCACCACCGGCAACGAGAAGGGGCGTGCTGCTACCATCCAGCCAGACAAACGTGCCGCCGCCACCGCCGCCGCCCCAAATAGTACCAAAGTTACCTGTCGAACCTGCGCCGCCAACAACGAGATCCAACACCGTACCGGCAGTCAGGGTAGCATAGCCTTCAATCTCCGTGCCGCTGCCACCAGGGGCGGCTGCACCCGAACCCCCGGCCGCGCCCACGGCCAGAATGTAGTAAGTGCCTGTAGTGGATACTGTATAAGTGGTTTGCGACCCCGTGTAGCTGATCGTTGATGCCACGGCGCTCGACGCCGCGAGGGTGGTGATGAGGATCAGGGTCTCGCAAAACCTGTGATTAGAGAGTACCATTCCAGAATGCCTCGCAGGCCGGAATTTCCATTTTGGACTTCCAGGTCCAATTGAGTATAAACCAATTCGACATTTCTTGGTCCCGGGAAATGCATTTCCCTCCAGGAGCGCTTTTCGCACCGGAAAGACGGGTTCGTCGCGCCGCGGGGAAACTCCAAAATCGCGAAGGCCTGTCTTTTCAATACATTCCACAGACACCACTCCAGCCCTCACCTCCCGGGCTTTAGTCGAATAAAGGGGGCAGACGCATTTCCCGCAACGGCTTCAAGCGGCCTCATCGTGCTGTGAGTGCAATCTCCGGCGGTCACGCGATTTGAGTGCCTGCTCAGCCCGATTCCCGAGCGGGCCGCACAAGCCGGGCCCGCGCTCCTTCCTGTGATACGCTGATGACCAATGCGGCGGATCGTTCTGACGTCCCTTCTAGCTTCGCTTTCGCTGGCGCCCGGCTGGAGCCAGGCTCCGGCGCCTGCCTCTCAGTCCGGCACGCTTTCGCCGGAACAGGCGCTCAAGCTGCGGCGCATCGCCGATCTCAACTTCTCCGCGGATGGCTCGCGCCTGGCCTGCGTGGTCAGCGAGCCGCCCAAGGGCCAGACTCCGGAGTCCCACATCTGGATGCTCGACGTGGCGAGCCGCGAGTTCCGGCAATTCACGTTCTCGGCGAAGTCGGAGAGCTCGCCGCGCTGGTCGCCCGACGGCGCCACCCTCGCCTTTCTCTCCAGCCGCGGCGAGCACATGCAGGTCTACCTCATCTCCATGAAGGGCGGTGAGGCATGGGCGCTCACCTCCAACAAGGCCGGTGTGGGCCAGTTTCGCTGGTCGCCTGACGGCAAGCAGATCGCCTTCCTCGCCAAGGAACCGCCCAGCGAGGCGGAAGAGAAGAAGGAGAAGGACAAGGACGACGCTAAGGTGGCGGACCTCGCAAGCGACCTCCCGCAGCTCTGGCTCATCGATCTTCCGGAGCCCGGCGCTCCTCGAGTTGCGGCCCACGAACGGCAGGTCACCAAGGGCGCCTGGCGCGTCCAGCAGTTTGAATGGCTCTCTGACAGCACTCTGCTCGCCGAGGCTACCAACCGGCTCAAGGACGAAACCTGGAATTCGGCGCTCTATACCGTCGCCGTTGCTTCTGGCGCCTTCACCCTGTTCAGCCAGCCGCCACAACCCTTCGGAGGCATCACGATTTCACCGGGCCGTTCCACCATCTCTTTTGCCGGCCCTCGCAACGCAGGCCCCAGCCCCCACGACCTTTACTTTCTGAGTGCGGCAGGAGGCGCCGCCCGCAACGCTACCGCGTCGATTGATCGAAGCGTGCGCGGAGTGAAGTGGCTGAGCGACACTGCCGCCTTTGCCGCGATCTCGGACGGTTTTCACCGCCGCCTTCTTCAGGTCGCCGTCAACGGCACCATCACTCCCGTCGACCTGCCGGGCTTCGCCGGCGTGTTTGACGTAGCCCGCGACGGCTCCCTCGCCTACCTGAAAGGAGATTTCGACCAGCTTGACGAGCTTTTTCTGAAGCCGCACGACGGCCCGGCGACGCAAGTCAGCCATCTGCAGGAGGCGAACTGGAAGGGAGTCCGGCTCGCCGGGGCCGAGATCTTCCGATTTCAGAGTTTCGACGGAATGCCGGTGGAGGCCGCGCTGATGAAACCGCAGGCGCCGGGTTCGCCAGGCGCCAGGCCGGCGCTCGTCCTGCTGGTTCACGGCGGACCGGCCGGCAATTACTCGGCCGGAACGGAGACGTGGGCGCAGCTGCTGGTCTCGCGCGGCTACCAGGTCCTGATGGTCAATCCACGCGGCTCCAGCGGATACGGCGAGGATTTCCTCAAGGCGAACAAAGCCGACTGGGGGGGCGGCGACTTCAAAGACCTGATGGCGGCGGTCGACACGGTGATCGCGCGCGGCGAGGTGGACCCGCAGCGTCTCGGCATCGGCGGTTGGTCCTACGGCGGCTACATGGCGGAATGGGCCATCACGCAAACCAACCGCTTCAAGGCTGCGGTCTCGGGCGCCGGCATGTTTGACCTCGCCGCCGAGTTCGGCACGGAAAACGGGCCCGCCGGCGACGAATGGTATTTCGGCACGCCCTGGGAGCACCCCGAAGCCTTCGCGCACAGCTCACCCTACATGTACATTCGAAACGCGCACACGCCGACGCTGATCCTCCAGGGTGAGAACGATCCCATCGATCCGGTCGGCCAGTCCACGGCCCTCTACCGCGCTTTGAAGCGCTACGGCGTCGAAACCGAGCTCGTCATTTACCCCCGCGAGCCGCATGGGCCGCGCGAGGAGAAGCACCAGCTTGACCTTCTGACTCGCATGATCGCCTGGTTCGAGAAGTACCTGTCCGCTCCCACCGCGTCACACTGACATGCGCCGCCGCCGTGGCGCAGGCAGTCATGCCTGCTGTGTCGAGAGTCGTCTCGACATTTTTTCCGGCTCTCTTCCCTTCCCGAGGCGTTCCTGGTGCCCCACTATTCCGGGCTAAAGAAGCTGAGCGCATTGTCGCCCTGTTTCACCACGCGGGTACGGCGTAGCGCCGCGAGAGCCTCTGGCAGCGCCACGCGGACAGAATGCTGTGCGATCACCAGCTGCGGCGGCGTGGCGGACAGCAGTTCGAGCGCGGCCGTCAATTCGCCATCCAGCGTATAGGGCGGGTCCAGAAACACGATAGCGGCGGGAAAGCGCCCGATGGATAGCAGTGCGGGACCCGCGATCACCGATGCTCGCGTCTCCAATTCCAGCGATGCAAGGTTCCGCCGCAGCACCTGCATCGCGGCACGGCTGCGCTCCAGGAACCAGGAATGCACAGCCCCACGGCTGAGCGCTTCGATGCCCACCGCGCCGGTCCCCGCATAAGCGTCGAGGAAGTTCGCGCCCCGAATCTGCGGCCCCAGAATGTCGAACAGGGTCTCGCGCAGCCGGTCGGATGTAGGCCGCGTGGCCTCGCCGGGGATGCCTGCGATCCGGCGCGAACGCAGCTCTCCGCCAATCACCCGCATCAGCCCACCGTTACCAGGCCGTACCGCCGCTGCCAGTGGTCGCGGATGTAAGTCACTGCCCGGCGCAGGTCCTCTTCCGCCGGCGGCCGCGCCACAAAATCAACTGCCTCGCGCCGCGCGATCTCCAGGATTTCCGCGTCGCGTAAAATATTCGCCACCCGCAGCGCCGGCAGCCCTGATTGCTTCGTGCCGAAGAACTCCCCCGGGCCGCGCAGCTTCAAATCGATTTCCGAAATGTGGAAGCCGTCGGTGGAGTCCACCAGGGTTCGTATCCGCTCGCGCGCCGCATCGTTCATCTTCTCCGTCACCAGAATGCAGTAGCTTTGCGCCGTGCTCCGTCCCACCCTGCCGCGTAGCTGGTGCAGTTGCGCCAGCCCGAAGCGCTCTGCCTGCTCCACCGCCATGACGCTCGCGTTGGGCACGTCCATGCCCACCTCAATCACCGTGGTCGAAACCAGAATCTGGAGCCGGCCCTCCTTAAAGCGCTGCATCACGGCTTCCTTTGCGTCGCCGCCCAGGCGACCGTGCATCAGGCCGACCGCGAGATCGGGGAAGACCTCGCGCGATAGGTGCTCGTACATCTTCTGCGCCGCCTTCATGGCCTGGGTCTCGGACTCCTCGATGACGGGATACACCACGTAAGCCTGGCGGCCCTCCTCGACCTGTTTCTTGAGGAAGCTGTAGACCTGCTCGACCCGGTCGGCGGTCGCATGCCTGGTGATGATGGGCTTCCGGCCGGGCGGCAGCTCGTCGATCACCGAGACGTCCAGGTCGCCATACAGCGTCATGGCCAGTGTGCGCGGGATGGGTGTCGCAGTCATCACCAGGACGTCGGGCTGGACGCCTTTTTGCACCAGCTGGAGCCGTTGCAGCACGCCGAAACGGTGTTGCTCGTCGATAATGGCCAGACCCAGGCGATGGAACTCCACGTCCTTCTCGAGCAGCGCGTGCGTGCCCACCACCACCTGCGCCAGCCCCGCCGAAACCAATTGCTTCAGCTTCTCTTTTTCGCGGCTGGTGAACGACCCTGTCAGCAGCAGCGTGACGTAGCCCAGCGGGGAGAGAATCTGGCGAAAGTAAAAGCCGTGCTGTGCGGCAAGGATCTCCGTCGGCGCCAGCACCGCCACCTGGTAGCCGTTTTCGATGGCGATCACCGCAGCCTCCGCCGCCACGATCGTTTTGCCGCTGCCCACATCGCCCTGCAATAGCCGGTTCATAGGATGCGGCTGGCGCATATCGGCTGCGATCTCCGCGATGACGCGTTTCTGCGCACCGGTAGGCTTGAACGGCAGCATGCGCTTGACGCGCTCGCGCACGCGATCGTCGATTTCGAATGCGATGCCGGTAATTGCGCGCGCCTTCGATCGTTTCAGCGCCACGCCGCACTCCAGCCAGAAGAACTCCTCGAAGATCAGCCGGAATTGCGCCGGCGAGCGGAAAGCGTTGAGCAGCCGCAGATCGGAGTCTGGCGGCGGGAAGTGCGTATCGCGGATGGCAGTGGTGCGGTCCGGCAGCTTCAGGCTGGCCCGCAGGTGCGCCGGCAGCGGATCGTCGATCGGCCCCAGCGCCTCCAGAATGCGGTGCGTGAAGGTCCGCAACAACCGCGTGGTGAGCTTGGAAACCGCTTCGTAAATCGGCACCACGCGGCCCACGTGCAGGGCGGCATCGCCGTCTTCGTCGCCGGAGAGGATTTCAAATTCCGGGTGCAGCATCGTGAGTTCCCCGGAATAGCTGTCGAACTCGACTTTTCCGAACAGCGCCACCCTCATGCCTTCGCCCAGCACCTTCGCCAGGTACCCGCCGTGGAACCATTTGCCCGCCAGGATGGCGCGCGAGGCGTCGCTGAAGCGCGCTTCGAACATACCCAGGTTGCGCCGCCGGAAGCCGGAGAGCTTGGCGGAGCGGACGTCGGCGATCACGGTGGCCATCTCGCCCGGCGCCAGTTGGGCGATGGTCTTCATGTTGCTGCGGTCTTCGTACCGGAACGGCACGTAGCCGAGCAGGTCCTCCACCGTGCAGAGACTTTTTGCTTCGAGCAGAGCCGCGCGCGCCGGACCGATGCCCTTGACGTAGGTGAGGGGAGTAGCGAGATCCATTCCGGTCTCGAACCCAGTGTACCCCGCCCCGGCACCGCCCCCCGGCGCTGGCGGCGCATCGCCAGCCCAAGAAAAGAACCGGCGGCAGAGACCGCCGGCGCCACCGGCTACGGCGGGACGGCGCGGCTTGGGGTCTTCGTAGCGCCGGCGGTCCTTGCCGCCGGTGCCTTACGAGTAGTCGGCCGCGCGCGTCTGCCGGCCTTACCGCCCGCCGTTTCCACGCTTTGCCCCTGTCTCCGTTACACTGAGTAGTTCATGCCCAGTCTGCTGGAGGGCAAGCTTGCCCTCGTTACAGGAATCGCCAACCGATGGAGCCTGGCATACGCGATCGCCCAGGCATTTGCGCGCGAGGGCGCCACGCTCGTGCTCACCTATCTTGGCGATCGGCAAAAGGTCGCCATCGAAGAACTGGCGCCGGACCTTAACGTCGCACTGATTCAGCCCTGCGACGTCACCAAGGACGAGGAACTCGCGGCCCTTACCGGTGCACTCGTGGCCCAGGGGCGCCCACTCCACGCGGCCGTGCACAGCCTGGCCTTCGCCAATCGCGAAGACCTCTCGCGGCCGTTTCTCGAGACCAGTCGCCCTGGCTTCCTGCTGGCGCAGGACGTAAGCGCCTACTCCCTGGTGGCCCTGGCGCGGGCGGTAATACCGGTCATGACCGAGGGCGGATCCATCTCCACCCTCACTTACCTCGGATCACAGCGCGTTGTGCCGAATTACAATGTAATGGGCGTGGCCAAGGCGTCGCTGGAAGCTGCCATGCGATATCTTGCGAGCGAATTGGGCGAGCGCAATATTCGGGTCAACGCGATCTCGGCCGGGGCGGTGAAGACGGCATCGATGCGGGCCATCAAGGGAGCTACCGCATTGTTGGATGCCTCCGAGCGCACGCCGCTGCGCCGCAATACGGACCCTGCGGAGGTCGCCGATGCCGCCGTGTTTCTGGCCAGCACCCTGGGTCGCGGAGTCACCGGCAACGTGCTGTTCGTCGATTCCGGAATGCAGATCATGGGAATTTAAATGAAAGTCGAAGTGGTTCTGACCGAAGCGGACCTCGCGCAGGAGTTTACCGAGGCTTTCGAAGCGCGCGATTTGCCGGAGAAGTTCTTTTACTGGTTCCCGCGGTCGGCGGCCGATTGGGCCGCGCTGGCGGCCGATAAGAGTCTCTACGGCGGCCTGGCGGCCACCTGGAAAGAACTGGGATCCAGCGCCTCGGAACTGGCTTCGCATTTCCACGGGCACGCCCCCGTCATCAGCTTCGGCGCCGGCGATGGGGCCCGCGACGCCCTGCTGCTGGGCGCCTTGAAGGATGCCGGCTGCGAGTGCCTCTACTTCCCAGTGGACGCCAGCCAGGGCCTCCTGGAATTGGCCGCCGCCAAAGCCGAGGACCTCGATATCGAAACCACCTCCATCAAGGCCGATATCTCCAGCCCCGTCCACCTCGTTTACGCCGCCGACGCCGCCGAGCCGCCCCGCCTCTTCGTCCTATCCGGCAACACCATCAGTTCGCTCGACCCCCTGGTCGAGATCCGCTACGTCGCGCAGTGCATGAAGCCCGGCGACCGCCTCATCATCGACGGCGAAATCCACCACGCGGAGCAGACCATGGAGCGGAACACGCGGCCCGCCGTGCGCAAGTTCATCTGGGCTTTGCTCGAAAGCGTGGGCATCCAGCAGTCCGCCGGAGAACTCCGCTTCAACCAGAAACACGATGAGCGCCACGAAGGCCTGCACTTGATTACGCGCTATTTCCGCGCCGAAACCGACCTTTCCGCCACCGTAGTCAGCCAGAACATCGAGCTGCAGCGCGGCGAGAGAATCGGGCTCAACTTCCAGTACTCGTATAGTCCGGAAGCCTTTCGTTGGCTGCTCACCGAACACGGCGGGCTGGATCTGGTCAGGGTGCACCTCTCGCCCGATGGCCGGTTCCTGACGGCAATCTGTAAGAAATAGCCGCGCTGGTGTGCGGCGCGTGAGAAGGAAAATGTCCGGCTCGGTCAGTGGCGTTCGACCGAGCCGGCTGTGAAGGGTCCCATCTCGACGCGTGAGTGGGTTGCAACCACAGCGTAGCCTCCCCCGCCTGGTCCAACAAGATTGTGTTCCGATATAGAACTCCCATATCAACCGATATGAGACTGTAGTCGGGAATACACTGCAAGGTAATGAGCGATCTTACACCGGTCCGTCTTTATGCGCCGCCCAAAGTCCGCTCGAAAAGCGCGAGAATGCGCTTGTACTCATCCGCCCAGCTGCTCGATTCGGTGAAAGAGTGGTTCTCGACTGGATACACCGCGAGTTGCCAATTCTCTTTGCGCAATTCGATCAGACGCTGGACCAGCCGCACCGTGTCGTTAAACTCAACGTTGCTATCCACCATACCGTGGCATATGAGCAGTGCGCCCTTCAACCCCTCGGCGAAGAAAATCGGCGACGAGCGACGGTACGCCGGTGCATCGCTCTGTGGCAGATTGAGGATGTCGGACGTGTAGCCGTGATTGTAAAGCGCCCAGTCGGAAACCGGCCGCAGCGCCGCGCCGGCGGCAAAGGTATCGCTCTGGGTGAACATCGCCATTAAGGTGATGAATCCGCCGTAGCTTCCGCCCCACAGGCCGATTTTCCCCGGACCGGCGCCCTGTTGGGCCACCAGATACTTGGCGGCATCTGTGATGTCGTCCAGGTCCTTGCCGCCCATGTGTTCGTAAACGGCGGTTCGCCAGTCGCGGCCATAACCGGCGGAGCCTCGGTAATCGACATCGATAACAATGAAACCGCGCTCCATCAGCAGGTGGTCGAACATATATTCGCGATAATAGTTGCCGCTCCACCAGCGGTCGACGTTCTGCAGGTATCCGGCGCCGTGCACAAAAACCACACCGGGGCCACCCTTGCGGAAGCCAGCGGGTTTGAACAGGCGTGCAGGAACCTGGACGCCGTCGCGCGCGGTGAAGGTGATGATCGGGACATCCACCCAAGGGTACGCCGCGAAATCCGGGGCGGGCGACGTGGTGAGACGCTTGAATTCGACGCCCGGCCGGTTCTCCTGCACATAGAGGTCGGGCGGCTGGTTGGTGTATGAGTAGACGTCCGCGATCCAGTGCTCGTCGGGTGAGATCGTCGTGGTGTGCTTGCCCGGCCGGCCGGTGACCCGTGTCAGGGCGCCGCCATCGCCGCTCATCTCGTAGAGATGGTTTTCGTACGGCGAATCCTTGCTCGCGGTGATATAAAAATGCGATTTGTCGCGCGACTGGCGCAGCGCGAGCACTTCCCAGCTCCCCGACGTCAGGGCGCGCGGGTCGCCGCCGTCCCACGCCATCGCATAAAGATGCGAGTAGCCGGTACGCTCGGATTGAAAGTAAACCTCGCGGCCGTTCTTCATCCAGCCGAGCGAGAAGGCGCCAGGCCCGCCGATCCAGGCATCATCATGGTCATGCGCCAGCACACGGGTCTTGCCCGTGTCGGGATCCAGCGCAAAAACCCAGCGGTCTTTGTTGTCGGCGGATCGGCCCAGCAGCGCGGCCTTGGTGCCATCCTCGCTCCAAACCGGCGTCGAGAGCTGAACTTCCCGCTCCGGCAGGCCGGGGGCGTGCGATCCGCGCCCGCCGTGTTCCGGATTCGCTGCCGGCGACGGCTCGGTCTGCGCGGCCTCTGGCGCTGCTTTCTGGCCGTGGTCCACCCATTTCACCTCGCCGGACACGACGTCCAGCACGGCCAGGCGCGAACGTGCCTGCGTGTCGCCCACGTTGGAGCGCCCGCTGATGTCTTCCGTATAGGCACTGTCCGTAATCCAGTTCGGAACGTTGGTGTTCCGGGAGCCTGCCGCTTCCGCCACCGTGGCGATGACGTGCTTCTCATCCGGCGAAAACTGCAGCGATGCCACCGACTGTCGCGCTTCCAGCGTGAACGGCTTGCGCGGGTGCTCCAGCTTTCGCTTGGCCTCCGCCTCGTCATGCCGCGCCGCCCGGTCCCGGACAGTCGCGAAAAGCTCCTTCTGTTCCTTTTTTAAACTTTCCTGGCTGGCGGTTGCGGGCTTGGCTTCGCCGGAAGCTTCGGCCGCCGCGCCGCCCCGGCCGCCGCGCCCTCCCCGCCCGCCGAACCCGCCCTCGCCGCCGGTTGACCCGTCGGGTGGTGGAGCGCCCGCATTGCGGATGTCCGTCATCTGCACCAGAAACCCGGTTTCGAGCGACATCACGTACAGATTGCCGCCCCGCGTGAAATAGATGCGCTTGCCGTCCGGCAGAAAATGCGGGTCGGCCTCGGCTTCGTTTGTGTCCGTGATCTGCCGGATCCTGCCGTTGGTCGAATCGTAGACGAACAGGTCACCATCGCGCGCGAAAACGGTGAGCCGCTGGTCGCGCGAGAGGTCGCCGAAGGCGGGCGGCGCTTCTCTGGCCTCCGCGTCGGTCAGCTTGCGCGGCGCTGAACCGTCGCGCCCTGCCACGTAAGTGTCCATCGGCGCATCCGGCTTGTCGCTCGCCTGCTTCCACTGGAAAAAGACGCGCTGGCTGTCGTACGACCACCGGATTTGCGACGGCTCGTAGCCCACTAGCGCCGGGCCGCGCATGATGTTGTCCACCGTGAGGGCGAATTGCTCGGCCGTCCGGGCCTGGAAAACGAAGAGCGCCAGCCCGAAGGGGATCAGGGTTTTTCGGGTCAAGACAGCATCATATCGCAGACTGGCGGCGCGATTTGAAGCCGGCTGCCCGGACCTCAGGGATTGATGATGCGGTGCAGATCGAGGGACGGAGGTGGTACCGCAGTCTGGCTCAACATCACGTGAACCTGTCCCCGGTGGTGCGTCTGATGGTTGAACAAATGAAGGACTGCCACCGGAGCCTCCTCCACGCATTCCCTGCCCTCGCTGTTCGTGTACCGCAACGGCGTGCGGAGGAATGCTTCGCTTATGTAGGCAAAGAACGTTTCGATCCGCGCGTCCTGTTCCGTGCGCGCGGCCCTCAAATCGGGGAACCCGTGAAACAGCTCCGCGCTCAGTTTGGGGGTTGTGTGCCCTCCGCCCTCAAATCTCGCCATCCATATCCGGTCGCCCAGCAGGATGTGATTCAACAGGCCGTGGATGCTGTCGAACGACCCTTGGCGGCGCCTGCGGTACTCGCTATCGTCCAACTGCGCGCAGCTTTCGAAAAGTCTGCCGTTCGCGATGCGGTTATAACGGGCAAGGATCACAAAGTGGGATTCCAGATCCATGCAACCGAGCTTACACCCGATTGAATCAGCAGCGTCTGGCTGAGAGGCTTCTCTGCGCACGCCACCGTTGTCGCCAGGGGCCGGGATGGCGCATACTGGGGTTTGGCGACCTCGCCATGGCCAAGCCCTCCATTGCCCCGGACACAGAGATCATTGAGCAGGACCGCCTGGTTCCGCTGTATCGTGTCGTCCTGCTCGACGATAACGACCACACTTACGACTACGTCATCGAAATGCTGCAGAAGATCTTCGTCTTCACCTTGGACCAGGCGTACCGTCACGCCGAGGAAGTCGACCGCGCCGGCCGGACCGCGCTCATCACCTGCGAGCTGCCGCAGGCCGAGTTCGCGCGCGACCAGATTCAATCCTACGGCCCGGATGCGCGTCTGCCGCGCTCGCAGGGTTCCATGTCAGCCGTGGTCGAGCCGGCGTTCCAGGATCTGAATCGCACCGCCTAAGCCGCCGCTATTCTGAGCGCGGGCGCTGGAAGGGGCATGTGAAGAAGGGTGCCTGCTAACAGGCGACGATCAGGCAAACCCGCCGAATAAAAGAATTGAAGGTGTGGGCGTGAAGAAGACTACACTTTGCTGCCAGGCTTGATCGGGTCAAGGCCCGCCCGGTATACGGTGCCAAATACGTCGCGTTAAAGTAACGCGGAAATAACGGTAGCTTGAGCTGTGCCTCAGGCGGACCTCGAAGGGGGACAGAAACTGGTCGAGTCGCCGCAACCCCAAGAGATGACATGTCTTAACGGGGTGAAACAGCTCCACATCGTTTCGAGCGGCGATCCAAGCAACTCACCCATCTGGGCGGCCCCGCGTTATTTCGATTGTTCTTCGCGCTATTCCGAATTGAGTGTCTGCGTTTTCCGAATTGCTGATGATTAGTTGACCTCCTGATTGGTAAGGCTGAGGTCCATCCACGTGGCGAGTTGGTCTCCTCGGGCTTTCGCTTGCTGCTCCAGATCACCCACTTTCAAGTGAAGAGCGGCTGGAGCCGTTATCCCCCAAGTTGAAACATACGCTGGACAAACGGCCGGGCATTGTCCGCGTTGATTGAGTACGGCATCGCAAACTCAATCAGTTGGTCCAGCGTGTCAAGCTCCATCATTTTGGCAAGGCTGCTGTTCGTTATTCCGGCAAACAGAACCACAATCGTGGACCATTACCGCGAGAGCATCCACGGCAAGGGACTCCTGCAGACTGACTGTGCCTGCCACGGCTAAACGCCTTCGCGAGCCAGAAATGTAAACTCGCCACAAATCACGCAACTCGCTGGATCGAACGAGAACGATGGTGTTATACTGAATCGGAGTATTTAATCCGAAATAGATTTACGATCCATTCGTTCAGGCTTGACGGACGGAGGGGGCGGGTCGCTTCCCGCTTGGTCGGTCGCGCCGCCTTTCAGTGCGCGCGAGCGGAGGAAGTGATGCGCACATCGTTTTCAGTTTGTGGAGTGCTGCTGCTGGTGGCCGGATCGGTCGCTCTGGTCGGTTCCCCCAAGAAACCTTATTCGCCCCGCGACAAGGCGTTCTACGCGGACAAAGCCCTGGTTGATTTCGTGAATCCCGGCCTGACGATCACCATCAATTCCGCCAAGATCAGCAGCGCCGGCGTCATCAGCGTGGTATACACCCTCGCCGATCCCAACGGGCTACCCCTGGATGCGGCAGGCGTCACCACGCCGGGCGCCATTTCGCTGGCGTACGTTGCCGCCTACATTCCTAAAGGCCAGGAACAGTATGTTGCCTACACCACCGCGCCGGCAACCGGCAAGGCGCTAGGCACCATTACCCGCCCCGATTTCGAATTGGGAGGCACGGCTACACAAATCGGCCCGGGCCAGTACCAATACACGTTCAACGCCCAGGCCCCCTCTGGGTTCGACCCGACCGCGACGACGACGGTCGCAGTCGACGGGAACCGGAGCCTCACCGCCTTCGGCCTCGGTACGAACTATGCCGGCGCCACCTTCAACTTCGTTCCCAATGGCGCGGCGGTTACCGTCACTCGTGACGTCATCCGCACCGAAAGCTGCAACACGTGCCATGATCAGCTGGCCTTCCATGGCGGTTACGCGCACGGCATGAACATGTGCGTGATGTGCCACCAGCCGCAGAATGCCGATCCCACCTCCGGCAACTCACTCGACCTGAAGGTAATGGCGCATAAGATCCACATGGGATCCCAATTGCCCAGCGTGGTTGGCACGTCGTCCACGCCCGGCGTCCCTTACCAGATCTACGGTTACATGAACTCCGTCAATGACTTCTCCAAGGTTGTCGATCCCGCTAATCCGCAACGTTGCGAAGTCTGCCATAGCCAGACCACCGGCGCCGCGCAAGCCAAGGCCTTCATGACCGAACCGACGCGCGCAGCCTGCGGAGCCTGCCACGATGATGTCAACTTCGCCAGTGGGGCCAACCACCCTGGCGGATTCCAGGCGGACGACAGCGAGTGCGCCAATTGCCATATTCCGCAGGGCGAGACGCCTTTCGATGCCTCCATTCTGGGTGCGCATGTTGTCGCCAACGACACACCGGCCACTTACCCGCAGAACCCGAATACCCTCATCTCAAGCGTCAAGATAACCATTACTGGCGTCACCAACAACTTTGCCGGACAGAACCCGGTAGTTTCCTACACCGTAAAGGACATAAACGGCAATCCGCTCGCGCTTTCCGCCCTGGAGGACCTCGACTTCAATATGGCCGGGCCCACCACCGACTACGGTTACACCAGCTTCGGCAGCGACGTCACCACTCCGGGTTACGTGACCGAGGATGGCACAGCTGGAACCTGCGACGCCAACGGCAACTGCAAGTACACCTTCCTGCACGCCATTCCGGCGAAGGCCACCGGAACCTATGCCATCGGAGTGGAATCCGAGCGGCTGGAGAATATCTTGACCGGCACCAACGCTGCACAGCAGGTCGAAAGCGGAACCCCGAATCAAGTCTTCTACTTCTCCGTCGACGGTTCACCTGTACAGTCTCGCCGGACGGTGATTGCGGAAACCAACTGTAATCAATGCCACGTGAATCTCACGTTGCACGGGAATCGACGAAACGACCCGCAATACTGCGTTTTCTGCCACAATCCGTCTGACACCGATTTTTCCCAGATTAAGGCTGGCCAGACCCCGCAGACCATCAACATGGCGGTTATGGTTCACCGCATTCACGACGGTGTGAATGTTGTGCCCGCAGGCGGCAAGCCGTACATCGTCACGGGTCACGGCGGACGTCCCTCGGACTTCTCCGGTGTACTGTACCCGGCCATGGGCCCGACCGGAAACGCCACTTATCTGCAAAATTGCTCAATGTGCCACACGAAGGCCAGTGAGGCGAATTTGCCGATCGGCCTGAATCAGGTTGTTGATCCGCAGGGTTGGTACACCCCGGCCCAAGCCACCGCATCGGCCTGCAGCGGATGCCATGTATCCAAGCCGGAGGCTGCCCACTTCGTCGAGAACACGGATCCGACCCTCGGCGAGAGTTGCAGCGTCTGCCATGCCTCGGGGTCGCAGTTCTCGGTCGACTCTGTGCATGCACAGTAGTCGCGTCGCGGCGTTGATCCTGTCTGGGGCACAGACACGTTTAGGCCTGACATCGCTAGCCCGGTGGTCCCGTCCGCGCGATCCGTGTTCCGAGCGTAAGACACTGTCGCTGGATGCCAAGACCGGGCCGCATCCTGCTGATCGCAGCCGAATACGCTCCGCCTCCGTCTCCTCCGCCGGCTCCTGATCCGACCAAGAAGGGCGGCGAACGCGGCCGGGGCGGATCGATGGTCCCGGATTTGTTCACCGTGCTGGTAGTCGGTAGGTAAAGCGGCGGTCAAGCGTTTGGCCTGGCGTTAACGCGCCATATCGGTAGGAAAGGGCAGCCCCAACTTCAGGCGGTGGGCCGCCATGCCGCGACCAACTTCCCAGGCGCCGACTTCTGGCTCGCGTCGAGAAACCAGCGAGGTTGCGGGTGTGGGATGGGTTCTGTATGCGCCGTGATTCAGACACAATCCGCTGCTTAACCGAGGGAAAAGAAATGCACTTAGTGGATGTGGCGAGGATGCCCGTCTTCATCTTGCTCATCTGATATACTGCGGCTGGTCTGAGCAGACTGATCTGAACGCGAGGAGAAAGCAGAATGAAATTCATGGTGACGTGGACGATCGCACCGGCTCACATGGCACCCGCCGTGGCGCGGTTTCTAAAGACTGGGGGAGCGCCCCCGAAAGGCGTAAAGATGCTTGGGCGATGGCAAGGAGCTGGGTTGGGCTTCGCGCTGGCCGAATGCAAAGAAGGGAAACCGCTTTTCGAGTGGATGGCGGAGTGGTCGGACCAACTCGACTTCGCTGTGCATCCCGTCGTGGAAGATCGTGAGGCAGCAGCCGTCCTGAAGCGAGTTTACAAGGGAAGATAGGCAACGATCAGCGCAATCAGCAGGGTCCAACTTGGCCGCGAAAAGCCTGCTTCGGGCGTTGACACAGCCCCGCGCCGATCAGAATCGCGGTTGCGATTACCTCCCACACGGCCGCGTTTTGATCGCTCCCCAACTAAACGGCCTTCCGCCCCCCCGGCCGAGTCACCGCCCAGGCGTGGCGTCGCTCGTGGGGCAGGTGTGCGGCGGCAGGGTCGTTTGCTGGCCCGCCATCCCGAATAGGTCATAGCTCGCCAAGTTGATCAGATCCTGCAGCGACGGCGCGCCTGGAAGCGTGCTCGGCAGCGTCGCGCACGGATTTTTCTGCGCGTACTGAATGTCCGTGTAGTCGAGTTCCACATATTGAATGGGCTCCGTGCCCGATGTTCCGCCGAAATCTGCATAAGCGGACGTCCCGTCGAAAAAGACGGTGAGCACGTTGTATGCGGCTTCCTCCGGGGTGAGGGTAAAACCGAACGGCATGCACGGAGTATTGGGCCAGCTCGGACATCCTTCCTGCTCTACGGTAGTCGAGTCCGAGACGGCAAAATCAAACTCGGCTCCGCCGAAGAACGGAGGCGTTTCCATCGATGTAAGTACCTTCACGCCGGGAACGCCAATGTCGCCCGTAGTCGGCTGGCTCGATGCAGTCATTCCACCCACCTGGGTGGCCTTTTGATCCGGACCAGCCGCCGTGACGAAATAGGACAGAACTTCTGTCTTTGCCTGGCAGGATAGAGGCTGTTTCGCGGTAGAACAATCCACGCTTAACAACGTGTTGTCTCGGAGCACTGAGGGTAACTCGGGCAGGTCGCTGCCCGAATCCGGGCTGAGGAACAAGGTCACGCCGGAAAAAATCCGCTCGTATGCATCGATCGTCTGCTTCCACGCGTCAATGAAAACCTGATCCGAATTCTGGTAACGGCTGACGTCTGGAAAGGAGTGAGCGATGAGCGCCATCCACGCCTGGTCTGCGCCTAGATTGGAGGGCGGTGGGGTGGTGGAGTTGTTAGCCGTGGTGGGAAGGATCATTTCGGTGGATGCGCAAACCGGACCCGCAACGCCGATGGCGACGAATGCCGTATTCGAGCGGTATCTTTGGTTGAGATGTGCCAGTAAATCGTCCCACGCTGCTATGTAGAGGGGGTTCCAGGGCAGCGGCAAAACAGGCGGGTCGCCGTCCGCGTGTTGCTCTTCCGGGAAGTTGTCAAAGGTCACCTGTCCGCAATCCGCTGGAGCCCCTCCGGCGCCGTTGAAGAGTCCGTCGCAGGTGGGAAGTTTCGCCAACAGCCACGGCGGCGCATCCACGCCCGGAGTAATCATCAGCAGCACGGATTTGCCAGCCGCATTCGCTTCCGTGAAGACGTCGTCCACGTAGCTCCAATCGTAACCGTCTACCGTGCCGGATGCACAGTTGTTTTGGAACACGCACAGAGGGTCAGAAAGCTGGATGTGGTCCCAGTGTACTCCCGCGGCGATTCCTGAGATAGCCGGGGTTTCCAGCAAACCTGAATAGAGCTGCTGCAGACACATATGCAATGCGGCTACCGTCGTAGCCTCGGAGCACGGTTTACGTTGTGTTGCAGCCTCGACATCCACGTGGGCGTAGACGCCCAGAGGAAAGCGGGGCGGATTCACTTGAGAAAAACCTGCGCAGGCAGAGAGCAGTGTCCAGCAAACGAAAGCGCCGATATTTCGTAACATACTTGACCTCTGTGTGAGTAGGAAAACGTTAGATTTTACGCGGTGCCATGGCCTAGGCCAGAGTGGTTCACCACGAGACACGCACCTGGTAAAGCGACACGGTCGGCCTCAGTTTGAGCTGGTATGTAAAGGCAGCGACGCTCCTTTCCAGGACCGGAAGTGTTTTGGTGTTTGACATTGTGTTTCTCCTCCTTTTGTGTAACTGTAACGGGGGCGGGGAGGCCTGTCACCGCATGATCATGCGGGCTTGTGCGAGCCTCGTCCGGACAGCCTGGGCTGAGGGCTTCAGCGGATGATGCGGCTCCGGATAGCCTTGGCCACGGCTTCGGACTTGGAATGCACCTGCATCTTCTCGTAAATGCTGCGCATGTGAAAGCGGACCGTGTTGATTGTGACACCCAACTGCACGCCCGCCGTCTCGTAATTGTGACCTTCAGCCAACAGTTTCAGCAGCCGGACTTCGTGCGGTGTCAGGCTCCCGCCCGCATATTCGGCCGGCCGCCCGTCGCGGAACATAGTGATGACACGCCGCGCGACCGCCGGCGACATCGGCGCACCGCCATCCAGGGCTTCTCTCAGGCTCTCCAGCAACCGCGCCGGTGGCGTCTCCTTCAGCAAATAGCCGCACGCGCCCGCGCACAACGCATCCAGGATGCGCTTGTCGTCGTCGTAAACCGTGAGCATGACCACCGACAGATCTTGCGAGCGTTTCTTTAGCAGTGGAATGCCGTCTATGCCGGACATGCCGGGTAGGCCGATGTCCAGCAGCACTACATCGGGAGCTTGCGAGCCGATGGCCGGCAGCGCTTCCTCCACCGAGCCGAAGGCGCCTGTACACTGATAGCCGGAAGTTCCATCGATCAGGACCCGCAGACCCTCGCGGATGCGGAACTGGTCCTCGACGATGGCCACTCTAGTGGCGTTCGAATCTGCCATCTGCCTTCAGCATACGCCACGGCCGCGCCATCGCCCCTATCCGTTCATGCAGGGATTTAGCAATCCGTGGCCGAGGGCCGCTCAGCGGAAACCGCAGAACGATTGAGGTGCCGCGGCCAATGGCGGAGTCGACCGCCAGTTCGCCGCCCAGCCGCTGGGATCTCTCCCGCATGCTGCGCAGGCCCTGACCTGCGTCGAGGTGCGCGGGATCGAAGCCTCTGCCATTGTCGTGGAGCGCCAGCACCAGCCAGCCGCGCTTGAGCCCAAGGTGGATACTTGCCTCCGTGCATCCGGAGTGACGCACCATGTTATGCAGGCTTTCCTTGAAGATCAGAAACGTTTGCCGGCGTAGATCGGCGTCAAGAGGCAGATCGTCGCCGCCAACCGGAGCATGAAATTCGTAACGGATGCCGTTGTGGGCGAACACATCGCTCGAAAAGCGGCGCATGCGGTACACCAGGTCGCCCATGCGGTCCTGATTGGGATCGATGGCCCAAACAATGTCGCGCATGGAGCCGGCCAGGTCGCGAGACAGCGCTGCGATTTCGGAGAGGGGGGCAGCCTGCCCCGGGCCCGCGCCACGTCCAGCCACTGCGCTGAGAATCGAGATCTGGGCCGCAGTGCTGCCCACATCGTCGTGCAGGTCAGTTGCGATCTGAGTACGCAGCTTTTCGACTTCCAGCAGTCGCCCCACACGATAGCGATACAGGGAATAAAGGCCGCCGAAGGCCAGCGCCACCGCCAGCAGCCGGAACCACCAGCGCTGGTAAAGCGGCGGAAGGAGGGTAAAGGAAACTGACGCTTCAGCTGGGCTCACCGCCCCGTCGGCATTGATCGCGCGCACCAAGAAGCGATAGGCGCCCGGGGAGAGGCTGGCGTAGTTCACGGTACGGGATTCGGTCGGGTTCCAGTCCCTATCGCCTGGCTCCAGCCGGTACTGATACTGCAGATTCCATCTGGGGGTGAAGTCCAGACCCGCGAAGTCGATCTGGATCTGGTCTTCGTTGGGTCGCAGCTCCAATCCGATTAGCGCGCTTTCTCCCAGCGGCGAGACAAAGCGCGATTCGCCGCGAATGCGGATTCCGCTGATGCGGACGGGCGGCGCTTCCACCGGGCGGTCCGGCTCGGGGTCCAGCCTGGCGACTCCGTCGTGCGTCCCGAACCAAAGCGTGCCGTTGCGATCGCGAAAGGCGGCCTCGGCAGTCCCCAAGCCCAGCCCATCAGCGGCAGTATAGTGTTTGACGCGCAACGGGCCAGTCACCAGGGCCGGCGGATAGAAGCAGTCGATCCCGCGAGCGCCGGCCACGTAAAGGCGGCCCCAGCGATCTTCCACGATGGAACTGGCGCCCACGGCCGCCAAACCCTGAGAACGCGAGTACGTCACAAAGCCGGGCTGGGCCGTACCGGGCGAGTCGATCCGCACGACGCCGCTTTCCGAGGCTGCCCAAAGACGCCCCGCGTGGTCCACGTAGAGATCCGTTATCCAGCCCGCCCGCAAGCCAGCGCTGGATGCAAAGGCCTGGAATTGCCCATCGCGATACCGAGTTAGCCTGCCTGCCGAGGCGATCCAGAGGTTGCCCGAACGGTCTTCTGCAAACGCTGTTACCAGGAAGCGCGGAGGCATGTTCTCGGCCTCGCCATAGCGTTGCAGTTTGCCAGTCTTCCGCTCCAAGCGGGTTAGACCGTTGGCTGCCCCGTCAGTCGAAATCCAGATATCGCCCCGGTAGTCCTCGAAAGCACGGTGTACGCTGATGCCCGCCAGTCCATTTCCCGGGCCGTAGGAGGTCTTTGGCGCAACCCGCTCGAGTTCCGAAACGTTGGAAACCCTCGGAAACCGGTACATCCCCTCACCTGTCGCGACCCACCATTCTCCGGCGGAATCTTGAAAGTCGAGTTGCGCTGCGCCCCAGCCCCAATCCTTGAGTTGCGGCGGCACGTTCGGGCGGACGGGATGAAACCGCCGGCCATCGAACTGATTGATCGACACGCCTGCGGCAGACTTGCTCAACACACATAATTCGCCAACCTGGTCTTCGAAAATAGAGACCACAAAATTCGAAGCCAGACCATCCTTCTCGTTATAACTGATAAAGCCATCCTGAGCGATCCGGTAGGCGCCCCTGTCCGATGCGCTGATCCATACGTTGCCAGCCCGATCCTCCTCGATCCCATCCATCGGGACCGTCGGCAACCCTTCTACCTTCTGCTGTTCCAGTTGATCGCCTTCAGCATTGGGATCCGCATGGCTGAGCCCGTGGCCGGTACCGATCCAAAGCCGCCCATCCGCCGATTGAAATATCGCCCAGACGGGGGAGTCCGGCACCCCTTTCGCCGGACGTACTTCTTGCGCGGATGGTTTGTTCGTGCCCAAATCGAACGCCAGTCGGCAGAGGCCCGCCCAAGTCCCCACCCACAGCCGTCCCTGGCTATCGAAGCGCAACTCCGTGATGTGGTCGTGCGGCAATCCGTCGCGAGCCGTGTAGCGCTCGGCTCGTCCGTCCGGGAAGCGTCTGTAGAGTCCGGTTCCTGCCCCGATCCAGAGCGTCCCCGCCGGGCCGGCAGCTATCGATGTGATCATGTTGAGCCCGGTCCGCCGGGGCGCGCCGATGTTCACTGTGCGAACATTCCATCGGTTGGGGCCCAGATGCTCAATTCTGTAGAGACCGTTCGCCGTCCCGCACCACACGCCGCCGCCGCCGTCATCGGCCAGCACACCGACAACCGGATCATCGGCGTCGAGCCGGTGCAACTCGCACCCCGCCCCCGGTGCCAGTCCATTCAGACGGCAGACGCCCTTCAGTGTAGCGATCCAATAATCACCGCCGCGCGTAATCAAAATCGCCGTGACCTTCCGATCAGGCAGGCCTTGCTCCACACCGAAGTTGGTGAACTGTCTCCCATCGAATCGCGACAGACCCTCGGAAGTGCCAAACCAAAGGAAGCCGCGCGGCTCCTGCACGATCTGATAGATGGAGTTGCTTGCCAGGCCGTCGGCAGTCGTGTAGTTTCGTACAGGCAGTTGACGCGCAGAAAGGGAGCATACGCCGAGCAGAACGATGCAAACCACCACTACGCCCCGGACCATGTTGTTACGCTACTGGGCGAGTTATACCACAGACCATGCGTCAGTGTATATTTCTCCGCCGGCTCCGCCTCAGGAACTTCGGTAAATTCAAATTGACGGCCCCGAGCGAGTGCTGCCAGTAACGCTCGAGGGTTCCAGCCCATTCGTGAAAAGGGCGTATCGTTTCGTCGGCATCCGAGCAGCCATCCAGTGGCCATAACGTCGCCCAACCGTAGAGTGTGTCTCGTCCAGCCAGGAACGGCCCTAATCCACGCGAGCGATATTTACTAATATCGGAAACTGTCTGCCGCTCGGGATGGGTCTGCGTGCGGTGGGGTCCTGCCGGCTGAATGCGGCGGTTGGCCGCCGTGGGTAGCGCGCTTTTCGGCGACTTGATGCCGAAAGCCATCTTCCGGATGCGCCGTAAATACGGACGGTACCCGATGACCCGGCGCAACGATTATCGCCGCACCCACTCCGTGAAATTCAGCCAGAACCCGCAATGGCCGAGCGCAAACATGGCCGGAACCGTCACCAGTACGAGCAGCGATCCCCAGGCCGTAACGCGATGGACTCTCCGCCGCGTCAGCAGGTCGAATACGATGATAGAAACCGGGAAGACGTAGACGATGAGGGAAATGGAACCAGGGAAGCGCCTGATGAACACAAATGGCCAGCGACTCACTGGCGCATACATCATTACGCTGGTAGCCAGTATTACCAGGCGTTTGTGTGCCGGCCCATCGCGGCGCACCCGCAAACCCCAGGCGATCATGAGCGCAAACGATGCCATTTCCCCGAGATCCACCGCAAGGAACATTCCGGCGTCCAGACCAGGCGGCGCAAACCCTCTTCTGGTTGCTTCGACGATTGCCAGCACCCCAAGAACCACCACCAGGCACGCCAGGAATGCCCCCAGCACGCCGAGTTTCATATGCCAGGCAACCTTGCCAGCTGAGACTAGCGTGATCTGCGCCACCAACAACAGAATCCAGACGGAAAAGACTGCCCCATGGACCAGGATCAGTGCGCTGGGCGGTGGCACGTGCAAGGCGCGGGCCACAAGGTAATTGTGCCCGAATCCCAAAAAAACAGTTCCGAGAACGACAAGAGACATTCCGGCAAAGAAATAATCGTCGATTCGACGCCTTACTTGCGGTGGCACCATTGTGGTCATGACGCGCTGCTCCCTGGGAGTGGATGTTGACTCGAAATTGAAGATAGCGGGAGAATGGCAGCGCGTCCTCAAAGTGGGCTCAGGAATTTCTCAGGAGTTTCTCAGGGAGACGGTACGTTGATTCAGCAGGGGATATACGAGTTTGGTCCGTTTGTGCTGGACTCCGCACAGATGCTGTTGCGCCGCGGCGGGACCGTAGTGCCTTTACAGCCGCGGGCATTGGAGACACTGCTGGTGCTGGTGAAGCGGCGCGGCGAAGTAGTTTCGAAGCAGCAACTGATCGATGCCGTTTGGCGAGACAGCTTTGTCGAGGAAGGGAATCTGACTCAGAACATTTTTCTACTGCGGCGGGAGCTGGGCAAGACGCCAGAGGGTGAAGAGTACATCCAGACGCTTCCCAGACGGGGATATCGGTTCAATGCCGCGGTACGCGAGATCGCCAGAAACGGGTCCGCGGGAACGGCAACCGGTTCGCCGGCCCTCGCTGCGGTGGATGCGAAGGAGGAGCCCGCCAGACAAGCTGGTGGACGGCGAAATTGGCTGTTTGCGGCCGGCCATGTGTTGGCTATGCTACTTGTACTCGCGCTGGGTATTACCGCTGTCGGCTTTTGGCGCGTTGAAACGGCGCACCCTACTGTCTCCGGGTACGTACAGATTACCCATGACGGAAAAATGAAGCGGGGACGTTCCACCCTGATAGGCGGGCCGGACGCCGCGCTGTTTACCGACGGGAGAAGGATCTATCTCACGGAGGGCGCAGGCAATGCGCCGGTGATTGCGGAGGTCTCCGCCGAGGGAGGGGAGACGGCGGCGATAGCGGTCCCGTTCCAGTTGCCACAGCTGCTGGATGTCTCCAGGGGCCGCTCGGAGCTTCTGGTGGCGGCGTCGGTGAACCCCGTAGTTGCACCGCCGCTATGGGTGGTTCCAGTGCCGGCGGGAGATCCTCGTCGGCTTGACGATGTCTCAGCGTGGGATGCCTCTTGGTCGCCGGACGGGCGCGAGATGGTGTATATAAGCGGCGCGGATCTATACCGGGCGAAGAGCGATGGAAGTGAAGGAAGGCGCCTGGTGACCTTGCCCGGGCTGGGCTGGCAACCGCGCTGGTCGCCGGACGGACAGACGTTGCGACTGACCGTCTTCGACATGCGGACCACGGTGCAATCGCTCTGGGAAGTTTCACGGGAAGGAACGGGCCTTCGCCAGCTGTTGCCGGACTGGATCGGCGAAGACACGTCGGGTGATGAGCTCGCGGGCGGGCCCGTCGATGTGTGTTGCGGGCGGTGGACTCCCGATGGCAGGTTTTTTGTTTTTCAGACCACGCGCGGGGGCCGGTCGGAGATTTGGTCGATGCCTGGTAAGCCGGGACTTCTAGGGGGGCTGATTCGCTCAATCCGCGCGCCGGTTCAGGTCACGCACGGACAACTAAGTTCGCTCGCGCCGGTTTTCAGCCCGGACGGATCCAAGCTGTTTGTGATTGGCCAGCAGTTGCGGGGAGAGCTACAGCGGTTCGACGCTCGTACGGGACAGTTTGTGCCGTACCTCGGCGGAATCTCCGCCGACTTTGTGGACTTTTCACGGGATGGGCAATGGGTCGCGTACGTCGCCTTTCCGGAGGGCACACTGTGGCGCAGCCGGATTGATGGAAGCGAGCGCCTGCAACTCACGTTTCCGCCAATGGTAGCGATGGTCCCGAAGTGGTCGCCGGATGGAAGCCGGATTGCCTTTTTCGGAGTTGGCGGCGGCAAACAGCAGCGACTCTATTTGATTGCCTCAAATGGCGGCGCCGTGAAACCGCCGTCGGCCAGAGGTGGCGGCGAGATGCGGCCCTGTTGGTCTCCGGACGGAGATTCGCTGATGTACAGTGACTTTCCGTTCTTCTCAAAGGAGCCGCGCAAGGTGGCGATCCATGTTCTGCATCTGAAGACGGAGCAGGTGGAGACGTTGCCAGGGTCGGAAGGTTACTTTGCCCCGAGTTGGTCTCCGGATGGACGCTTGGTGGCGGCGATGGCCCTCGATGGGCAGCGAATCATGGTTTTCGATTTCAAGACGATCGCATGGAACGAGGTGGCGAAGGGATGGGGACTGGTACGCTGGTCGCAGGACAGCCAATTTCTTTATGTCTTGAAGTATGGCAAGAAGCCGGCAGTAGCGCGAGTGCGGGTGAGCGACCGCCAGGTGGAAGAAGTAGCGAGTTTGAGGGGCGTGCGGCTGGCAGGAAGATTGGCAGGGCTTGATTTTTCGGTAACGCCAGACGGTGCTCCGCTGATCTCGCGGGATATCGGCACCCAGGAAGTGTACTCGCTCGGCTGGCACATTCAGTGATGGCGGCTGACGCCGCGTGTACGAGGCGTTCATCGAGTCGCTTTCAGACCACAACGCCCGATACGGCAGCGATATCACCTCATATCGTCGGCTGCCTCGAGCGACGGCCGGGAGCGGGTTGCGGACAGGACTGCGAGATCCGATCAACAGATTCCTCACCGCGGGGCAGCACCGGGGCAGCACCGGGGCAGCACCGGGGCAGCACGTCGGGCCTCCGTAAGGCCCTTCTCGGCCTAGTGGGGCGACTACAGGCGCGACTCAGGAGACGATGCCAGTGATTGCTGTGCTGCGCGACTGCGATTTGCAGGCTTCGCTTGCCGGCTATCGGTCGGAGCTCGTCAATATAGCCGTGAAAAGCCGCACCGATGGTGGCGGGCTCGGCGTCATCACGTTACATCCACTGTCTCGGGCCAGTTCCTTGACTGTCAGCGCGACAACGCTGAAGGCTCCGGCCAACGCCAGGAAGGCATACAACAAGGGTTTCGACGCGCTGGCGAAAGAGAAATGGCAGGCCGCCGCGGACGAGTTCACCATAGCGGTGGCGGATTACCCGCAGTTCGCGATTGCCTGGTATCAACTCGGCCTGTTGCGCCGAAAAAGCAATGATGCCGCAGGGGCAAGCGATGCCTGGAAACACGCGCTGGCGAGCGACCCACGGTACATCCGTCCCTATGAAAGCCTGGCCATGCTGGCCGACCACAAACAAGATTGGGTGGTTTCCGAAGATTATTCCCGGGCGTGGATACAGCTCGATCCCGAGGACTTTCCCGCGGCATACCTGTATAATGCGATTGCCAACGCCAGACTGGACCGGACGGACGACGCCGTACACGCAGCGCGCGAAGGTCTGCGCATTGACAAGGATCACAGAGTTCCGCGGCTCAACGTTGTGATGGCCCTGATTCTGCTG
Source organism: uncultured Solibacteraceae bacterium (assembly GCA_964654065.1). Taxonomy (GTDB): domain Bacteria; phylum Acidobacteriota; class Terriglobia; order Bryobacterales; family Bryobacteraceae; genus Bog-375. The sequence goes on from CAZZHN010000002.1 coordinate 46,467, forward strand.
GAGAAAAACGAGGACGTCGAGGCGGCCAAATACTTCCGCGAGTATCTGGAACTGGTTCCAAACGCAAACGATGCCGCCGGAGTACGCCAACAACTGAATCTACTGGAGGCGGCCACTGCGGTGAGGCCACAGTAGCCGAGGGGCCCTAGTGTCTCGGGCGGGCGAAACGCGGTGAAGCTTGCGGTATTGGCTCCGATGCCCAGGGCTAAGGCGAAGGAAATTCGCCCGGAGAACGCGGGAGTTTTCGCGAGTGAGCGAAGCGAGCATCGGATGTCTTGGAGCATGAGTGTTCTTCCAGGCATGCGAAGTGCCGTCTGCAAAGACATAACGTGCCGAGCAGGCGCATGTGCAGATGAGCGCTTTCGAGATATGGATGTCCGAAAACGGACAGTCGGGATAGGTTGATTAGCAGCACATCAATGTCGCTGGTAGTGGCTCAGTTTGAACGTCGTCGAATCCCGTAATCCTGAAGGTGGAGTCTTTCCCACCTTGCGTTGCCATCGCGAATGGCGCCGACCCCTGGTTCATTGCACGGTGATCTTCACCGCTTGGGTGGTTCGCCCGTACTGGTTCGTGGCCACGAACGAATACGTCGCCGTCGCGGAGGGCGTGATCATCACGCTCGATCCGCGAACCGGCCCTACCTGCGGCGTGACGATGTTGTAGTCCGAATTGCTCACTACCCAGCTCAGCGTCACCGGTTGCCCCGCGCTCACCGTCGTCGGGCTGGCGGTGAAGCTGGTGATCGTGGGCGGAGGCCCCGTCGGCACATTGGCCTCGGTGTAGATCTGGCTCATCGCCACGACGTCGAAATCCGCCGCGGTTACGCTTCCCAGGTTGTGCAGGTCGTCATTGTTCCAACCGCTGTCGGGCGCGCCGCTGATGTAGATCGCGCTACCGTTATCCGCCAGGATCATGCCGTACTGCTGCAGCGCTCGCAGAATCACCTGATTTGCCGGAGAGAATCCAGAGATATCGAAGCTCGTCCTCAGGCGCAGCCGCATGCCCATCGGCGGCGCGTTGGGGTCGGTCACGCTCGAGGCCCAGTGCGAAGCCGGCGGCGTAAATGCCGCCTGCGTGGTGGGTATCGTGAAGCGTAAAGCGTGGTTGATTGCGCCCGCGGACACTTCGTCATAGCGCGCCAGGCCAGGAAAGATCGGCAGCCCGGCAGCGTCGGCTGAGGTCCAGGTGTATGGCCGCTGCTCGTTCGCCGTCAAATCCCAAACCGCCGTCGAATCCGCGCTCCACTTTCCACGCACCAGCGACGCATGGTAAAGCTCAAACAGCCAGCAGCTGCCGTTATCGAGCACCAATACATGGCGGTCGCCGTTCCCCGGACGCGGATAACCTTCGATCAGCGCATTCAGGGGCACCGGCATCGGCCCAGGATCGCTCTCGCTCGCGTACGCGTTGATCTTGATGTCCACGTTGGCCTGCGATCCGGCCTCAACCTGGTACGGTATGCCGATGCTCTGGTGGTCGTACGTGCCCGAACCGAAATCCGGGTGCAGCGCTACTGAGGCTCCAATGTAATTGATGTAATTCGCCGAGTTCGGGTCCACCGGCGCAGTGGAAATGTTGGTATTCCACAGGCTGTTGGACGGGAACGGGACGAATCCGTTGAGATTGCTGAGCTGTCCTACGGACATTCCGGCGCAGGTTCCGCTTTGCGCATGAGCGATTACGACGGCGAGCGCGAACGCCGCGCACCCGATAAGGCCTCGACGCATGTGGTATTCCCTCCTCCGTGCCCGACTCGGGCTGCGCAGATAACGTTACCGAGGCCGGCTGCAAATATCAAGTTAACTTTCGGCGGTAGGGCGCGCTCTAGCTTGCCCGAGACCCAAAGAAAAAGGGGAGCCCGAAGGCTCCCCTGATACTGCCGGTAGACCGGGCAGGCGGCGTGGCCAGCCCGGTTCCAAAGCGAGGAGTGTCTAGAACACAACCTTGGCGCCGAGTTGGACGTTTCGGTTACCGTTGAAAAGACCGTCAACGGAGGGATTCTCCACTTCGGCGTCTTGAAGGTTGACGGTAAAGTTGGCGTGATTGATCGCGTTGTACATCTCCAGACGAATCTGGAGCGCGGCCTTCTCGCTCAGCCTGGTGTTTTTGTAGAAGCCAACGTTGATGTTATAGTTGCCCGGTGTCCGGAACGTGTTGCGGCCAATTTCGTTGTTCGGGAACGGACCGACGTCGCTGATGCCGATCTTTGGGTTGTACCAGGACAAACCGTTGACCGGGTTGGCGAAGTTGGTGAACTGATAATACTCGTAGTTGTCGGGTACACCGGGGGTGGGCACGTTGGTCACGCCCATCGGCGGCGTGGCGCTGACCTGCTGCGCGCGCGGGCAATAAGCGTATGCGTTGGTGCAGTCGTATACAGTGAATGGGTTGCCGGTGCTGGCGGTGAAGATTGGAGCCAGTTCCCATCCGCCCAGAATCTTGTCGCGCAGCGAATTGCTACGAAGCAGCGGAATTGCCCAGATAGCCGAGATCGCCACCCGATGCGTTGCATCGAAATCGGAGCTACCCCAGTCGAGCTTCGGGTGGAAGGGATCCATGTAACCCAACTGGTAATCGCTCTGCACACCATCGCTGAAGGAGCTGCTCAGGTCGTCCAGGGAGTGGGACCAGGTGTAATTAGCCTGCAGCGTTACACCGCTATGCGCGACGTCTTTGAATGTAGCCTGCCCGATCAAGGCGTTGTAGGCGGAGTTGCCGTTGTCGCTGCGCAGGTTGATGTTGCTGTATTGGGTGTTCATACGGGAGAGGCACGGCAGCGCGCTGCAGGGCGTGCCCAGGTATTCGGTGCCATACCCGTTGAGGTTGTCATGGGAGATGTCGTACAGGCCCTCGCCACGCGAGCCTGAATAGCCCAGGCTCAGCAGCACACTGTTGGTAAGCTGGCGCTCCAGGGTGAGGCTCATCGTGTGCGCGTAGGCTGTTTTGATATCCGGGTTCACGCCACGCAGGCTGACGGCCGGCAGTTTCTTGCTGCCGGAAGTGCCGGATAGCGGACCAGCGTTGTCCACATTGATCGGAATAGTCGGCAGGTCAGAGCCCGCGATCAGCGCGATCACCGCGTAGTTCGGGGGGTTTTGAATGATGTTGAAGGTCACGTTGCCGAAGTTGCGCTCGTAACCGATGCCGTAGCCGCCACGAAGACTAGTCTTGCCGTCTGACGTCAAGGCATAAGCAAAACCGACGCGCGGAGAGAAGTCTTTATAGTCCTTATTCCAGAGACCGCCGTTCGGATTCGTGGGCGTCGGATCAACCACTGCGCCCTGAATCAATTGCGGCAGGCTGGAAAGACTGTAGGCTCCGTTGAACACGATGTTCGAGTCGAGAGAAGCGTTCTTGTTGTGTTGCACGCCGAAGTACTCCCAGCGAATTCCGAAGTTGAGGCTCAAACGCGAGGTCGCCTTAAAGTTGTCCTGCGCAAACAGCGCAAACTCGTTATAGCGGTTGCTCCGCGAGAAGTTCGGCGGTCCCACCGGCAAGTTGACGGTTCCTCCGGGATACTTGCCCTGCGGATTGACGGCGGCTTCGAATTCGTGCAATTGGCCGTTCAGGAAATTGTCCATCGCATTTCCCGTATTGCTGCCCAAGGCTTCGACCGCTTCTTCGTAAGCACCGAAGGTGCGGTTGTCCTGCATGTAGGTGACCTGGCCGCCGAACCGGATGTTGTGCCGGCCGTGAACTTTGGTCACGTCTTCGCCGAGGATGCCGAAATTCTGTGGCCCGCCAAAGGGAATGGCGTTGCCCGGCGTGTACTCGCTGTAACCCGGGAAGGAAATGTCTTGGCCAGCTAAAGCTATAGCGCCACCCGCGTTCATATATAGCGTTGGGGTCGGCGGCACCGAACCTAGCGGCTCCAGGTTGTTTAAGCGGTTAAAGCTCAACCGGGTCTGGCTGACCAGGGTTGGCGAAAACGTGTGCGTCAGCGAGTAGGTGGCGTGGTTATCCACGTTCGTCTGACCGGTTTCATAGCCAACGTAGGGGCTCGTGTTGATGGTGCCCGCAAAATCGTCTTCGTTGTAAAGAGCATAGCGGAACGACATCTGCGTTTTATCGCTGATGTTGTAATCCACGTTGCCCACGATGTCATAGGTGTTCTGAGGCGTTCCACCGCCCGAGTCGGCCGGCGTCTGATAGGTAATCTCGTTGAACATGGGCGTGGTGCTGGGAAGCGCGGCACACGGACCAGTCGCCGAACCGCCATTGCAGACGCTGCTGAGATCCGCCTTGGTGAAGGTGGCGATGGTCGACAGGTCGCTACGCAATTTGCCGTAGGTGCTGAAGAACCCCTGGGTGTTGGCATTGGAGGCGGCGATCAATTGCGTGGTCGGAATCATCGCCACTTCGTTGGCGTGGCTGCGAATGCGCGTCCACTCGGTGTTTTGGAAGAAGAAGAGCTTGTTCTTCTTGATCGGCCCGCCAATCGAGTAGCCAAAGTTGTTGCGGTCGTAGATGCCCTTGGGCAGGCCGTTGGCGTCATCGTAGAAGCTGTTGGAGGCCAGCGCCGAAACCCGGTTGAACTCGTAGGCGGAACCATGGAAAGTGTTCGTGCCGCTTTTGGTGATTACGTTGACCACGCCGCCGGAGGCGCGTCCGTATTCCGCCGAAAAGCTGCTCGTCGTCACCGAGTATTCCTGCACCGAATCGAGCGGAACCTGCTGGCCGACCGTTGCGGTGAATTCATCGTTGTTCGCGACGCCATCCAGCATCACGTTGGTGCTCGAAGAACGCATGCCGTCAATCGCATACCCAACGCCGCGGCCGCTCTGCATGTCGCCCGAGACATTCGGAACCGTGGCCACGAAGTCGTACGGGTTGCGGGTCAACGACGGGAGTTCGGTCACCTGCTGGGTGCTGATGGTGTTGCTGAGCGTCTGCGACTCGGTGTTGACCTGCACCGCGCCGGCACTCACTTCTACCGTGGTGCTGGTCTGGCCCACTTCCATCTTGGCGTCCATCGCCACTTTGCCGCCGACATCCACCGTTACGCGTTTTTTCTGCGAGGCGAAGCCCGTCGAGGAAAGGGTGATTTCCCAATCACCTGCGGAAAGGTTCGGCAGCACGAATACGCCCGCCGTGTTGGTCGCCGTTGCGCGCTGCGAACCGGTTGCGATATTCTTCGCCGCGACCGTCACGTTCGGCACAACCGCGCCGCTGGCGTCCACAACCGTTCCGCTGATCTGGCCCGTTTCCGCCTGCCCCCAGAGCATCAGGGCGGCCAGCATCAGGCCGAAAAGGATCGCTAACGGTCTTTGAAGTCTTTTGAGATTACTCATATCGTCTCCCGTTACAAAGTTGAGAAAATCGAAACCTGTTTTTTCCCACAGGCGGCCGAAAACACTTCCACCTTCACCGTACGTTCAACACTTCTGGTGTTGTAGTTCCTCGCACGCGTATCACCAAAGGCAACACGATCCTAATATCTTTTAAAACTGAACACTGAGGCGAGTCTGGAGTTGCTTTGAATATCCCGGAATCGGGGGCAGGATGCGGCATTCTGCCGCTATCTTGTTTTGATGGAATAACTTGCACTCATATGGGAATGCGGACCAGAGAATCCATATTTTCAGATTATGTAAGGTGAAACCCTGAAATCCTGCCGTCAGAATGATGTAAACTCGCCAGGTCATCAAAAGACGCAGCGCGATTTGGCGCACATGGCGAGTTCTTCAGTGTTGAGGTAAGAGTGACGCGGGAAGCCGGGCCGGCCAGACGGCAACAGGCGGGAGAACTGTCGCCCTGCCGTTGCACCGGGCACCAAAAGAAAAGGGGAGCCCGGAGGCTCCCCTGCAAAGCGAGATCAGATGCGGGCAGTTTAAAAGACGAGCTTGGCTCCGATTTGTACGTTCCGGTTGCCGTTGTAACTGCCGGTGATCAATCCAGCGCCGCCATAGATGTAGGCCGAGCCGGTATTGATGGCGAAGTTCGCGTGATTGACGGCATTGTATGCCTCCAGACGGAGCTGCAAGGTGGCTTTCTCCGTGAGTCTGGTGTTCTTGTACATGCCGAGGTCCAGGTTCCAGGTTCCCGGAGCATGGAAATAGTCGCGGCCGCTGAAATTGGCCGGCCACGGACCGAAGTCCGCATCGCCCGTGATGGGGTTCAGATAGCTCTCGTCGACGGCAATCTGGCTGAAATCGAAAATGCCGAACGAGTTGGTCCCCTCCGACGGGCGGCCGGACAGGTTGCCGCTGACCGGGATGACCTGGTTGGCGGCTACGCGCGTGTAGATGAAGTTGTCGTTGGTGATGTCGTAGATGGTGTACGGTGCGCCGGTGCGGGCGGTGAAGATGGGCGCCAGCTCCCAGCCGCCCAGAACGTACTTGCCGGGGCCGCGCATGTTGCGGCCGAACGGCATCTCCCAAATTGCGCTGATTGCAATGCGGTGCCGGTTGTCGAACTGAGAGTTGCCGTAATCGACAGTCGGGTTCAGAGCGTCGGTGTACCCGAGGTTGAACTGGTTGCCGGAACTGCTGAAGGTATCGCTCAGATCGTCGAGCGAGTGGCTCCAGGTGTAGTTCATGCGCAGCGTGACGCCGCTGTGCCGGATGTCCTGAATATCGTAGCGGACGTTCATCGCATTGTAGCTTGAGGAACCGGCTGAGCCGCGGCGGTTGATCAAACTATACTGCGTGTTCGCCACCGCCTCGCAATCTCCTGGGGTGCAGGGAATGCCGAGGTAGTAGTTGCCCGTCCCGGGGAAGTTCATGTAAGCAATGTCATACTGATTCACGCCGATCGAGCCCGAATAGTCGATTTCCAGGTGATGGCTCTGGCCGAACTGGTGCTCGATGGAAGCGCTGATCAGGTGCGCGTAGGCCTGCGCAATATTGTTCTGGATGTAGCGCAGTTCCGCCGGCGGCAGCGCGGCGCTGCCGCTGGAGCCGCTCATCGGCCCCAGGTTTTCCGTCGAGATCGGAATGCTCGGCACGTTGCTGCCTGCGATGAGGTTCACCACCGAGAAATTGGGCGGGTTGAACAGAACGTTGAAAGTCACATTGCCGAAATTGCGTTCGTAGCCGATGGCATATCCGCCGCGCAGGGCGGTCTTGCCGTCGCCGAAAATATCCCAGGCAAAGCCGACTCGGGGAGCGAAGTTCTTCTTGCTGGGCTGCCACAACTCACCGATCGGGCTCTGCGGAGCCAGTTGCACGCTGCCGTTGGCGATTCCCTCGTACACGTTGGAACCGCTCGCCGGATAGAAGTTGGAGTCGAGATTGGGATTCACGTTGTGCTGCACCCCGAAATACTCCCAGCGCAATCCGAGATTGAGGGTGAGGCGCGGCATTACCTTCCAGGAGTCCTGCGCATAGAGAGCACCTTCGTTGTACCGGTTGCTGCGCGCGAACGACGGCGGTCCCAGCGGCAAGGTTACCGTGCAGGCTGGAGTCTGCACGCCGCCGACGCAGGGGTACTTTCCTTGTGGGTAGATGGAAGCCTGGAAGTCGTAAACCTGGCCCGCCAGCAGGTCGTCCATGCCCTGCCCGACGTTGTGGCCGAGGATCTGCTCGCCTTCTTCGTAAGCGGCGAAGGTGCGGTTGTCGCGGAAGTAAACGAACGATCCGCCGAAGCGGAGCTCGTGTTTACCCTTGGTGTAGCTCAGATCCTCGTAAGCCTGCGCGAAGTTCTGCGGGCCGCCGAAGGGAATACCGCTGGCCGGGCTGAACGGAAGGTAACCGGGAAGCGCCACGCTGTAAGGCCCGATATTGGAAGCACCATTGGCGCTCCCCAGGTAGTAGATCGGGGCGACCCCGGTCGACGACAACGGCTGCTGGCCATTGAAACGGTTGAAATCGATCTTCGACTGGGAAACGAAGCGCGGCGAAAAAGTGTGCGTGCCGGACACCATAAAGCTGTTGTCGAACGTAGTCTGGCCGGTGTTGTAGCCGGCGTAGGGGCTGTTGGAAATAGTGCCCGCGAAATCGGATTCGCTGTACAGTGCGTAGCGGCCGTAAATGCTGGTCTTGTCGCTCAGGTTATAATCCACGCGCCCGACCAGGTTGTACGTGTTCTGGGGGTTGCCGGCGCCGGCGTTGTTCGGAACACTGTAATTCACCAGGTCGAACATCGGCGCGGTGGATCCGTACGAAGCACACGGACCGTTGGCGGCAGAACCACCGCACGGGTCCTGTCCCAGCGCCGTGAGCTGGGTGCGATTCAATGTCTGCAGCACTTGCGTGTTGGAGGACATTTTGCCGTAGGTCGAAAACACCTGCTGCGTACCGGCCGCGGAAGCCGCGATCAGGGCCGGATCGGGAATCAGGGCCTGCGTGTTGGCGATGCTGCGCACCCGCGTCCACTCCGTGTTCTCGAAGAAGAAAAGCTTGTTCTTCTTGATCGGTCCGCCCACCGAATACCCGAACTGGTTGCGCGTGAAAGGCGATTTCGGCAGGCCGTACGCGTTGTTGTTAAAGCTGTCCGCCGCCAGCGCGTCGACGCGGTTAAACTCGTATGCCGTGCCGTGAAACGCATTGCTGCCGGACTTGGTGGTCACGTTGATGATGCCGGCGTCGGCGCGGCCGTACTCGGCGGTGAAATTGTTGGTGATGATGCCGAGTTCCTGTACCGAATCGAGCGGCACCATCTGCCCGACCGAGGCGGTGAACTCGTCGTTGTTCGCGACTCCGTCCAGCAATACGTTGGTGCCGGCGGAACGCTGGCCGTTGATGGCCACACCCACGCCGCGCCCGGAGGGATCGTCCTCACTGACCGTGCCGGCGGTCACCACCAGGTCATACGGGTTCCGCGTGATCGTCGGAAGCTCCTCGAGGGCTCTGGTTTCAAGCACCTGGCTGATAGTCTGGGTCTCCGTGTTGACCGCAACCGCAGCCGCGCTCTCGGCCACCTCGACCGTCGTAGCCACGCCGCTGACCTCGAGCTTGACATCCAGACCGACTTTGCTCCCGACGGCCACGTCGGCACGCTCGGCCAGCGTCGCGAAGCCTTTGGCCTCAATCGTGACGGTGTATCCCTGGGGCTGCAGGTTAGTAAACGTGAAGTTGCCGTTCGCGTCCGCGGCTTCCGAACGCTGCGTGCCGGTCGCGACACCCTTCACCGTCACCATCGCTCCGGGAACCACCGCGCCGGAAGAGTCATGCACGGTTCCGACAATTTGTCCCGTCTCCGCTTGCGCCCAAATGAGCGTTGCGGTGGAAAACAGGATTACTAAGGACTGGAGTAGTTTCTTTTTCACGTTTGTGGCTCCCTCGATTTTGTTTTCGCCGCCGGGCTCACGTAGACCGGCACTTTGGCCCGTGCGAATACACTGACCTTCTTCGGATGATCTGGTTCGATTGCACGTTCGCGGCCAGGCTGGCTCACGATAACTATATTTAGAATGTTAATGTTAGCGATGTGATGAATGTTACAGTTGCAGCCTTTTGTGGGAGTTCCCTTTGGCGGCGCCCGCGGTTTCTGCGTAACACTATACAAAAGATAGCTTTAACTTGATATGAGAATGTGGATCACCAAAATCCAGATGGCCGTAGGCGAGGCTCGATAACTGTTTGGATTGAATCATTTTAAGTGATGTTATTTACACTCGCCGGCAAGCCTCGCCTGCCTGCTTTCGCCGATGACGGGAACCAGGCCGAACCCGCGCGCCATCTTGCGACTCACCAGCGCCGCGCCGCTTCTTAGCGGCCATCAAACGGGCAGGCGGAAATCCCGACGCCCGCATCTTCCAGCGCCGCGGCGGCGGTGAGAACGGTGGCTTCGTCAAAAGCCGGCCCGATGATTTGCAGCCCGATGGGCATACCCGTCCCGCTCAGGCCGCACGGAATGGAAATCGCCGGCAGGCCGAGCAGGTTGATCCCGCGCACCAGGCGGGTGACCGCCAGGCGCGCGTCCTCGTCTTCTCCTCCGAGGCGTACGCTGGTTTGGCCCACTTCAGGCGCCGTCAAGGGAGTCGTTGGCGCAGCGATGCAGTCGATCTCGCTCCATAAGCCCGCGAACTCGCGCTGGTAGCGGCGTCGCAGCCGCTGTGCGTCCAAATAATCGGTGGCGCCTACCAGGCGGCCCTGATCAATGAGAGCCTGCACGTCCCCGCCGAGCTCGTCGCGTCGCTCCAGCAGGGGGCCGAGAACCGATGCGGCTTCGGCCAGTTGAACGATGCGCGCCACCGCGTTGATCGCCGCCATATCGGGTACCCGAACCGGCTTCAGCCCGGCGCCCAGCGACCGTGCGCGTTCCAGCGCGCCGCGCACGGCGTCATTGACCTCCGGATCCAGCCGCTCGAAAAAGAAGTTCTCTGGAATGCCGATCCTCAGACCTCGAATCGAGCAGCCCGGCGCGGGCGCAAAGTCGACCACGGGCCGCCGCGACGAGCTCGGGTCGGCTGGGTCATGCCCCGCCACGGCGTTCAGCAGCAGCGCAGCGTCGCGCACCGAGGCGGCCAGCGGACCCGCATGATCCAGCGTGTACGCGAGCGGCAGCACTCCGTAGCGGCTTACGCGCCCGTAGGTAGGCTTGAGGCCAACCACGCCGCAGAACGATGCCGGGATGCGGATGGAGCCGCCCGTATCGGTGCCCATCGCGCCGTGAACCAGCCCGGCGGCGAGTGCGGCCGCTGATCCGCCGCTGGAACCACCCGGGCTGCGCTGCGGATTCCACGGATTCACCACCGCGCCGAAATGCGGGTTGGCGGAGGTGACGCCGTAAGCGAGTTCGTGCAGGTTGTTCTTGCCCACCAGCACGGCGCCGGCGGCTTCGAGGCGCTTCACCACGGTCGAATTGAAGTCCGGCACCCGGGCCCGGTAAACCCTGGATCCCCCGGTGGTGAGAATGCCGCGCGTGGCGAAAAGGTCCTTGACGGAGACCGGCAGGCCGTGCAGCGCGCCGCGGTCATGGCCGGCCGCCAGCTCCGCATCGGCCTGGCGGGCGCGCGCGAGGGCTGGCTCCGCCGTGACGGTAATAAAGGCGCGGAGCGATCCATGGAGGCGCGCAATCCGGTCCAGCGCGGCCGTGGTGAGCGAGAGCGAAGTCTGCCGGCCCCGCCGCAAATCGCCGGCGGCTTCCCGAATCACTCGTCTGCCTCGCCGGCGCGAAACACCAGCGCCGGTTCCAGCTCCGGCGGCAGCCGGGCGGCGAGCGGACGAAACACCTCTTCCAGCGCATCCAGCGCCGGCCCGATGCGGCCCCATTCCCCCGCCGGAATCTCCAGCCCGCGGGCTTGCGCCATGGCTTGCCAGTCTTTCTTCATCACGATTGCTCTTGCGGCGCCAGCGGATCGGTGCCCCGGCGCGCGGCGAATTCGGCTCCGGCCAGCACCACCAGCGACGCCACGAAGCTCCCTAGCAGGATCGTCACGGAGTATTGAAACATATGATATTCCCGGTCCAGCTTTTCCACCAGCAGGGGGCGGAGCAGGATGTTCAGATACTTGAGGAGCTCCAACGCCAGGCCCACCCAGATAGCCGCCGGCGCCACCTGCCGCGGATCGATCTTGCGATTCGGCAGCAGCCAGTAGATCAGAAACAGCATCAGAATCGAAAGTGGCACCGCCGCTACCTTGAATATCAGCAGGGTCAGCCAGGATGCCAGTTCGCCCTTTCCCGCCCAGGCCGCCACCCACTCCCGGTTGTAAGCGGTGAAAACCAGGGAAAGCAGGACCAGCGCGCCGCAAGCGAAAACCATGCCCAGGCTGACCAGCTGGTTTTTCCAATAGCTGCGGTTCCGGGTGACGCCCCAGGCGCGATTCAGCGCCACTTCGAGCGGCTCAAAAATGCCGTTCGAGGTCACCAGCAGAAGAAAAACCGAGGTAACCGGTAGGCGCGGGATCATCCACGACTGCAGGTTTTGCACCACCACCTCGCCCGACTTTCCCGGGAAACCATCGCGTACCGCGAGGTGAATCGCGTCGATGGCTGCCGGCCAGTGGAAAACGTCGCGGAACAGCGAAAGCATCACTATCAGAAACGGGAAGAAAGCCAACAGCACACTGGCCGAAATTGCCAGCGCGTAGACGTGCGCCTCCGTCTGCATCAGGTAGCGTAGAGTCGGGCGGCTGCTGTGCCACCAGGGATCTTTCCCGATAACGGCTGCAAACAGATCGCTCTTGGGGACCAAATTACAGGTTAGTACAAGCGTGGCGCGCGTAGCCCTGCGTGCTGCGTCGAGTCTCCACTCGACGCTCCCTCGCACGGGCTCCTGTTCCTTCCGAGGATTCCCGGCGTCCGGCGGGCGTCCGTCTCATCCCAGCAGCCGGCGCACGCGCGCCGCCAGTTCGGAAGGCGTGAACGGCTTCTCCAGGTAGTTGACGGCGCCGTTCATCAATCCGTGCCGGAGAATCACCTCGTTGGGATAGCCGGACACGTAAAGCACCTGGATATGCGGCCAGCGGGCGCGCAACTCTTCGGCCAGGGCTTTGCCCGACATCCCAGGCATCACCACGTCCGTCACCACCAGGTCACAGCGGCCATGAGCGCCTTCGGCCACGCGCAGCGCTTCATCGCCGCTGGCGGCCTCCAGCACGTGGTATCCGCATGAAGCCAGCGCATGGAACGCGAGGCGGCGCACGCTGTCCTGGTCTTCCACCACCAGCACCGTGAGATTTCTCCTCCCCTCCGGCAGCTCGATTTCCGGGGGAAGCTCAGGCTCGGGCGGACCCGCGGCGCGCGGCAGATGAATCTCGAAACAGCACCCTTCACCCGGCTTGCTGTTCACACGGATCGAGCCGCCGCTCTGCTTGACGATGCCGTAAACCGTCGCCAGTCCGAGCCCGGTACCGACTCCGCTGGGCTTGGTGGTGTAGAACGGCTCGAACAGGTGCCGCATGGTCTCGTCGCTCATGCCCCCGCCGGTGTCGGCCACCGTCAGCTTCACGTATGCTCCCGGCGGGCAGCCCTGGGGCGCGTTGTCTGCATCGAAGATCGCATTCGCCGTGCCCAGCAGCAGCCTGCCCCCCTCCGGCATGGCATCGCGCGCGTTCACCGACAGGTTGAGCAGCACCTGGTTCATCTGGCTCGGATCCGCCTCCACTGGCTCCAGCGCCGGATCCAGGTCCGTATCGAGCAGGATGTCTTCGCCGATCAGGCGCTGCAGCATGCGCTCCGAGCCGACGATCAGCGCGTTCAGGTCGAGCGCGCGCGGCCGCGCGATCTGGCGCCGGCCGAACGTGAGCAGTTGCTTGGTAAGCGCGGCCGCCCGCTCGCCGGCGCCGCGGATCTCTTCCATCGTCTGCCGCCGCGGGTCCGCCTCCGCCAGATCTTTGATCATCATGTCGCTGTACCCGTTGATCACCGTCAACAGGTTGTTGAAGTCGTGAGCGACGCCGCCGGCCAGGCGGCCGATCGATTCGAGCTTCTGCGAGTGCTCCAGCTGCTGTCGCAGTTCCTCGCGCTCCGCCTGGTCCCGTTTCTGGGCCGTAATATCGATCATCATCACGAACGCACCCTTGAAACACCGCGCTTCGTCCATGATGGGCGTGCTCGAGGCCAGCACCAGCACCGCCGTCCCGTTGCGGTGCCGGTAGCGCTTTTCGATGACGCTGGCCTCGCCCCGCCGTAACGCAGCTACGCGCACTTCATACAGCGGGATGTCTTCCGGAAACACGAAGGAAAACAGGCTCTGGCCGATGATTTCCTCCGGCTTGTAGCCGAGCATCTCGGCCATCCGCCGGTTGACGAAGTTGGTGATCCCCTGCTCGTCCATCGACCAGATGCCTTCGTTGGTGGTGTCCACAATCCGCCGGTAGCGGGCCTCGCTTTCGCGCAGCGCTGCTTCCGCCTGCACCCGCTGCGTGATGTAATTGACGGTGGCCAGCACCAGGCGCTGGCCCTGCAGCTCAATCGTCTTGGCCGAAATCAGCGCGTGGGCGATGCTGCCGTCTGCGATCGTCAGCGTGGCCTCCTGCTGCTCGAAGGAGCCGCCGCCATCCGCCATCGCCTTGCCGAAGCGCTGGAACCCCTCTTCGTCCAGGCGGCCTAGCTCTAGGGCGGTCTTGCCGAGGAGTTGCGCGCGGGGAAAACCGGTCATCAAGCAGAAGTTCTCGTTGACGTCGACGTACCGGCCCTCCGTCGTCGTCAGAGCCACCGCGAACGGGCTCTGGTCGAACAGCGTCCGATAGGCGGCTTCCCGGTCGCGCAACGCCTCTTCCGCTTCGCGCCGGCTCGCCAGCGCCCGGCGCGCATCGTCCAGCGCCCCGCCCAGGCGCATCAGGAAAAAATCGAGCGGCGGCGCGGCGAAGGCGCACGCTCCCAGGACGATGCACCACGACACAGCCGGCGGAATCGGGAAGATGGTGGGCGGGCGGTGGCCCGACGCCGCAGCTACCACGTAAACCAGGTCCAGCACTAACGTGGGCAGCGAAGTGGCCAGCGCGCCGGGACGCCCCAGCAGCAGCGTCGCCTCCTGGATCAGCACGATCTGCAGCAGGCAAGCCGGGCTGCGGACGCCGCCGGACAGAAAAACAAAAACGGCCGCCAGCAGCGTTCCGCCGAGAACCAGAACCCACGCCGCGGCCTTCGTCTGGTTCTTCCGGCGCAGCCACTCTGGAATCAGCAGCACCAGAATCGCCGCGGCCGCTCCGAGCCACAGGCCGCCTTCTTTATTGGCAAACAGGAACGGCTCGCCCAGGGCAAAATACAGGACACCAACCAGCGCCACCACTTGCAGGAGCCGGCGCAGCAGCGACGCCGTGAGCGCCAGTCTTGGATCCTCAGACTCCGCTTTCGCTTCGTCCTGGTGCAGCGACCCTGGCCCCTCAGGTTCGGGCATGTGTGTGCCAGACGTTCAGCAGGGCCACAGGATTCACCCCATCTGAGCTACTTAACGTATATACCGGATTCGGGACGCAAACAAGTGTTTTTGTTGGTGTTGGCATCCATGCCCGCCCGTCCGGCATACAATTGGGAGACCCTCCTATGCCGTCATGGATCTTGACCGCGTGCGCACCGCTCCTGATCGCGCCGGCGGCCTTCTGCCAGAGCGGGCCGGCCGCGGCGCGCCCCTTTACCTGCCCGGCCAGCGTCAACGTGACCGAGTCCGCCGCTGCCCCGCCTCCGTGGAACGCCGAATCCTCCGGCCCCGCAGAACACAGGTTTCTGCGCCCTTCGATTTTCAACGGCGCGCCCGGCAAGCAGGAATACGAACTGGCCCCGGACTCTCAGAACGCGCCGGGACAGGTCGTCAAGCAAACCTGGCGCCTCTCGGACTATCGGGATAACAACCTCTGCGTCCGCTGCCGCTACGAGGGCACGGCGGTGACACTGACTTCCGATCTGCCGGCGCGTCTCAAGATTTGCTCATTCTCGTTCCGCAACCCGCCCGGCGATCACCCCATCACCTCGCCCGTTTTCGGGTGCCGGTAGTGCTTAGGGCGGGCGCCCTCGTCCGCGCCGGACCCTCGGTTTGAAGCCCCCCGCTCCACCGCCCCCCAGCCGGACTAATGCCGCCTCGCGATGGCGCCGATCTCTCCATATGAGACATCGATGCCAGCGCACCAAATCCTTTTCACCAAGGCAGCCCGGCGGCACGTCGCCCGTCTGTCGCGGGTGATCGCCCCGGTGGTGGCGCGGTTGGACCGGCAGTTTCTCGCGCTGCTGCGCAAACGGCGCTACGGCGCCGTGGAACGGGCAGCCCTGATGACCATTTCGCCGTGCGCGGCGGCGCGGCTCGGCTCCGTGGAGAAGTTCCTGGAACAGGTGGAATCCAACGGCCGGCGCCTGGCCAGGTGCAACCTTTCACTCGATGGCGCCGGCGCCGTCTTGCGTCAGTTCGATGAAATGCTGGAGCCGGTGCTGCAGGGCCGGTTCGCCCCCTCGCGCGAACAACTGCAGTGGGCCACCTTGTTGGCGCTGGAGCGCGCGTCCTACCGCGTACGCGAAGAAGAGAGCCAGGCCCTGTTCGGCATCTATCGCGCTGGAGCGGAGCTGGCTGGCTCCGAGAAGCAGTCGCACCGCCTGGTGCGCCTGCTGATGCGCACCTTTCGGGCCCGCGCCGGAGGCCTGTTCGTGAAACAGGGAAAGCTCGACCCCGAATTGCGCCGGCCTCTGTATATCGTGCGCGGCGCTCCGGAGGAGCAGTGGATCGGCGTGCTGGCCCTGCGCGGCCGCTACGCCTGCTACTGGTCATACCCTTTGAATGACTCGGCTGCGGTGCAACTCGGCTTTGCCGCTCCGTGTCCCTGGCTGCCGCGCGAACTGCAGCTGCTGGAGGCGGCGGCCGAGCACTTCCGCAAGGCCACTGAGCGCTCGCGCCTGATCGAGCAGGTGGAGCGGTTGGCCGCCGCCGCCCGCCAGGCCGAGGACGACGAGCGCCGCCGTATCGGCCGCGAATTGCACGACGAAGCCGGCCAGTCGCTGCTCTCGCTGAGGCTGCAGCTGGAAATGATGGAACGCGGCGCGGATGCGGCCATGCAGGCCAAGCTGCGGGAGGCCCGCGGCGTCCTGGAGCGAACCGTCATCGAGTTGCGGCGCATCATTGCCGCGCTGAGCCCGGCCGTGCTGGAGCGCCTCGGCCTGGCGCGTGCGCTGCGCCAGCTGGCCGGCCGGTTTGCGAGGACCTTTCCGGCAGGCGTCGGGCTTCGCATCGCTGCCTGCCTGGAGAATTTGCCGGCGCCGCTACAGCAAGTCATCTACCGGGTGGCACAGGAGGCCTTACAAAACGCCGCCAAACATTCGCAGGCAACCGTGGTAAAACTTTCCGTGACCCGCGCCGATAAGGTGATCAGAACGCGCATTTCAGATAACGGCCTGGGGTTTCAGGCTGGCGCCGCGGCGGCGAAGCCGATGTCATTCGGGCTGGCCGGCATGCGGGAGCGCGCGACGCTCCTAGGCGGCAGGCTCACCGTGAGCAGTGCGCGCAACCAGGGAACAACGGTGCTGGTGGAGCTGCCTCTCAACCCGGCCGAGGAAAAATCAAATGCCTAAGATTCGCGTACTGATCACGGACGATCATGCACTGTTCCGGCAGGGTGTCCGCACCTTGCTGGCGGCGGAGCCCGACCTCGAAATTGCAGGGGAAGCCAAGGACGCCGCCGAAGCCATCAACCTGAGCCGGCAGAGCCGGCCCGATGTGGTGCTGATGGATATCGGCATGACGGGGATGAGCAGCTTTGAGGCCACCCGCGTCATCCGCGGAGCGCCCCGAAACACGCGTCGTGTTCCTCTCCATGTATGATGACGACGAGTACCTCGCCGAGTGCGTCTCCATCGGCGCCAGCGGCTATATCCTCAAGGAAAGCCCCGCCGAACAATTGCTGACCGCCATTCGGGAAGTGCACCGCGGAGGCAGCTATCTGAGCCCTCGCCTCCTCACCCGCCTGGTGGATGATTTCCGCACCCAGGGGCGGGAGGCCGTCCGCCAGCCCCGCTTCGGTACCCTGACGAAACGCGAACGCGAGATCCTCAAAATGCTCGCCGAGGGGCAGTCCGTCAAGGAAATCGCCTGCGCCTTCGATCTCAGCGTAAAGACCGTCGAGGCCCACAAGTTCAACCTGATGCGCAAGCTGGATATTCATAATAAGGTCCAGCTCGTGCAATACGCCATCCAGAAGAAACTCATCCGCCTGTCGGAGCCGCTACTGAATTAACCGGCCTGCGAAAGCGGATGAAACACTTCCCGACCCTCAGCACGCTGTAGCGCCCGCGGTCTTGCCGCCGGTGTCTTGCCGGGACTCCCCGTCCCGTCCGCTCGCACCACCCTGCGCACGCGACTGGCCCCTGCTATCTCCTCACGCCCCGCGCTACACTCGACATTTGGCCAGCCTATGACCCCCGAACAGTTCCGCCAATGCGGCCACCAGGCCGTCGATTGGGTGGCCGACTATCTCGCCCACCCGCAGAGCTACCCGGTGCTGGCGCGCGTTCAGCCCGGTGAGCTCACCGACGCCCTGCCTGCCCGCGGCCCCGAACAGGGTGAGCCGCCAGAATGCCTGCTGGCCGATTTCGAACGCCTCATCCTGCCGGCCATCACTCATTGGAACCACCCCGGCTTCATGGCTTACTTCGCCATCTCCGGCTCGGCCCCCGGCATTCTCGGCGAGCTGCTGGCGTCTGCGCTCAACGTCAACGGCATGCTGTGGAAGTCGAGCCCCGCCGTCGTTGAATTGGAACAGGTCACGCTGCGCTGGCTACGCCAGTGGACCGGCCTGCCCGAGGATTGGTTCGGCCAGATTTTCGATACCGCGTCAGTGGGCAGCATGCACGGACTCGCCGCGGCCCGCGAGTTCGCCGATCCCGATTCCCGCACGAAGGGCATGTCGCCCGATCTGGTCGTCTACACCTCCGAGCAGGCGCACTCCTCGATCGAAAAAAGCGCTATCGCCATCGGCTTCGGTCAGGAGCGCGTGCACAAGGTGCCCGTCGACGCAGAATTCCGGCTTCGGCCGGACGCGCTCGCCGAAATGATTGCGCGCGATCGCGCCGCCGGATTGCGCCCCTGCGCGGTCGCCGCAACCGTCGGCACCACCGCCACCACCAGCGTGGACCCCGTACCCGCGATCGCCGAAATCTGCCGCTCGCAAAAAATCTGGCTGCACGTGGATGCCGCTTATGCCGGCTCGGCCGCCGTGGCGGAAGAGTTTCGTTGGGCGCTCGCTGGGTGCGAGCACGCCGATTCCATGGTCACCAACCCGCACAAGTGGATGTTCACGCCCGTCGACTGCAGCGTGTTTTACACCCGCCATCCGGACGTGCTGCGGCGCGCTTTCTCGCTGGTGCCCGACTATCTCGCGACCAACGAGGATCCGCGCGCGGTCAACCTGATGGATTACGGCGTTGCGCTCGGCCGCCGCTTCCGCGCCCTCAAGCTATGGTTCGTGATGCGCTCGTACGGGCGCGAAGGAATCGCCGCCCTGATCCGCGAGCAGGTTCGCATGGCACAGCAACTGGCGGTCAAAATCGACGCTCATCCTCGCTTTGAGCGCACCGCTCCCACGCCCTTCTCCACCGTCTGCTTCCGCTACCAGGGCAGCGACGACGAGAATCGCCAGATCCAGGAGCGCGTCAACCAAACCGGCGAGTTCTTCATCTCCGGCACCAGGCTGCACGGCCGTTTCACCCTCCGCGTGGCGATCGGCAACCTGGCCACCACCGAGGCCCACGTCACTCGTCTCTGGGAGCTGATCCAGCGCGAAACCGCCAGCTTCGCATGAGCCGTGGCGCGGGCTGTCCAGCCTGCTGAGCCGAGAGTCGTCTCGGCTTTTCTCCTTCCCTGTGGGGCAGGTTGTCAACCTTTGCGCCGATTGTTAATCGGCGCCGCCGGGCAACGCCCAGCCGGTATCCCTGTTGAAGCCTCTTCCCCCCGCTAAGGCCTCTTCCCCGGCACCGCCGCCCCTTCCCTGATCTCGTCCGTCGCGCGCCGCACCACCAGATCGCCCGCCTGCAGGTTCCCCGATACCTCAATCAGGTCGCCATCCGCCGCGCCCTTCGCCACATCAACCCACTCCGCCCTTCCATGCTGGCTGCGAATCACGAAGGTCCGCTCCGTCGTCGTCACCACGCTCGTCTTGGGCACGAACAACTGCGGCCGCGGGTTCCGCACCGGCCACTTGACGCGGGGATACATGCCCGGCGCCAGCGCGCCATCGCGATTGAACACGTCCAGCTCAACCGCCATTGTCCGCGTTTTCTCATCCAGGGCATGCGCGATTCGCGCAGTCACCCCGGAAAAAGTCCGCTGCGGAAATGCGGGCACGCTGAATTCGACTCTGGCTCCTGTCACGATACCGCCAACGTCTTCCTCGGGAACCGGAACCACCACGCGGAGATGCGAGACCTGCTGGATCACCAGCAGCGCAGGATCGCCGACGCCCGGACCCACCAGCGCGCCCGGATGGACCAGACGATCCGTCACCACGCCGTCAAAAGGCGCCGTGAGTTTCAGGTACGCCGCCATTGCCTGCAGCGCGCGGACCGCCGATTGCGCGGCCGCGCTGGCTTTCTCCCGCGAATTCACCAGAGCCTGAGCGGCATCCACCTGTTTCTGGGCCAGCACCAGGTCGTTGCCTGCAATCGCCCCGGGCGTCTTGGCGGCCTCGGCGGTCCGCTGGTATGTGCTTTGCGCCGCCGCCAGTTGGGCCGCGGCTTGCAGCCGGTCCGACTCCGCGGCCTGCACTTTGGACTCTCCTTCGGCGATCTGCGCCTCCATTTCCGGCGCGCTCAGTTCGATCAGGAGTTCGCCTGCTTTGACCACGCTGCCGCGATCCACCAAGACCCGTTCCACGTAGCCCGGCACTTTGGCATGCAGCGAGACCGTCAAGAACGGCTGGATCTCGGCGGGCAGTTCGATCGTCCGCGAGGCGAGCTTCGAAACCACTGCCACCAGTTCGGCGGTTTGGGCCCACCCCGCCAGAACCAAAACCGGAATCAGAAGAAGGCTACGTCGCATCATAGTATCGGCTCGTTGGGTCCATCGGGTTCAGAGAGGGCGAGGCGGTGGACGCGTTTCGTTGCAGGATCGCGTAGATCAGCGGCAGGATCGTCAGGGTGGCAAAAGTAGAGACGGCCAGGCCGCCGATCACCGCGCGGCCCAGTGGCGCGGCCTGCGCGCCGCCTTCGCCGAAACCAACTGCCAGCGGCATCATGCCGAAGATCATGGCGGCCGCCGTCATCAGGATCGCGCGCAGCCTGCCGGTCGCTCCTTCGCGCACGGCGTCCGGCACCGGCCGGCCGTCGTGGCGCGCGCGTTCGGCGAATGTCACCAGCAAAATCGAGTTGGCCACGGCGATTCCGACGGCCATAATCGCCCCCATGAAGGACTGGATATTGAGCGTGGTGTGGGTCGCCAGCAGCATCAACAGCACGCCGCACAGAACCGCCGGCACGGTGAGGAGAATCGCGAGCGCCAGCCGCATCGATTGAAAATTGGCAGACAGCAGGAGAAAAATCGCCAGCACCGCCAGCAGCAGGCCCGTGCGCAATCCCGAAACGGTCTGATCGAGCGGCGGGATCTCCCCGCGGAATTGGACCGAAATGCCGCGCGGCGGATCGCCCGCCGCCGCCACCGCGCGCCGGATCGGAGGGGCTGCCTGCCCGAGCGTGATGTCGTGCAGGTTCGCGGTCAGGCTGACCACGCGCCGGCCGTTGTAACGATCGATTTCGCCTGGCATGGTGCCCAGCTTGAGTGTGGCAATGTCGTCCAGCAGCGTTTTCCCGCGGCCGGCCACCATCACCGGGACACTGGCCACCTGCCCGACGCTTTGCAACTGGTTCTGTGGTAATTCAGCCTGGATCTGGAAGGCGTTGCCGGAATTCGGATCGCGCCAGTAGTTCGGATCGGTGAATCGCGACGAAGACGTGGCCGGCACCACGGAATGCACCACGTCGGCCATGGTGAGGCCGAACTGCCCCGCGCGGTCGCGGTCGATGTTGATGTCGAGCGTCGGGAAATTCATTTCCTGCTGGAACTGCAGATCACGCAGGAAGCTCAGCCCGGCCAGTTGCGTCCGGACCTTCTGCGCATACCCGTACACATCCTGCAGGTTGACTCCCTGCACGTCCACCTCGACCGGAGTCGGTGAGCCGAAGCTCATCACCTGGCTGACGATGTCGCCGGCCTCGAAGGAAACCCGGCAATCCGGCAGCTCGCCGTGCAGGCGCTGGCGCAGTTTCTCCCGCAGCTCTTCGCCCCGCGGGGCGTCCGCCTTAAGCGCGACCTGGATGATGGCGTCCTGCGGGCCGCTGGTGAACAGATGAATCAGGTCGACGGGATAACTGGAAGGGATGAGCCCTTCGAAATCGCTGGTGATGCTGACGTTCTGTTTGCCGGCCGTGCTCTCGATCACGTCGAGTGCGCGAAGCACGATGCGCTCGGTCTCCTCAATGCGCGTGCCCGCCGGAGCGCGCAGGCGGATGCGCAGCAGGGAGGCGTTGGCGTCCGGAAACAATTCCGTCCCCATGCGCGGCGCTAGAAGGTACAGCAGCCCGATCGAGGTCGCGAGATACAGCAGCGCCAGCGGCCAGCGGAATCGCAGCACCCGGCTCAGGTAGCTGCCGTACAGAGACCGCAGGCGTCCGAAGTAGCCTTCCCCCTCCTCGCCGCGGTGCGCTTCGCGCATCAGCCAGGTCGAAAGGACCGGGACCAGGCTGCTCGACAGCAAGTACGAGGCGATCATGGCAAACCCGACCGCCATCGAGAGCGGAACGAACAGCTGGCGGCTCACGCCCACCATAAAGAAAGATGGAACGAACACCGCGAGAATCGAAAACATCGAGAGCAGGCGGGCGATGGCGGTCCGGCTGCACGCTTCCACTACGGCGCGCGCCCGCGACACGCCCGGCAGCATGCGGGTGTGGATGTTCTCGATTTCGACCGTAGCTTCGTCCACCAGGACGCCCACCGCCAGCGCCAGCCCCCCCAACGTCATGATGTTGATCGTCTGGCCGGCCACCCAGAGCAGCACCACGGCGCCGAGCAGCGCAAACGGAATGTTGAGGATGACGATCAACGCGCTGCGCCAGTCGCGCAGGAAAATCAGCACCATCAGGCCGGTCAGAGCCGCGCCCAGCAGCCCTTCGAGCACCAGGCCGCGAAGCGAGTTGGTGACGTACCCGGACTGGTCGAACTGCAGGCTCACGTCGACACCCTCCGGAACCGCCTTGCGGAATTCCGGGATCGCCGCCTTGACCGCGTTGATCACCGCCAGCGTGGACGCGTCGGAGCGCTTCGTGACGGGGATATAAACCGTCCGCTTGCCATTCACGTGGGCGTAGGCGGAGATGATGTCGGTGCCGTTCTCGATGGTTCCGATGTCGCGCAGGTAGATGGCCGCGCCGGAAGCGGGCCGTATCGGCGTACTCAGCAGTTCGGCAAGGTTGCCGCCCAGGGCGGCGTTGGTGCGCGCGATGCGCTCCACCTTCCCCGTCCACATGTTTCCCGATGGCATCACCAGTGTCGACTTGCTGACCGCCGCGATGGCCTCTTCCGGAGAGATCTGGTACTGGCGCAGCTTGCCGGGATCGAGCATCACGACGATCGTCCGCTGATTTCCGCCGAACGGCGGCGGCGCGGATACGCCGGGAAGGGTGGCAAATAGAGGGCGCACGCGATTGATGGCGTAATCCTGCAGCTCGCCCTGCGTGTGGGTGGCGCTACTGAAAACCAGTTCGCCGACCGCCACGCTCCCCGCATCGAAGCGCGTGATGAAGGGCGGTACCGTCCCCGGCGGCATGAAGGCGCGGGCGCGGTTCACGTAACCGACCGCTTCCGACATCGCCTGGCTCATGTTGGTGCCCTCGTGAAACACCAGCTTCATGAGGGCGGCGCCCTGAATGCTCTTGCTCTCGACGTGATCGATGCCCGTGATGTAAAGGAAGTGATACTCGTAGTAGTAAGTGAGGTAACCCTCCATTTGAGCCGGGTCCATGCCGCTGTAGGGCTGGGCCACGTAGATGGCGGGATCGCCCACCTGCGGGAAGATGTCGGCCGGCATCCGCGACACAGCCAGCAGCGCGCAGAGGGCGATGGCAATCAGCGCCACCACCACCGTCACCGGACGGCTGAGAGCGGCTAAGACGAGGCGCATGGTTCCTCTCTCCGTCGTTTCATTGGCTGGCCTGGGCCACGAACGGCTGCAGATCGCCGGCCGCGGTGGCGATGCCGAGCAGGCCCCGCCATACGTTCAGCCTGGCCAGCACATCGTCAATTTCAGCCTGGGTGAGAAGGCGCTCCGCTTCCGCCACTTCGTCGATGTTTCCCAGGCCGGCCCGGTAGCGCGCCTCCGCCTGCTGCGCCGCGGCGCGCGCCGCGGCGATTTGCACCGGCGTGTTGGCGGCGATGCGCCGCGCGCCGTTCATGGCCGCGACCGCCCGGTTCCACTGCGCCCGCAGGTCCACGGCGATCTGTTCGCCGCGCGCCGTCTGGGCCCGGATGGTGGCGCTCTGCGCTGCCTCGCGCGCGCGCAGTGCCGGCAGATCGAAGATGGGGAAGGTCACGCTGAAGCCCAGTGCGTAGTTCTGTACGTTAGGCGCAAGCCCGTTGAGCCCGCCTAACCGGTCGCCATCGGTCTCGGCGCCGGTACCGCGCGCATATGCCGCGCCCTGCAAATAGAATTTAGGAAAGTAGGAGCGCTCGAATACCTGCAGTTGCGCCCGCGCCTGCTCGACCACCGCGTTCTGCTCGACGACAAGCGGATTGGCCGCCGTCTCGGGCGCCGGAGCAGCCTGCTCGGGAGGCAGTTGCAGCAGGCTGCCCGCGGTCACCGCCGTTTGCTCCGGATGGGTGCCGGTGAATTGCGACAGGGTGGCGCAGGAGATCTCGATCGCCTGCTGCGCCTGGATCAGTTGCGTGCGCGCCGCTGCCAGCTCCGCTTCCGCGCGCGACTGGTCCGCGCCCGGCCGCAGTTGAGCCTCCACCTGCGCCGTGATCGTTTTGAGGATGGTTTCGGCGCGGTCCACGCCGGCCTGTGCGGCAAGCGCCATCTGCTGCGCCGCCACCAGCGTTACGTAGGCGTCTGCCGTTGCGGCAGCGACTTCATATTGCGTCCTCTTAACGGCGGCTTCCGACTGCGCCCGGGCGCGGTCCGCGGCGGCCACGCTGGCGCCGCGCAACCCGAAGTCGAACGGCTCCCAGGTGACCAGGCCGCCGATCGCGCTCCCCCACACCGATCCGAAATTGTTCGACCCGATCACCGGGCCCGACATCGACGGAATCACGCTTTGTGGCAGCAGCAAGCCGAACACGTTGTTCCGGGTGGCCCGGTTGATCTGCGCCAGCGCGTCCACGCGCGGCAGGTAAGCCGTGCGCGCCAGCCGGATGGCCGCCGCCGCCGCGTTGATCTGCTCCTGCGAGACCCGAATGGACGGATAATTCTTGAGCGACCGCTCAATCGCCTGAGCCAGCGTGACGGTCACCGGGGCCGCCGCCTGCTGCGCCGGCAGCGCTGCCGCCATCGCCAGCACCGCCGCCACCAAAGGTAGGACGGGCGATCGGTTCTTGTCGCCTGTCTTGCCGGCCGGGATTTTCCCCGAACCCGTCCCGTAGGGGCCGGGCATGCCCGGCCCACGCTGCCCCGTGCCGTCCCGCCTTGCCAGTGCTCTACGGATGCGCGTTTGCATCGTCATCACCGCGCCCTAGTCCTCTTCGATGAGCTCATGAAAGAGTTCCCGTACCCTGTTCTTCGAGGCCGCGAGAGCCTTCCGTCCCAGCGGCGTTGCCCGGTACACGCGCCGCCGCGACTTGCCCCTTCGCTGTTCCGCGGATCTCAGATAGCCCTTCTTTTCCAGGCCTTGCAGCAGCGGATACAAACTCCCCGGGCTGATGCGGTAGCCGTGCCGCTGCAGCTCCTCGATCATCCCCAGCCCGAATACAGGTCCCTCCACCGCATGATGCAGCACGTGAAGCCGGATCAGCCCCGAATAAAGGTCCCGGTCAGCCGCATTGTCGTTATCTGATTTCGATTGCGACATACGATTACGAGTTCTGTAATTATAATGCGAGCCGGTGGCGTTGTCAAACCCAGCCTGCGGAGAGTTTAGGGGCAGGTTGGCAACCTGCCTCAAGTGGGTTACTGCGCTTCTTTGACTTTCAGCACCTGGTTGGCAGGGACGTCCTTGAGGGTTTGGACGATGCCGGACGGCCAGTGGATCTCGATCAAGTCGGCTTTCGCGTCTGCGCCCAGGCCGAAATGAACCGGGCCGTCGCTCGAAGAGGCATAGCCCACGCTGGTGGTCATGTGGTTGTACTGCGGGCCGCTCTTGGTGACCACTTTGACTCTGGCGCCGATGCCTTCCCGGTTGCTCTTGGTGCCTTCGAGCGCGATGTCCAGCCAGTGCGCCGCCCCGGGGCTGCGGTTCATCCAGATGCGGCCGGGGCCGTCGATCTGCGCTGTAACCACATCCACCCGCCCGTCGCCATCCAGGTCGCCGAATGCCATTCCGCGATAGCGTCCCGGCGGCGCGGCATCGAGGCCTGCCTCCGCCGTCAGAGCCTGCCATTTTCCATTGGCGCCGGTGTTGCGGAATACCGTGTTCGGTTGGTTGACCATTCCGCCGGGCATGGGGAGAGAGAGCACGTCGCCGCGGGTGACGAACATGTCTTTCCAGCCGTCATTATCCAGATCGTAGAACCCGACGCCGTATCCAGCCATCGGCCAGCACAGCGCGCGCATGCCGCTCGACGCGGTCACTTCCTTAAATCCCTTTCCGGCGAGGTTCATGAAGATCGGAAACGTCTGCCGCTCCAGCCCAACGAAGGCGATATCGGGATAGCCGTCATTGTTGTAATCGCGGAAGTCCGACCCCATCCCGGAAATAAACGTCCCGTCCTCCACCAGCGCCACTCCTGCCGGGAAGGCCGCCTCTTCAAACTTCTTGCCACCCACGTTGTGGAACAGGAAATTCGCCTCCGTGTCGTTGGGGACGAAGATGTCCGGAAAGCCGTCCAGGTCATAGTCCGCCATCGTCGCCGACATGCCCTTGCCTGGATGCGCGCGTATGTCCCACAGCGCAGAAACGTCCTTGAACGTGCCGTCGCCCTGGTTCAAATAGAGTTGGTTGGGCGTTTCTTTGTACAGCCGCGGATCGCAGTACTCCGGGTCTCCCTTGTAGTTGCACCTGGGTTCGCTGGCGTAGTCCCATTTCATGTAGTTGACGATGAACAGGTCCAGCAAGCCGTCGTTGTTGACGTCCACCCACACCGCGCCGACGGCCCAAAGCGGCCCGTAGTCCGGGTCCGGCGCATTCTTGATTCCCGCCTTCGCCGTGACGTCGGTGAACGTGCCGTCGCGGTTGTTGTGATAGAGCGTGTTGTGATGCAGGCCGGCGACGAAGACATCGGGGTAGCCGTCGTTGTCGTAGTCGCCCACGGCCACACCTTCGTCGTAGCCGACACCGGCCAGGCCTGCCTTCTCGGTGACGTCGGTGAATTTCCCCCCGCCATCGTTGCGAAAGAGCCGGTTGTAATACTTGGGATCGTCCTTGCGCAGCGTCGCCAGCCTGGCCCCGTTGGTGAAGAAGATGTCGGGGCGCCCGTCCCGGTTGTAGTCGAATATGGCGACTCCGCCGGCCATGGTCGCCGGCGCCTGCCTGCGCCCCGGATCTTCGCCGTTCTCGTGCTGGAAGGCAATCGTCTGCAGCTCAAACCGGATCGGGGAAGCCGCGCCCCCTGCCAGGTGCGGCGCCACCAGCGCCGCCACGCCCAGCACAAGCGCCAAAAGAACTCCGTAGCCCCGCCGCCCTATTCGTCTGTTCATCCTCATCCTTCATCGTTCTCGGACTGGCCGCTTTGGCCGACTGGCAATCCTGCCCGGCGCCACACCCCAAAAAGACAATAAAAAAAGGGGCGGCTTTTGGCCGCCCCTTTTTGGCTGTTAAGCCTCACACTCGTGAGACCTAGAAGTTATACTTGGCCGCAAACTCGATAACGCGGCGGATGTTGTTGGACATGAAGAACGGCTTGCCGTCCGTGTTCGGGTTGGTGTTCGTCAGCGAAGTAGCGCCGGTATTGGTGGTGAAGTTGAGGTTGAGATCGTTCGCCCCACTCATCCCAAATTGCGGCAGCGGATGATTCAAGAAGTTGAATGCGGAGAACCGCAGTTCGACTCTCTGATGCTCCTTGAAGGCAAACCGCTTGTAAATCGCCAAGTCGCTGTTGAAGAACGCTGGGCCGTGGATGTAGGGCCAGATGATGTTGCCCTCTTGTCCCGGAGGCGGCAGCGTGAAGCAGCTCGCGTTGAAGTACTGGCCGGAAGAAAGACCCTTCCTGGGATCGCAAGTCAGCAGCGGAACCAAGGTCGGCGACTGCGTGCCGAGATCGACCGTGTTGCTGTAGTTCGAGGGCCAGGTTGGATTCAGAGTTCCGCTGGCGTTCGGCTGGATCGGGGCGCCCGATTGCATCTGAGTAATACCCGAGAGCACCCAGCCATTGACCGCGCCACCCGCGAGTGCGTTGCCCTTGATCGGGCTCGGCAGGTTGAACACGTATGCGGCGTTGAAGATGTGCGTGTGATCCCACGACAGGACGCCGTAGTTGGCGGCGATGCTGTAGGGCCACAGCGTGTTGCCATCGCCAGGGCCGTTGTCAGACTCACCGTCGCGAACGCCCAACACCTTGCTGAATGTGTAATTGGTGGTGAACGTGATGCGGCCGGTCTGCTTCTGCCACGAAACGATGAACGCGTTGTAGTTGGAGTAGCTGCCGTGCGACACCAGCTGCATGTTGGTGTAGAACTGCAGCGGGTTATAGTCCTGCGTCGGGAAGCTGTTGAACGAAGCGGTGTTGCCCAGAATCCCGCCCGGCGCGCCGGTGATCGGATCCGGCTTGAAGTAGGCTCCCAGCGGAACCAGGTCCTGGCTGGCCAGACCATACCGGAGCATCTCGTCTTTCGACTTGTTGCCGGTATATTGGAATTCCAGTACGGACCGTCCCGGCAGCCGCTGATCGACCGTCAGGTTATAGGTCCAGGTGTACGGGGTCCGCTCGTCGCCCATCTGCAGGAGGCCGGTCGGTCCGCTACCTTCGCCGGCGACTCCGCTCGAAGGAGAAAACGCCGAGAAGTTGTTCCAGCCGGTGCAGCAGCCCCATGTCGACGCTAGAGACTCAACGTTGACCGGGGTGTTGAACGCCGAACCGCTGACGCTGTTATAAGCGAGCTGATACCGGTACAGACCGATACCGCCGCGCACTACCGTCTTGCCGTCGCCGAAGATGTCATACGCGGCGCCGACGCGAGGCAGCGGGAAAACGGATTTCGAGGGGAAGCCCGACAGCGGGATCGCCGAATTGATGGCATGCCACTGTGCACCGTCCCAAGGCGTGGTGACCTTGGAGGAGTTGACATAGGTGGCCGGATCCCAGACTGCGAGACCAGGACACGGGGAGATGTCGGTCGTGCCAACCGGATAGCCCGGGCAATTTGAGGTTACCCAGTTCCCGAGGTGGTCGAGCCGGATACCCAAAGTCAGCGTGAGCCGGCGGCCGGCCTTCCACGAATCGTTCACATACCAACCATAGGTATAGTATTTGAAGTTGTTCGTGACGCCGCCGTTGGACTGGCTGAACTGCGCGGAGTGGCCGATGATTTCATCCGCCAGCGGGTTGCCCGTGCTGACCGCGCCCCAGGTATCTTCATCGTTCTGGCCCATCGTGGATCCGACGCCGACCGAGCTCTGGTAGTTCTGGGCGAAGTCCCAATAGAAGCCGGCCTTCAGGGTGTGCTTTCCGACCACGTAGTTGATGTTGTCAGAAAGGTTCGGCGTGTTGGAGATCTTGCCGAACGTGTTGCTCTGCCCGTTGAACACCGAACCGTACTGCTCCGTGTAGAAGCCGTTGGTCACGTTGTTCCAGCCGAGAACGTCCGGAAGCTGCGGCGTGTACGGATCTTTAAAGAAACCCGTATAGCTGAATCCAACCTTGGAAGGATTCACCGCGTCCGGATTGGTCAGGACGACCGGGTTGGAGAACTTGGCATCGGCGAAAACGAATTCATTGGTCAGCGTGGGGCTGAACACATGAACCAGGTTCGCGCTATATACCTGCGAGATCTGCGTCGCCTGCTGCGGCGAAGGATACGGCAGAGTCGAAGGCGATCCCCACCACCAAACGTAGAACGGGCTCAGATCCGTCTCGTGCTGGTGATTCCAGCTGAAGTACAGCTTGGTCTTGTCGTTGATGTTGTAATCGCCGCGGAGGCGGAGTTCCCAGCGGTTCTGGGGCGGGCCCAGGAAGTAGTCGTAGTTGCTGCCCGTCGGGTTGCTGGCGATGTTCAGGTTCGGGGTCGGATCCAGCTTGAGCAGTGCCGCTGAATTCGGATCCAGCATGCTCTGCGGGATCATGCCGCCGACGATGTTGGTCATGTTGCCGCAGCCGGTTCCAGTGGAGCTGGAGGCGCACGGGATGACGGCGCCGTTGCTGCGGGCATTCGCAAAACCGGTTCCGAGGCTGGCGATGTATGCCGGGCTGAAGTTGCCCTGCAGCATCTGCGAAGTCGGGATGAAGAAGTTGTACGACGATCCCGCCGGCTGCTGCTTCATGTACTCAAACGCGCTATAGAAAAACAGCTTGTCGCGGTTGCGGTTGAACTTCGAGCCGGGAATCAGCACCGGGCCGCCGAAATCGCCGCCTGGATAATAGAAGCTGTCGCTGATCGGCTTGTAGCCCAGAGCCTTGTCATTGGCGTCAATCGAATTGAACACGCCATTGCGGGTATAGAGGTAGGCTCCGCCGTGATACTGCGCGCTGCCGCTCTTGCCGTACGCCTGGAACGTGACCGGCCCCTTGGCGAACGATGCGTCGTACGCCGAGGTCAGGATCGAAACCTCCGCCACCTGGTTCTGGTTCACGTTGGCGGTTTGCGTTCCCTGGTTGCCCGGGTCGAGAAGGTTGGCACCATCCGAGGTCATGGTCACAGCGCCGTTGGGCTGCGTACCGTTCGCGGAAAATGCGCCGATCGGTCCGGTGTTGCTCGCGGTCGTGTAGCTGCTCCACATGCTCTGGCCCAAGCCAGAGGTCATGGCCATGCCAGGCATGATCTTCATCAGCTCGGCCGCATCGCGACCGACGATCGAAAGATCGGTGATCATGTTCTGGTTCAGGGTCTGGCTGGCCTGCGGCGAATCGATGGGGACCGCCACATCGCCGGACGCCACGATTTCAATTTGTTCCTTGGTCGTGGCCACCTGCAACGTGATGGTCGGAATGCCCACCGCCGCGCCTTGCGTGACGACGATGTGCTCCATCTCATAGGTCTGAAGGCCCGGAGCCGAAATCGTCACGGTGTAGCTGCCCGGCAGAATCGTCGGGAAGCTGAAGTTGCCGGAGCCATTCGTCACACCATCGAAGGTGTTGTTGTTGGCTTCGTTCTTCACGGTCACTTTCGCGCCCGGAATCACAGCGCCCGACTTGTCGGCCACGAGGCCGGCGATCGAGCCGGCAGCGTGCTGACCGAATGCCGGCAATTGACAAATGATAAGGACTGCGACAAGCAGCCCAAATAGAATTAGGTTCGCGGCTCTGCCCCTACACCCCTGTAGGACCGGGCCGCTTGCCTTTGGATTAGACGTGTAACCCATTTAGCGAGATCTCCTCTTTTTTTTACTTCTACACCAAACTCTTTACGCTAGCTTCGCGCGTCTGCAAAGCTGCAGAACGAGACTCTAACGCTCTAATACCTGAAAACCCTGTCCGCAGCAGAATATTATGTTTCACCCACCATGTCAAGGGTGTTAATCGGCATCGCGCGGTTAAGGCTGCATGCCGGGGATTCTGAGCCGATGCAGAACCCCCTGTTTCTCCCATAATTCATATCGTTTCGGCCAGCATTGGGTATTGAGGTCCCATTTGGCGAAGATCCCGGTCCGCGGAGATTACCACCCGGTACTGGTGGCACCTACAGCGCGTAGAAGCGCAATGCTTTCAACTCTCCGGCGAACCGCATTTTTCTACTCCGGTAGCGCGGTCCCGGCTTGCCGGCGGCCCAGGTAAGCAACTTGAAATCAGCCTTTTGAGGCGTCGCTGTCAAAATCCTGATTTTCATATCGAGCCAGCGGGCCTTTTTATGGCGGGCTTCCGCGCCGTCGATAGCAGGCGCGAAGGAGGGTAGACTTGCAACTCCGGACGGGTTGATCCATGATCGACTTGCGTATGCGTTTTCAATTGGTAACAAGTTTAACTTTATTGGCTGCGTTCGCAGCCTCGGCGCAAACAACCACCGGCTGGCAGCTTGTGTGGAGCGATGAGTTCAACGGAGCGGCCGGCTCGCCGCCGGATCCGACGAAATGGAATTACGATCTGGGCGACGGAGGCTGGGGTAACGGCGAACTCGAAACGTACACCAACTCCCCCGATAACGTATTTCAGGACGGCAACGGCAACCTGGTGATCCGCGCCATCCGCGACTCCGGCGGCAACTTCACATCGGCGCGCCTGCAGACCGGCAGTCCCGGCGCTTCCACGGGCACCGCCGATAACAAGTGGACGTACGGACTGGTTGAGGCCCGCATCAAGCTTCCGTTCGGCCACGGCGTTTGGCCCGCGTTCTGGATGTTGGGCGAAAACATTGAGACCGTGAGTTGGCCCACCTGCGGCGAAGTCGACATCATGGAGAATTTCGGGACCTATAGCAACGTCAACGACGTGTCCACCAACAACGGCACCACGCACGGGCCCGGCTATTCCGGGGCCAACGGCATTTCGAAGTCCTATACGCTGCCCCTGGGAGAAACGGTCGACGACGACTACCACATCTACGCGATCCAGTGGTCGGCGAATTCCGTGGCGTTCTATTTGGACGGCGCTCTTTATAGCACGGTGACTCCGTCCTCCATCCCGGCGGGCGATCAATGGGTTTTCAACAACCCGTTTTTCATCCTGCTCAATCTCGCGATCGGCGGGCCGGGCACGTTCCTAGGCACGCCGGATCCCAACTCGCCGTTTCCCAATCAGGACATGCTGGTGGACTACGTGCGCGTCTACCAGGCGACCACGGTGAGCGGCACCACGCCGGTTATCACGCCTGGAGGAGTGGCGAATGCCGCCTCTTACCTGGGCGAAGTGTCGCCTGGCAGCCTGGCATCGGTGTACGGCAATAATCTCGCGGATAACACGTACCAGGGCTCGCAGGTGATCGCCAACAACGCCTTCGTCACCTCGGTGGCCGGCGTGAGCGCCAGCGTGAACGGCGTTAACGCGCCGCTGATTTACGTCAGCCCGGGACAAATTGATTTTCAGGTTCCCTGGGAAACTCAGCCGGGCACGGCGGTGAATGTGCAGGTGACGCGCAACACGGTGCAGAGCAACGTGGAGCCGATTACGATCGCATCCACGGCCGCGCCTTCGATGTTCCTGAACAGCCTGACGACCGGCGTAGCGTGGGTGACCGGAACCGCCCAGGAGGGCTGTCCCACCTCGCAGTGCGCGGTGCAAGCGGGCAGCGAATATCAACTGTGGGCCAACGGCCTCGGGCCGAAGAACCAGGCCGAGCAGGATGGGGTGGGCGACGGCGCCACCACAGTGGACGCCCTTTCGGTGGTCGGCGGCACGGCCAGCTGCGAGTTGACGATCGGCGGCATCGCCGCGCTGGTGAACTACTGCGGCGCGGCACCGGGCGAGATCATCGACCAGTTGAACTTTACTTATCCAGCCGGCGTTCCGTCAGGCGCACCTGTGGAAGCGGTGCTCACCGTCACCAACCCGACCGGGCGAGCCCTCACCACCGCCACCGGCCGCTTCTGGGTGCCGGCGCCAGCCAGTTCCGCGCAGCTGGCAACGCAGATGGTGGCGCAGATGACCGATTCGCAGAAGATGCAGCTGGTGGCCGGAGCGCTCGGTCCCGTCACCAACATCTTCAACCCGCCGAACGGCGCGGGCGGCTACATTCCGGGCATTCCGGAGCTGGGCATCCCGGCTCTTTATTTTGTCGACGGCAGCCTGGGAGTGGCCGATGGCGCGAGGCCGGCGACGGTACTGCCTTCCTCTATCGCCAGCGCGGCCACATGGGACCTGAACCTGGCGTACCAGTTCGGAACCGTGATCGGGGCCGAAGTGAACGCCTTCGGGATGAACGTGAACCTGGGCGGCAATACCAATATGATCGGCCGCGAGCCGCGCGACGGCCGCACCTTCGAAACCAAGGGCGAAGATCCCATCCTGGCAGGCAAGATCGCCGCCCAGCACGTCTCGGCCGTTCAGTCCCAGCACGTGATCGGGGGCGTCAAACATTATGCGTTCAATGACCAGGAAACGGGCCGCACCGAGAGCAACGTGATTATTGGCGACCGCAGCGGACGCGAGAGCGATCTGCTGGCATTTGAGATCGGTGTCAAAGACGGCGGCGTGCAGTCGGTGATGTGTTCCTACAATCTGCTGAACGGCACCTGGGCGTGCGAGGATCCATACCTGCTCACCCAGGTGCTGAAGACGGATTGGGGATTCACGGGATTCGTCATGTCCGACTGGTGGGCGCTGCCCGCCTCCGGACCCGCCACGCAAACCGTGACAGCGGCAAATGCCGGGCTCGACCAGGAGCAGCCGGACAACGAATTCTTCAGCGCCAGCGCGCTGGAGGCGGCGGTGCAGGCGGGCCAGGTGCCGCAATCACGGGTGGATGACATGGCGACACGAATCCTGCACGCCATGTACCAGGTGGGAGTCTTCAACCAGCCGGCCGGTGTCACCTCGCTCGACCCGACCATGGTCACCAATGACGAGAACATCGCGCAGTCCGTCGAGGAGCAGGGCGCGGTGCTGCTGCAGAACAAGAATGGCCAATTGCCGCTGAACGCGGCTGCGCTCAACTCGATCGCGGTGATCGGATCGCACGCCGATATCGGCGTGCTCACCGGCGGCGGATCGGCGCAGGTGTGGCCAACCGAAGGCGTGGTGCTCAACGAAGGCTATCCCGCCGTGCCCGGCTGGTCGCAGGTGATCTGGATCCCGTCCTCGCCGCTTCAGGCTATCGAGGCCGCAGCTCCGAAAGCAACCGTGCAGTTCGACCCTGGTACCAATGCCACCACGGCGGCTGCGCTGGCGGCGCAGTCGAGCGTGGCGATCATATTCGTGAGCCAGTGGACCAGCGAAGGAATGGACATGCCGAGCCTGAATTTCACCGACCTGATCCACTCCACGCCGATCGATCAGGACGCGCTGGTGGAAGCGGTGGCGGCTGCCAATCCGCATACGATCGTGGTGATGGAAAATGGCGGCGCACAGGTGATGCCGTGGCTGAGCAACGTGAGCGCGGTGCTGGAGGCGTGGTTCCCCGGCATACGGGGAGCGCAGGCGATCACCAATATTCTGTTCGGCAACGTGAACCCGTCAGGCAAGCTGCCGATCACCTTTCCGGCCAGCGTGAGCCAGTTGCCGCGGCCGAACATTCCTGGATCGAACTCTACGGGCACACCCTTTACCACGGACTACACCGTTGACGGTCTGCTCGTCGGCTACAAATGGTACGACGCCAACAATCTGACGCCTGAGTTTCCCTTCGGCTTCGGGCTCTCCTACACCACCTTCCAGTTTTCCAACGTGGCGCTGGTGAACAACCTGACCGCCAGCAATCCGAACTTTCAGGTGACGTTCGACCTGAAGAACACAGGCACCGTGACGGGCGCTGAGGTGGCGCAGGTCTACCTGGCGCTGCCCGCCAGCACCAACGAGCCGCCTAAGCGCCTGGTGGGATGGCAGAAAGTTCTGCTCACGCCCGGCCAGCAGCAGAGCGTGACGGTGGAGGTGGACGAGAACGATTCCTCGCATCCGCTGTCCTACTGGGACACCACGTCGAGTACCTGGCTGACAGCACCTGGCACGTACACCGTTTACCTGGGCAACTCCGCAGCACAGTCCAGTTTGCAGACAGCCGGCA
>CAZZHN010000003.1:0-77685 GCA_964654065.1 uncultured Solibacteraceae bacterium
GCACCCAGGTCGCCGCCGCGGCGATCACAAAGAACAATGCTGCTGTGCCCGCAAAGGTAAGAGGATCAGTGGGCCTCGTTCCGACCAGCATGCTGGTCAGCGCCCTGGTTAACGCCAGCGCCGCGACGAATCCTACCGCGATTCCGATCGCACTGAGCCGCAGGCCGTATCCGATCATCAGGCCGAAGATCCCCCCGGGCGCCGCGCCGAGCGCCATCCGTACGCCGATTTCGGCGGTGCGCTGGCGGACCACGGTGGAGAGTACGCCATAAAGCCCGACGCCCGCCAGCAGCGCGGCGATGGCGCCGAACGCCGCAATCAGCAGGAGTGAAAACCGCATGCCGGTTTGCGCGCGAGCCACCACGGAGTCCATGGAGCGCACGTCGGTCAGCAGCATGCCGCGGTCAAACTTCGCCATCTCCCTGCGGATTACGGCCGCGTACTGCGCCGGGTCGCCTTGCGTGCGTACCGCCCACTGCTGGATTTGCTGATGCGTGAAATATCCGTCGGTAACGTACATCTGCTCGCGGCCGGGTTCGGCCAGCGAGGTGAGCCGCTGGTGCCCGACCACGCCGACAATCTCGTACCAGACGGACGTGGGAGTGTTCATGCGGCTGAGGATTCGCTGCCCCACCGCGCCGCCGTGGGGAAACGCTTTCGCCGCCAGCGCCTGGTCCACAATGACGTGCCGGATCTGCGGATTGTTGTCCGCTTCGTTGAACGCGCGGCCCTCCAGCAGCGGCGTGCGCATGGTGTCGAAATAACCGGGAAGCACGATCTGCGTATCCGCCGCCTGAAATCTTCTGAAATCATTCAGCGCGTCTTCTTTGCCCCAGCGGTACGGGAAGAACGAGCCGCTCAGCGGCAAAATATTGGCCGCCGTCACGCTCTTCACCCCCGGAATGGCAGCCAGGGCGGATTGCATCTGCCGCACCAGCGCGCCGCGCTCATCGGACAAACGGCCCTGCTTGCCGCCCATGGTGCGGAAGGTCATCAGGCCGTGCGGATCGAAGCCCGGATCAATCCGCTGCAGAGCCCGAAAACTGCGGAACATCAGGCCGGAGCCCGCCAGGAGAACGAAACACAACGCCACCTCCGCCACGACCACTCCGTTGCGCAGCAGCGAGCCGCCGCTCAGTCCGCTGTTTCGCCCACTGGCGCGCAGTACCTGCCCTACATCCGGGCGCGCCGCGCGCATGGCTGGCGCCAGGCCAAACAGCACCGCCGCTGCCAGCCCCGCGCACATGCTGAAGGCGAGCACCGTGGAATCGATGCGGGCAGCGTCCAGCCGGGGCAGATTGGCCGGCGCGATCGCCAGCAGGTCGTGAACCCCCACCCACGCCAGTCCGAATCCCAACAGTGAGCCGATCGCCGACACCAGCAGCGCTTCGGCCAGCATCTGCCGCGCCAGCCGCCACCAGTTCGCGCCGAGCGCGGTGCGCACCGCCAAGTCCCGTCCGCGCGCCGAGGCGCGCACCAGGAACAGATTCGCGACATTGGAACAAGCGATCAGCAGTAAAAAGACCACCGCTCCCATGAGCGCCAGAATCGCCGGCCGCACCTGCGCTACCAGGTATCGCTGCATCGGCTCAAGACGAAATTGAAGCCCCGCGCCGCGATAGGCAGGCTCGAGGGCGCGGCTTTGTGCCGCTACCGCGTCCGCCTGGGATTGCGCCCTTTGCAGGGTTGCGCCGGGCCGCAGTCTGCCAATCAGGCGCAGATAAATGCCGACCCGCGGCGCGCCATACGACAGCCGCAGAGCCAGGTACAAATCGGGCCGCCTCTCCACGTCCTTATCCGGCCGGAACAGCAGTTCGAAGCCGCGCTGGAGCACGCCGACCAGAATGGGGCCGTTTCTCCCAAGTGGCTGTCCCAGCTTCGCCGGATTGCCGCCGAATATTCGCTGGAAGAATTCCTGGCTGACGATGGCGTACGTCGGCAGGCGCCGGTCGGGCGGCGGTGGAGCGCCATCCTCACTGTTGGGCTGCGCCTGGCCGTCGCTGTCCATAAAGTCGCGGCCGAGCACAACGCGCGCTCCCAACACCCGAAACAGGTTCGGCGTGACCTCAGCGTAAGCGATTTCTTCCGGGGTGCCGTCGCCGTGCAGGAACGTATCGCGGCCAGTGTCGAGCGCAGCTACATCTTCCAGCGTCGCGCTGGCGTGGTCGCGCAGGTCCATGTAATCGGGGCCGGACCAGAGATGGTCGGAGACGTTTCTGGTCTTCAGGTCGGCGCAGGGATAGATGAGGCGCCCGGGGTTCTTATACGGCAGGGGCCGAAGCAGCACCGCATCCGCCACGCTGAAGATGGCGGTGCTGGCGCCGACGCCTAGCGCGAGCGTGAGCACGGCGGCAACGGTGAAAGCCGGGCTGCTTCGCAGCGTGCGAGCGGCGTAGACAAAGTCCCTCAGCATCCCAGACCCCGGTACGATTATACAGAGCTGGAGGCCCTGCCATAGCTGCATTTGGGCCGAACACCGGCCCTCGATTCACCATGTTATAGTCTGGCCATGATCTCGGACCACGCTGTTTCCCGCCGTTCTTTTCTTGCCGCCACCGGGGCTGCCGGCCTGGCGTTCGCCGCACCCGGTTCGGCCATCCCGGTTGGACTGGAGATGTATTCGGTTCGCGATGAGTTGGCCAAGGATTTGCCCGGCACCGTGCGCGAGGTCGCCCGAGCCGGCTACCAGGTGGTCGAGTTTTACGCGCCCTATTACAAATGGACCACCGACTACGCGAAGGAGGTGCGCAAGATGACGGACAACCTAGGCATCAAGTGCAACTCCACCCACAATGGCGGCGAGTCGTTCACCGCCGACGGCCTGAGCAAAGCAATTGAGCTCAACCAGATTCTGGGCGCGAAGTACATAATCTGGGCCAGCGCCGGCAATCCCAAGAACCTGGATGGCTGGAAAGCCGTCGCCGAAAAGCTGAGTGCGACCTCCGAAAAACTGAAGCCGCTCGGCATGGCCACCGGCTATCACAATCATCAACTGGAATTCACGCCGCTGGAAGGCAAGCGCCCCATCGAAGTCATCGCCGCCAATACGCCAGCCGACGTGGTGCTGCAGCTGGACGTCGGGACGTGCATCGAAGCCGGCTCCGACCCGGTCGCGTGGGTTCAGGCCAACCCCGGCCGCATCAAGATCATGCACTGCAAGGATTGGTCGCCCGCCGAAGGCAAGGGCTACCAGGTCCTGTTCGGCGAAGGTGTCGCGCCGTGGCCCGCCATCTTCCAGGCCGCCGAGAACGGCGGCGGCATCGAGTTTTACCTGATCGAGCAGGAAGGCAGCCGCTTCCCGTCGTTCGAAACCGAAGAACGCTGCCTCGCCAACTGGAAGCACATCAAGGGCTGACCACAGGTATTTAGTGGGGCAGGTCTCCGACCTGCCAACCAGGGGCTACAATGGCAAAGCCCCCCGCCGCCGCGCAGACCGCCTTCAGAAAGCGGTGACGAGAAAGCGGTGACAGCTACGTGTTTCCCTTTGCCAAGACGTAACCACACTGGGCCACCCTCTCCCTATCGGCGCGACCGCGTCCATGCGCCCCGCAAAACTCACAATTTGTAGAAAATCCCCTCGCCCACACTTGCGCGGGGTTTCGCAACCTTTTATCGTGGTTGTTCCCCTTATGGCCACCAAGACTCCCATCACGGTCGCTCACGGCGACGGCATCGGACCGGAAATCATGAACGCCACGCTCCAGATTCTGGATGCGGCCGGCGCGGCTCTTGCTATAGAGACCATCGAAATCGGCGAGAAGGTTTACCTGCGCGGCAATACGGCCGGCATTGACCCCGCCTCCTGGGAGTCGCTGCTGCGGACCAAGGTGTTCCTCAAGGCGCCCATCACGACGCCGCAGGGGGGCGGCTTCAAGAGCCTGAACGTCACCACGCGCAAGACGCTCGGCCAGTACGCCAACGTGCGACCGTGCGTCTCCTATGACCCGTTCATCGACACCAAGCATCCCGGCATGGACCTGGTGATTGTGCGCGAAAACGAAGAGGATCTCTACGCCGGCATTGAATACCAGTTGACCCCGGAAGTGACCTCCTGCATCAAGCTGATCTCGCGGCCCGGCAGCGAGAAGATTATCCGCTACGCTTTTGAGTACGCGCGCCGCCACAACCGCAAGAAGGTCACCGTCTTCATGAAGGACAACATCATGAAGATGACTGACGGGCTGTTCCACAAAGTCTTCGACGAGATCGCCAAGGAATATCCGGACATTCAGAACGAAGCCTGGATCGTCGACATCGGAGCGGCCAAGATGGCCGACACGCCGGAGAATTTCGACGTGATTGTGATGCCGAACCTGTACGGCGACATCCTCTCCGACGTGGCCGCGCAGATTGCGGGATCGGTCGGCCTGGCGGGTTCGGCCAATGTCGGCGACAAGTGCGCCATGTTCGAAGCGATCCACGGTTCTGCGCCGCGGCGCGCCGGCCAGAACCTGGCCAACCCCTCGGGCCTGCTGCTGGGCGCGGTGCTGATGCTGATCCACATCGATCAGCCGGAGGCAGCCGAGCGCGTCCACAACGCCTGGCTGCGCACCATCGAGGATGGCGTACACACCTACGACATCTTCACCGAGGGAGTGAGCACGCAAAAAGTCGGGACCAAGGAATTCGCGGCCGCTGTGATCGCGCGCGTCGGTCAGAAGCCGAACCGGCTGAAAGCGGTGACCTACGCGCGGCGTCCGGCAGCCAAGGCGGCGCGTGCCGCGACAGACCTCTCCACCGCCGTGGAACTGAAGGGGATCGATGTGTTCGCCTTCTGGCCTTCGCGCGATCCCAATGCGCTCGCCGCCGTGGCCGGCAAACTGGCTGGCGATGGGCTCAACTTGCAGATGATCGACAACCGCGGCGTGAAAGTCTGGCCGGCAGGACGCGCGGAGACCTTCTGCACCGACAGCTTCCGTTGCCGCTACATGGCCGAGGGCGGCACGGACATGGCAAAGTGTATCGCGCTGCTGTCGCGCTTCGCGCAGGCCGGAATCGAAATCGCGGCCGTGCAGGCGCTGCGCACTTTCGATGGCCAGCCGGGCTTCACGCTCGCGCAGGGACAGTAGAATAGTGGCATGGTCGAGAATCACCCGCTGGTCGCCGTCATCATGGGCAGCAAATCGGACTGGGACGTAATGCGCCAGGCCGACGAAATGCTCGCAAAGTTCGACGTGGCTCGGGAATGCCGCGTGCTCTCCGCGCATCGCACGCCCGCGCAGACGGCAGAGTACGTGAGCCAGGCGGAATCGCGCGGCATCGAAGTGGTGATTGCCGCGGCGGGCGGCGCCGCGCACCTGGCGGGTGTCTGCGCGGCTCACACCGTGCTTCCGGTGCTGGGAGTGCCGATGGAGAGCGCGTCATTGAAGGGCCTGGATTCGCTGCTCTCCACCGTGCAGATGCCGGCCGGGATACCGGTGGGAACGCTCGCCATCGGCGCGCCCGGCGCGCGCAATGCCGCCCTGCTGGCGGTCGCCATTCTCGCCGCCAGCCGCCCCGCCCTGCGCGACAAACTCCGCCAGTTCCGCCAGGAACAAAGCGAGAAAGTTCTCCGCGAAACCCTGCCCTAGCGGGCTGGTAGGGCACGCTTTAGCTTGCCGCTTTTGGTCGCGAGCCAGCACCGTGCGCGGCGCATCTGGTTGCGCATGCTATCATTGATTCGGAAGACCTTGCTGGAGGAATCAGCATGATTTTTGGAAACTTTGGTCCCCAGGAATTCATTTTGATTTTTCTGGTGGCGCTTATTCTGTTCGGTCCAAAGAAACTTCCTGAGATCGGACGGACGGTCGGCAAGGCATTGACCGAATTCCGGCGCGCCTCGAACGAACTCAAGGCGACGTTTGACCGCGAAATGAAAACGCTGGAGGCTGAATCGGGAGTTAAGGAAGTGGTCAACCAGTATCAATATGATACTTACAACTATGACTACTCTTCTTATGACACCAATTATGATGGTGCCTACGTTGCTCCCGCGATAGAGGCCCCCACCGACCCATCCACTGCAAGCGCATCCGCAACTGAGGGCGCTGAGTTACCAGTAATTGTCGCACCGGAAGGAACGATTGCCCACGATCCGGCGACCGGACAGCAGGGCGCCCACTCCGCCCCTGCCGCCATCGCCGCCGGGGAGCATTCCTCCCATCCGGCACCGGCAAACGCGGAACAGCAAGCGTAACGAATGGATTCATCCGAAGAACAGTCCGGGAGCGGCGCGCTCCCACGCGGCTCCACGCCTGCGGGCAGTGGCGGGTTCGAGCGGGCCAAGCGGCTCCTGGGCGGAGGCGGCAGGCCTCCGCACCCGCCGGACGACGGCGAAGAGGAAGGCATGCTGCGCATGTCCTTTCTCGAGCACCTCGAGGAGCTGCGCAAGCGAATCATCCGGGCGCTGATCGGCGCCGCAGTGGCATTTTGCCTGAGCTTCTTCTTCTGCGACCAGTTATGGGACATCATCAAGCAACCTGCCGTAACCGCGCTGAAGACGCTCGGCTATGAGCAGCGGCTGGTGCAGATCACTCCCATGGAAACCATCAACATCATCTGGTTCAAGCTGCCCCTGGTGTGTTCCATTTTTATTGCGTCGCCCTGGGTGGTCTACCAGGTGTGGGCCTTCATCTCGCCTGGGCTGTATCGCAAGGAGCGCCGGTGGGCTGTGCCCTTCATCGTGTCCTCCGCGGGCCTGTTCATCCTGGGTGGCCTTTTCGCCTATTTCGTCGCGTTTCGATTCGCCCTCACCTTTCTGTTAGGTATGGGGCATGGCAAAGATATCGCGCCCTTCGTGTCGGTCAGCGAATACTTCGCCATGTTCGTCAACGTGGTGCTCGGGATCGGCATGGTGTTCGAACTGCCCGTGGTCATCTTCTTTCTTGCCCTACTTAGAATTGTCACACCGTCATTTCTCATCAAACACAGCCGCTACGCCATTCTGATCATCTTCATCATCGCAGCGGTGGTGACTCCGACGCCCGACGCGTTCAACATGATGCTTTTTGCGTTGCCGATGTGCGCGTTGTTCTACGTGGGAGTCTTCGCAGCATACATATTGACGCTCCACCGTGAGCACCGGCGATTCCCCTGGAAAATCACCTCCATTGTCGTCGTGGCTGTACTATTGCTACTAGCAATTGCGCTATACATAGCCATTACCAGGCATGCCCTGAGAGTAGTACCACATTGGCCTTTCCTGCTGCGTTGATACTCGCCCGCCTCTAGCAAAGTGCGCCGTCACTGATGTAACATCGGGGATCATTCAGATTCCCGCGACATCTAGTGATGGATCTTTATAAGGCTCTTCAGGACCTTTACGCCGAAAA
Source organism: uncultured Solibacteraceae bacterium (assembly GCA_964654065.1). Classification (GTDB taxonomy): domain Bacteria; phylum Acidobacteriota; class Terriglobia; order Bryobacterales; family Bryobacteraceae; genus Bog-375. Next base: position 7,311 of record CAZZHN010000003.1, read on the forward strand.
GGAAAAGTTGGAGCGCGCGATTGCCTCGCTCGAGGCGCTGCGCCGAGCCGGTGGCGAATTTCCCCCGATTCCCAACGTCGGCAAACGGCGGGGGCGCAAGTCGATGGACCCGCGAGAGCGCGCCGAAGTCTCCGAACGCATGAAGAAGTATTGGGCGGGCCGCCGCAAACAAAAACCGGAATCCAGGCATCCGCACGACGATCGCCACCGGCCCGCTTAAGCGCAGGAATGCAGCTCACGCCGGCGCGGAGCCCATCAGACGATTTGGTATCATAGGAAAAAGAAAGCAGTTCTGTGGGCGAGTAGCTCAGCTGGGAGAGCACGGCGTTCGCAACGCCGGGGTCGGGGGTTCGAATCCCCTCTCGTCCACCAGCTTCCCTTCTGTTCCCCCTGTTTCCACTGCAGGACACGCGCCACCCCCTTATACTGTTAGTCAGCCATGCCCATTTCCCGCCGCCATTTTCTTTACGGCAGCCTCGCGCTGCCCGTGTTCGCTGCCAAGAAGAAGGTCGTCGAGGAGCACCCCAACATTCTGCTGCTGGTGGCCGATGACCTGCCTTCCTGGATGATGGGCGTTTACGGGAACAAGGAACTGAAGACGCCGAATCTGAACCGGCTCGGCCAGATGGGGGCGCATTTCCGCAATCACTTTACGGCCGCTCCCGCCGCTGCGCCTGGTTTCGCCACGCTGATCACCGGCCGCACTCCCATGCAGTTGGGAGACGGGGGAGCGATCTCCGCAGCCGATGTCACGCTGGAAAAGGTCCTGGCCGCAGCCGGCTACGCCTGCCACAGCGCCGCGCCGGAGGAGGCACCGCCGCTGGTGGACCAGGCGAAAGACGGCGCACCTTTTTTTCTCACCGTCCACTATCCCTCCGTCGCTCTCCCGCCCGCGAGCATTCCCTCCAATTACCTGGATTTATATGCCCAGGAGAATTTCGTCAATTACAGCGTGGAACCCGCCGCGGCCAATGCGCGGAGCGGCAAGGAAATGCTCCGCAATCGGCTAGCGAACCTGCGCCGCGCTGCGGCGGCGCTCTCCATGATGGACGATAACGTAGGCGCGCTGACGACCAGAATTTCGCAGAAGCAATTGCTGGATCGCACGCTGGTCGTGATCACTTCCTCATGCGGGTCGCTGCTCGGCCGCCACGGCCTTTGGGCTTCCGGCGACGCCTCCGATCCGGTCAACATGTACGACGAATCCGTCCGCGTGCCGCTGGTGTGGTGCTGGCCAGGCCGCGTGCCGGCGCAGGAAGAGCGCATGGAACTGGTGAGCACGTATGACCTGCTGCCGACCCTCTGCGATCTGGTTTCGGCCGCTGTTCCCAGCCGCAACCTGTGCGGCCGCAGCTACCTGCCGCTGGCCACTGGAAGGCGGCTGCCCAAGAAGCAGACCTGGCGCAACACTGTCTTCGGCCAGTATCGCGATACCGCGATGGCGCGCACGGAACGCTACAACCTGGTTCTTCGTAATGACGGCAAGGGCCCCAACGAACTCTTCGACTTGCCCGCCGATCCCGCTGAGCACGCCGACCAGATCGACAATGAGCAATACATCAGCGTGAAGAATACGCTTTCTGGCGAGCTGGCCCAATGGAAGCGCCAGTACGCCACCTAGCGCGCTGGAAACAGTGCCAATTCCCGCGACACCGGTTCCCAGGCCGGTTGAGCCGAGAGTCGGCGCGTCTTCCCGCGCCGTCGATCACTTGCCCTTGCATCAACCCGCAATCGGCACGTGAATCAGGGTTAGCAGATCTTCCGGCTTCGTGCTCTGCGGCGAATTGAGGTACTGTTCGAAGGCCGGCACATCTCGCAGTTCCTGGCCGCTCTCCGGTAGCCACGCGCCATAAATGCGCTGGTAGGCCTTGCCCAGTTCCTCATATGGCCCCCGATGGGTAGCCACTGCGTAGCGGCCGCCGGCCAGGTCCATCACACCGAATTCTCCCTCCGGCTCGACGGGGCGGCTCACGGCTACCGCCGCGTCGTACCGGATTTTGTCGTTCGGCGTCACGTCCGGATCGTCATGAACGATGCCGAACATCTTCATGCCGGGCCCCAGCAGCCCGCGCATGCCGGCCCAGGCCATCAGTCGCCCCCAGGTGGCGCCGACCTGGCTGTACGGACCGGCGTGGCGCAGAAAAACCACCCGCACCGGCGCCAACTCTTTGATCTCTACCGGCGGAACGTCTCCGTATGCTGGTGGATGGTAGCCGGTCACCTCATCAAGGTGCGTTCCGGACGCCGATTCCGGGGCGGGCTGGTGTGCGGCGCGATAAGCAGAAGGTGGTACTCCGAACATGGCTCCAAATGCCCTCGTAAAGGATTCGTGAGTTTCGAATCCGGCTTCGAATGCAACCTGCGTGATGGGGTCGTCGTGCAGCTTGAGGTTTCGGGCGGCGCGCTCCAACCGTAGACGCCGGATGTGCTCCATCAGCGTTTCGCCGACGAGGCCGCGGAAAATGCGGGCAAAGTGAAAAGGCGAAAAGGCCGCTACCGCGGCGACCTCGTCCAATTCCAGGTCATCGTCCAGATGCCCCTGGATGAACAGCAGCGTGCGGACGATCCGCTCGTAGTAGTCCTGCTCGGTGGAGGCCTTCATTTCCGCGCCAGGCGTGCGGCCCCGAAAGCCAGCGCCGGAAACGCGAGATAGCTGACGCCGATCTCCGAATAGTATCCCGCCGCCGTCATCTTCATCGGTCCAAAAGCGAACATGGGGTAGTCGAACATCAGGTTGATTCCAACCCAAAGCGCGCCGGCCAGGACGGCCTCCCGCAGCGCCACCGGCCGGCTTCGAAAGTAGACGCTGAGCAGCGCCCCGCCGGTGAGGAGCAAAACCAGGTTCATCAGGGATTCGAACAGCGCGGCGTTCGACGCCTTCACAGGGAACAGAAGAAATGAAATGGCGAAGGGAATCAGCCAGCTCAACAGCCCGAGCGCCGCAGCCCGCCTCCAGAGGATCATCGGTGCCTCCCAGACAAGAGTGTAAGTCCGCAAGCCTGAACCTGCTTGATGGATTTTGCTTTTTTTCGCGCGGCGCCTTACGCCTGCAGCGCACACCGCGGCTGACGGCGTGCATAATTGATGGATGCGATATCGCGAGCTGGGACGGACCGGCTGGAAGGTTTCGGAAGTCAGTTTTGGCGCCTGGGCGATCGGCGGATCGTGGGGCCATGTCAGCGATGATGAATCTCTGGCGGCGCTGCACCAGGCCATCGACTGCGGCGTCAATTTCATCGATACGGCGGACGTTTACGGGGATGGCCGCAGCGAACGCCTGCTGGCGCGGTTGAAGCGCGAGCGGCGCGAGGATATCGTGATCGCCACCAAGGCCGGGCGGCGCCTTTCGCCGCATACTGCGGACGGGTACAACGCCCGAAACCTGGCGCGCTTCGTAGAAGACAGCCTGCGCAACCTGGCCACAGACTGTATCGATTTGGTGCAGCTCCACTGCCCGCCCACCGATGTCTACTATCGGCCCGAGGTCTTCGGCGCGCTCGACGATCTGGCGCAAGCCGGGAAGATCCGTTACTACGGCGTCAGCGTGGAGCGGGTCGAGGAGGCGCTGAAAGCGATCGAGTTTTCAAACGTGCAGACGGTGCAGATCATCTTCAACTGCTTCCGCCAGCGGCCGGCGGAGTTATTCTTTCCGGAGGCCCTGCGGCGGCGCGTCGGAATTCTGGCTCGCGTCCCTCTGGCCAGCGGACTCCTCAGCGGCAAGCTCACGCGCGATTCCCGGTTCGCCGCCGACGACCACCGTAACTTCAACCGCCACGGGGAGGCGTTCGATGTTGGCGAGACGTTTTCCGGCGTGGATTACGAGGTCGCCCTGGAAGCTGTAGAGGCGATCCGGCGCCTGCTGCCGGCCGGCGTTGCCATGGCGCCCTTTGCGCTGCGCTGGATTCTGATGCACGACGCAGTGTCGTGCGCGATTCCCGGCGGCAAGCGCCCCGCGCAGGTTGCAGAGAACTGCGCGGCCTCGGAACTTGTCGCTTTGCCCGCCGAAACGATGGGCGCAATTCGCGTTATTTACGATGCCAGGATTCGTCCCCTGGTGCACCAGCGTTGGTAAGGCGCGGCCGCCGGCAGGCCCGCGCTGCGGTGAGGCTTGCGCGCCGCGAGGTAAAATCCCTTTCGGAGAGCGACACGCAGGAAAAAACCATATGCCGATTGCCTTCGCAACAGACCCGCGCATCGTGATGACCCTGGACGCGGGGGGCACCAGTCTGAAATTTTCGGCCGTACGCGGCAACCGGCCGATCATCGACCCGCTGAGCCTGCCGACCGAGGCTGCCGACCTGGACCGCTGCCTGGGGAACATCGTACAGGGCTTCGAGCGCGTGAAGCAGTCCTTGCCGTCGCCTCCGGTGGCCATCAGCTTTGCTTTTCCCGGGCCGGCCGACTATCCCCGCGGCATAATAGGCGACCTCGGCAATTTGCCGGCGTTCCGCGGCGGGGTGGCGCTCGGGCCCATGCTGGAAGACAAGTTCGGCGTTCCGGTCTATATCAATAATGATGGCGACCTGTTTGTTTACGGCGAAGCCATCGCCGGCTTTCTGCCCTATGTGAACGGACTGCTTGAGCAGGCTGGCAGCCCCAAACGCTATCGGAATCTGTTTGGCATCACGCTCGGCACAGGGTTTGGAGGGGGCATCACCCACAATGGGGAACTGTTCATCGGCGACAACTCGATCGCCGGCGAGGCATGGCTGCTGCGTAATAAGCTCACCCCTGGCATCAATGCCGAAGAGGGCGCCTGCATCCGCGCCGTGCGGGGAGTGTATGCGCAATGTGCGGAAATCCCTGCCGACCAGGCTCCCGAACCTAAGGCAATCTTCGATATCGGAATGGGGCTTTCCCCCGGGGATCGCGCCGCCGCCACCGAAGCCTTCCGCCGGTTGGGGGAAGTTGCCGGCGACGCCATGGCGCAGGCCCTCACCCTGATTGACGGCCTGGGCGTGGTGGGAGGCGGAATCTCAGGCGCTCATCCGCTGTTTTTGCCGGCGCTGGTGGACGCGGTCAATGGAGTCTTCGACTCCGGGCAGCGCCGCCTTTGTGCGCGCGCATACAACATCGAGGCTCCGGCGCAGCGCGAACAGTTCCTGCGCGGCGGCACGCGCGAAGTCCGCGTCCCAGGATCGGCGCGTACGGTTGTGTACGATCCGCTGGCGCGCACTGCAATCGGCATCTCTCGCCTGGAAACCAGCGAGGCAGTGGCGATTGGAGCGTACGCATTCGCCCTGGCGCGGATCTAGCTGCTGATTGGGGTCGCGGAATTACATGTCGATGCGCTGCTGCGTGTGGTTTTCCAGATACCAGCAGGGCGTGTACCCGAAGTGGGGAAAGAGCGCGTGGACGCAGGGGCGCGTCTCCGGGCTGAGCATCATGATTTCGGTCTTGCCGTCTTTCAACGGCACCGCGTAATAGGGCCGCACCACGACTGCGCCAAGCGCCCGCGGCCAACGCCAGCGGGCGATCACCGAATCGCCGCCGTAGACGACGCCGGCCAGAACGGCCAGCGCCACCGAGGTCCAACGCACATATCGCACCACCCCAGCTTACCAGTGGTTGTCCGGCAGATCGCTACGGGAGCCGGAGATCCGTGAGAACCGGACAGAGCGCTTCAACTGCCGGCTGCCATTGGTCCGGAAACGACCCGCGGTGGTTTTGGTAGTGGGCTACGAGGGTAGCCCACTACGAGGGTCTTCTTCAGGGGACAGCGGACTACATGCCGCTCTGCGTAGCCGTGCCGGCGCCGAACTCGACCGTGGTCGTCGAGCCGCCCAACTGGATGGATGCGACGTGCTCGGTCTTGCCTGCCACAACAACATCGATCGCAGTGTGGGCGAACTTCTGAGTGCCGGTTTCCAACTTGACGGGCGCCGACACCGACTTGCTGGTGCGGACGTCCGTAAAGGTGGCTGTGCCATTTTCGACTTTGAGTTTGTACTCGCCGGGGGCCAGCTGCAGGACGCCGATCACGGCGGTCTGATCGAAAACTACGTCATAGCTCTTCGTGCCCGCCAGAACGAAGCTGCAAGCAGACACAAATCCAACCAGGAATAGCGATTTTTTCGTCATATCCGAGAGTTTCCTTGAGGTTAGTTCCTGTGGCTCGATGGTACTTGGCACACAAGATGCTTTTGTCTTGCGTCCGACCCTGGGGTTGGTTGCGTTTTCTGGTTCTATGATAGCAAGACGGTGAGCCGCGGCCAATTCAAAGTTTTTATGTGGGATATATCATACTCACAGGCCTGTAATTATCTTATTTTCGTGGGACTTAGAGCTCGAGAGTGCGAACGATTTGCGACACCTCAGAAATGCCTTCGCGGCGCAGAAAATCAGCCAGTTCCCGGGCGATGCGCAGCGGCGATTGAGGGTCCCAGAAGGTGGCGGTGCCAACTTCGACGGCGGTGGCGCCGGCCACTAGAAATTCGGCGGCGTCGACACCAGTGGCGATGCCGCCTAGCCCCACCACCGGAATCCGCACCGCCTGGGCAGCCTGGTAGACCATCCGCAGGGCGATTGGCTTGATCGCCGGGCCGGAAAGGCCGCCGAAACCAGCGCCGATGCGCGACCGGCGCGTGCGCGCGTCAATCGCCAGAGCCATCAAGGTATTGACCAGCGAGATCGCATCCGCTCCGGCAGCTTCAGCGGCCTGCGCCAAGGGCTCGATGGCGGCCACATTGGGTGAAAGCTTGACGATCAGGGGACGGTGGGCTACGCGCCTGGCGGCCGTTACCACTTCGCTGAGCAGAGACGGGTCGCTCGAAAAATAAATCCCGCCGTGTTTGGTGTTGGGGCAGGAAACATTCAACTCGTAACCAGCCACGCCGGGGTGATCCTCGAGTACCCTGATGACCTCGACATAGTCCTCGATCGTGAAACCGAAGACGTTGGCAAACACCGGAGTAGAAAGCCGCGCCAGCGACGGCAGCTTGTCCTGAACAAATGCGCGAACGCCGATGTTTTGCAGCCCGATGGAGTTGATCATGCCCGCCTGGGCTTCCCACACCCGGGGTGCGGGATTGCCTTCAATGGGCTCTCGCGACAAGCCTTTCACCACAAGTCCGCCGAGAGCGTTGAGATCCAGCTGGCGCTCGAACTCCACGCCGTAGGCGAAGGTGCCGGAAGCCGCAATCACCGGATTGCGCAGCGGGATGCCGCACAGGCTGGTCGCCAGCGATGCATCCGATGCGCCGCTCATTCCGCCAGGGCCTCCGCCAGCACACGCCCGGTAGACGAAGACGGAGGCGGAACGCCGCAAACGCGAGACAATGTCGGAGCCAGGTCCACCGCTTCCACAGGCGATTCGAATAACCCGGTGCGAAAGCGCGGGCCGTACAGGCACAACGGCACGCTGGCGTCGTAGTTGTACAGCGAACCGTACGAGATACCGCGTCCCTGGTTGTAGTCTTCCACGTATTCGGGCCGGTAGGAGAGCATGACGTCGCCGCAGCGCCTGGGGTGAAAGCTATTGCGGAAGCGGCGCTCCCAGTCGTCGCGGCTGGAACAGGCGTCGCCCGCGGTGTAATAGCCCGCCACGGCCGGGTGTTCCAGGGCGGCGGCGCCGGCGGCCTGCCGCACCGGTTCCAGGTCGCGCGCCGTCCCTCCGTCCAGATACAGAAACGGATAAATGTATCTCTGCACGTGCCCGAGGTTGCGGTCGCGCAGAGCGCGATCCACGGCCTGCGCCACGCTCTCGCCCGCCACCGCCATGCGGGCGCGGGAGCTCGGGCTGGGTGCGGGCGGCGCTCCGTGGCAGCCGGCCAGGGCGAGGTCGAATCCTTTGTCGCCCAGCGTCCGCCGCAGCTGCGCCAGCAGCGATTCCACCTGCAGGTCAATTTGCAGCGTCATCTGCTGCATCAGAGGCGACGCCGCGCCGGTTTCGAATCCCAGCCGGGCTGGCGCGGAGACCACCAGACAGACGAAGTCAAATGTCCCTGACTGGCCGAGCCGCTCGTTGGTGGCCAGTTCACGTAAGAAGTCGAACTGCGCCTCCGCCGAAAACGGAGAAGACTCGTAGAGGTCAACAAAGTCCCGCGGGCGGGCCGCATCGTACTTAAGGACACGGAGCGCCGGCGAGCCGGCCGGGGCCCCAGCCGCCAGCCACTCGGCGCCGTGCAGTTTCTCCAGCGGCCTTTGGGTGTTAAACGGGCTGAGCCAGTCCGGCGCATTTCCCAGCGTGTTAAACCTGCCTTCCGTGTCCGGCCAGAACACTCGCGCCGCCGGGTGCGCGGCCACCAAACCAGCCTGCGTGGCGCTGGCGGCCACCACATAAGCTCTCGTCCCCTGCTGCTCGGCGATTTGTCCCGCCAGGGTCGTCGCCAGCATTTCTTCCTCGGAGGCTTTCACCGTCTGCCGCCAGCGATGATCCCACCAGGAATCAGCCACGATGCCGTGCTCTGCCGGCCATGCGCCGGTGGCGAGGGTTGCGAGCGAAGTGGACGGAAATGTACTGGCCAAGTGGCGGCAATCCGGGAAATATGCACCCGAAGTTATTAGTTTCCGAACCCCCCCATTGGTTAACTTCCCCCACGCAGTTTCCAGAAAGTCCGCTCGCAGGAGCTCAATTAGAATCAACACGAACAGGTTCGGCCTCGGCGCTAAACCCCACGTCCTGAAGGACGTACCCGCCATCATCGACAGCGTGAAGGTTCGACGGCAAATATCCATGAAAAAAGAGTTTATCAGAGCCGGATGTTAATGCTATAGTGTTCTTTCTTTCGACGCGGAAATTTGGGTCAGCACCGGTCTATAGCGTGGCCGGCTGAGGTTTTAGGCGATGAACAAGCATGAAAGCGTATTGGGACTCGCGGAGATCCGTCGTAATCGGGGCATTTCTTTAGAAGAAATTGCCGATTCCACCAAGATCAGTGTAAGGTCGCTCGAAGCAATTGAGCAGGGCGATTTTCGCCGGCTGCCCGGCGGCATCTACAACACCAGTTACATCCGCCAGTATGCGCGCGCCATCGACTACGATGAATCCGTTTTGCTCGCCTTCTACCATCAGCAAACCGGCGCGGTGAAAGACGAAACCGTACCCTCGCAGCCGCCGACCGGCAGTTTCCGCCCGGTTCACTCCATCTTCAATTGGTAATTCGAAACTGGCAGCGCCACCCCGTGGCGCAGGCAGTCCTGCTTGCTGTGTCGAGAGTCGTTTCGACATTTCTTTGCTCTTGACGTGCAGCCAATCCGCCCGCTGTCAGCCGGATGCCTGCTTTTGCGCCATCCGGCTGGCGAACTTGGCCACGTTAATGATCCCGCGCTGGTGCGTGCCCTCGCCGATCTTTTCTTTTTCGTCCCGCGCCTCCACACGAAACTCGACGCGGCGGTCGGCGACGGCGGTAATCTCCGCCGTGATGATCACCGACGCGCCGATGGGGGCTGCTGCCAGGTGGAGCACATTGACGTGGGTTCCCACGGTGTCGTATCCCGGCTCGAGCTGCGGCAGCACCGTGTCGCGGCAGGTGCGCTCCATTAAGCCGATCATGTGCGGCGTGGCCAGCACCCGGGGACCCTCGGCGCCGAGAAAGCTGATGGCATTTTCGCCGGTCACCAGCACCCGCTGTTCCCCTTTAGTCCCGATTACGATGTTGTGCATGACGGGATCAAGCGGCGGCCAGTCCGGCCAGCACGCCGCGCATGTAGCTAAAGGAACGTTCCACGCCGGGCAGCGGGTTGTCGCCGTCGATTTCGTATTCGAGGTTGACGCAGCCCTGGTAATGGATCTTCTTGAGCTCCTGAAAAATCGCCGGGATCGGTATTTCGCCGGCGCCTACATCGCACTGGCTGTCGCGGTTGGTCAGGTCGGTCAGATCCTTGATGTGCATATCCAGCAGGCGCGGGCCAGCCAGCGCAATCACCTTGACCGGGTCATCGGCGTAGGCGACTTCCCCGGTCCGCGCCTTGGCTGAATCGCGCAGATGAGCGGTGCGGATGGCGCGATACGCATGCCCAACGTCCATGCACAGCCCGCAGCGCGGGTCGAGACCGCTCACCGCCTCCAGCACAGACTGCGCGCTGGGAAAATGATGATCCTCGGGACCATGGTTGTGGATGGCGATGCGGATATCGTAATCCCGCACCAGTTGCTCGACGCTCTTGAGATTGTCGTGGGTCGGGGCGCAAACCATCATGGGCGCGCCGAAGTTCTTCGCCAGTTCGAACAGCGGCCGCAAGTCGTCCACGGTGTTGGCCTTGGTCATGTCAATGTTGCCGATGCTCATGACCGTTAGCCCGGCGGCGGCGAATGCCTGGCGCGCTTCCCGTGCCTGCTCAGGTGTGCTGTTGGTGGCGAGTTGCTGCTGAGTGTTCTTGACGCTGATCCAGGGAGTGTGGACCTGCCGGATCATTTCGATCGCTTTGGGACGTTCGAAATTGCGGAAAGTGTAAGTCGCGATGCCGAGCTTGATTCCCCAGGGTGTGGGTTCGACGCGGGCCGAAGCGGCCGGCGCGGCGAGGGAGCCCAAACCGGCCAGGCCGGCGGCGCCCAGGAATCCGCGGCGCGTAGTTGGAGTTTTCATTCCTCCAACATTCTATGCAATTCCGCGGCGCCGCGCGGTTGAAGAACGCACCGGCGGCAGTGACCGCCGGCGCTACGGCTACTTTTCTTCGTAACGCCGGCGGTTTCTGCCGCCGCTGCTCTGGCTGGCCCACCTATTTCTTCTTCCGCAAATAGATGGTGCCATGGAGGGTGTAGAAACCGGCCGGCACGCCACCGCCGTTGATCACTCCCTCGAAATGGTCGTCGAAGCGCAGGCGGAATTTCATCCCGCTGCCGTTGTCCTTCTCCATCGGCGCAGACCCGCCGAGCGCAATCTCGAAATCGCTGTAGATGTCCGAGCGCATGGTTTTGAATTTCAGGTTGGCTTTCACATCGGCCGGCAAGGTCACGTCGATGGAGCCGTTCAGGCTGCTGAACGACAGCGGCTTGGATGGATCCACGCGGTCCATCGTCACGTGGATGCCGCCATTGAGCGTGTGCGCCACCACGGTTCCCGAGATATCGGTCAACTCGATGCGCCCGGCCAGCGTATCGGCATCCACTTCGCCGTGCAGGCCCTGCACCGTGAGAGGGCCGTTGAGCGTGTGCAGGTTCACGGACGTCTCCACCGGGACGCTGATCGTCAACGGACCCGGCAGGTTTGGTTCGGCATGAACCTTGATCACGTTATCTTCCTCTTCGATGGAGAGGCCGCGCGGCACGTCCAGGCGATGCATGCCGCCGGAGCTGGCTGCATGGTGAGAACCGGAGCCGGCCTCGACGATGACGTCACTGCCGCCGTATGCCTTCACCAAAATGGCACCGTTGAGCGTATGCACATTCAGCTGGCGTGGGTGGCCGCCGGGAGGCGCCGGAACAACGACGCGCTCTCCGTTGTCCTGCGCGGCGGCAAAACTACACACGATGATGGCTGTGCCCGCAAGGGCGAATATGTTTTTCATGACTGGTATTCCTCTCGATCCGACCGAATTTGCCTACGGCTTCGCCTCGTGCAGGCGGATGGCGCCATTGAAGCCTTCAAATGCCAGCTTGGGTCCGCCCTGGCCAATTCGGCCCGATCCGTTGCGACCGCTGCGATAAACGTACTTCGTGCCATTGCCCTCCGCGCTGGCTCGGGAAGGCACGGGAGCGACTTCGAAATCCGAAAACACGCCGCCGTTAAAGGTCTTATAGCTCAGCTCGGCATTCAGGCCGGGCTGGAAGTAAACGTCGACCGCGCCGTTGAACGTCTTGACACTGAGGTCGTGTTCCGGGTTTCGCCGGAAGCCAATTTTCACCGGCCCGTTGAACGTGTGAACGTTGCCGGCGCCGCTCACGTCGTCCGCCTCGATGTGCCCGTTGAAAGCGTGGAGGTCAAAATCGCCGCTGGTTCCCTTGACGGAGATCTCGCTGTTGAAGTTTTCCAGCGAAAGCGCGGTACCGGCGGGCACCTGAATCTCGTAGTCAAACTCAACCCGATAGTAGTCGTGGTCGCCGTGGAAGCTGATGCCATGGTGGTCGCGGAACGGACCGTCCTGATACAGCTTGACCTCGCCGCCCTGCTCGGTGATTTCGAGCTTGACCTCGCGCTTGGCTTCCGCCAGCTTCTCGGCCGAATCGGCGCGGTTATGACGGACCATCGTTACTTCGATCTGGCTGCCCGTGCCGGTGACGTGAATCGCGCCGGCGAAGTTATCCGCCACCAGCTTGTGACCGGTTCCACCGGCGTAAGTGTGATGGATGGTCTCCTGATCTTCCACAGCCCAGTGGTGATCGGAATCGTGCGCCGCCAGCGGCACGAGCGATATGGTTAGCAGCAGGATGGTCTTCATCTGGATTCTCCTTTAATTCCTAATTCGTCTAGCGCCCACTGCGCCCTCTGGCGCACGGCCTCGTCCGCTTCCGGGCGGACGGCGAGGCGCCGCAGGACGGAAGCGCAATCACGGTCCTTGGATTTCACCACCAGGTCGATCAACGCCACTTGGGCGAGCGGCGAGTCCTGGACAGACAGGGTCGCCGGCAGAGCACGGCGGACATTCGGATCGGCCACGTACTTCTCCAGCGCATCCACCGCGGACAGGCGCACATTCACATTGGAATCGTGCCCGGCGGCGTAAAGCAGCGCTTGTTCCACCTGGGGATCCGGCTGCGTCATCTGATAGGCGTAGCTGACACCCTCGATCCTCGAAGCCGGCGACTGCTGCTGCATCAACGAAAGCGCCACTAGCTGGTGGAGGCTCTCCACCTGGCCTTGCAGTTGTGCGATTTCCGGAACGACGGCTGGACGCGGCGCCAGGCCACGCCCGGCGATCAGACCGATAGCGAGAACCGCCAGGCCGGCCGCCACTTGCCAGGCCCAGCGCGGCGGTGCGTGCCGCGACGGCCCAGGCCGCACTGCGACAACCTGGCGGCCCTGTTCCAGGCCGGCCTCGAAAGCGGCAAGAGTTGCCTGGAAACGCTCCTTCATCGCAACGTCGGGTTTGGCATCCAGTTTCAGCGCTTCCAGGCCCCGCCAGACGATACCCAGGCGCGCCAACTCGCCGCGGCATGCCGAACAGGTTTCCAGGTGTTCGATGAGGCGTTCCCGGGCGCTTTCGCCCAGCCTGCCGGCCAGGCACTCGGGAAGTTGTTCGCGGATGTTCTCGCAACTCATGACATTGGTTCTCCCCGCAAGGCGAAGAAACGGTCGCCCAGTTCGTGCAAGGCCCGGTAGACCCGCACCTTCACGGTTCCGACCTCGCACTCAAGGGCAGCGGCTATTTCCTCGTATTTCAGCTCCAGAAAACGGCTCATGACGAGCACTTCCCTTTTCTCCGCGGGCAGCCCGGCCATCGCCTGGCGCAGCAGCGCGGTTTCCTGCTTCTCCTCCATCAGACGGTCGGGCGCTGCGTCGGGACTCGTGACCTCCGGCACCTCGGCCGGCCACGCGACTTCCTTCTTGTTCCGGCCGATGTGATCCAGGTAGGCGTTGCGGCCAATCTGGAACAGCCAGGCACGAAAGTTGCTCTCCGTCTGGTAGCTACGGCGGTACTTCAGCACGCGAAAGAATACCTCCTGCACCAGGTCCTCGCTGGTGGCGCGGTTCCCGGTGAGGTGCAGGAAATAGTGCAGCAAAGCCCGGTGATGGCGGTCAAACAAAACCTCGAGGCCGTTCACCTCGCCTTCCCGGACTTGCCGCATGATTTGCTCGTCCTCCACTATTGCCTGCTTTTCAAAAGGGAATACTGGCCAGATCGAAAATGGTTACGAAAATAATTACGGTGGGGTTCCTGGAGCGCGATGCAACTTTTTGCGCACTTTCGGGCCGGTCGATCGTATAAGCGGGTATGGCTGAGCTGGTTTCGGACATTCGCTACGCGGTGCGCGTGCTGGGGCGAAATCCGGGGTTCGCGGCAGTCGCCGTCCTCACGCTGGCGCTGGGAATCGGCGCCAATACCGCTATTTTCACCATTTTCGACAGCGTCCTGCTACGGCCGCTGCCTTTCCGCGAGCCGCAGCGGCTGGCGGCGATCCACGAAATCGTCCCCAAGTTCGCCTACCTGGCGCCGACCATTCCGGTTTCCGCCGATCATTTTCTGAAATGGCGCAAACAAGCGCATTCCTTTGAGCAAATCGCCCTGTTCAGCGAAATGAGGATGAACCTGACCTCCCAAGGCGAGCCGGTCAGTCTGCCGGCGGCCCGGGTCTCGGCGGCGCTGTTTCCCATTCTCGGTTTACAGGCGGCACTGGGGCGCACCTTCCGGGAGGAGGAAGACAAGCAGGGCAGCGACCGGGTAGTGGTGCTGAGCGACGGCCTGTGGAGCAGCCGCTTCCAGCGCGATCCGGGAATCATCGGCCGCAAGATCACCCTGGATGGCAACCCTTATGAAGTGATCGGGGTCTTGCCTGCCGGCGTGCGCTTACCAAAGACCAGCCAGACGCAATCGCTGGCAGTGGAAGGCGACTACTCTCAATTGTGGAAGCCGCTCGCCCTGCGAAACGACGAGATCGAGTCGATGGGTGATTTCGACTTCGGTTGCGTCGCCAAACTGGCGGCGGGCGTTTCTTTCGAGCGGGCCAACGCGGAACTGAATGCCATTGAAAAGCGGATCGTCCAGACGCTGCCGGAAAAGATGGAGCTGCTGGCGGGAGTGGTGCCGCTGCAGCGGCAAATCACCGGAGGCACGCGCGCGAGCCTGGTGCTATTGCTGGCGGCGGTGGGCGCCGTGCTGCTGATTGTTTGCGTGAACCTGGCGAATCTGCTGCTGGCGCGGGCCGCCGCGCGGCGGCGGGAACTGGCGGTTCGTCTGGCGATCGGCGCCGGCGCGGGGCGGCTCCTGCGCCAGATGCTCACCGAAAGCCTGTTGCTGTCTTCGCTCGGCGGAATTCTGGGCGTGGCCGCGGCCGCATGGGCGGTACGGGCGCTGCTGGCGGGAGCGCCGGTCGACCTGCCCCGCCTGGGCGAGGTCCAGCTGGATTGGCGCGTGCTTGTGTTCTCGCTCGCCGTCACCGCGGTCAGCGGGTTGCTGTTCGGGGCGCTGCCAGCCTGGCGGGCAACGCGAACCGACCCCCAGGCGGCCTTGCAGGCCGGCGGCCGCTCCACGCAGGGAAGACACGGCAGTAAAGTGCGGCGCGCGCTGATCGCCGCGGAGGTTGCCCTGAGCGCCGCCTGTCTGGTAATGGCTGGCCTCCTGCTTCACAGCTTTTCGCGCGTGATGCAGGTGGACAAGGGCTTTCGCACGGAACGCACTCTGACGGTGAACGTCGACCTGCCCTGGACCCGTTATCCGGAAGCGCCGGACCGGAGCAAGTTCGTGCGAGCCCTGCTCGACCGCGTCGCGGCGCAGCCCGGCGTCACCGACGTGGCTGTTTCCAGCGGACTGCCCCTAAGCGGCGAAGGCAACAATAACCTGGTAATGCCGGAGGGGGCCAATTGGCCGCTGATGGAGCGTCCGCTGGCGGACAAGCGGTCCATCAACCCCGGCTTCTTCCGCACCCTCGGGATTCCGCTCTTGAGCGGCCGCGTTTTTGGCGATTCCGACGGTGAGCGCAGTGTCGCGGTGGTTTCCGCTGCGCTGGCCCAGCAGCTGTGGCCGGGCGAGAATCCGGTGGGAAGAAGGTTGATTGAAGGCGACCGCACGGCTCATCCTATCGAGGTGGTCGGGGTGGTGGGCGACGTGCGCGGCGCCAGCCTGACCAAGACGCCGAGACCGACTATGTATCAGCCATACTGGCAGCGATCACAGAGCCAATGGGGTCTCGTGGTGCGCACCGGTTCCGCTCGGGCGCCGGTGGCGCCCGCGATCCGTCGCGAGATACGACGGCTGGACGCGGAACTGCCGGTGCCGGCTTTCCAGACCCTGGAACAAATCGTGGACGATTCGGTAGCCCCGCGCCGGTTCCAACTCGACCTCGTGCTGCTGTTCGCTGCGGCGGCGCTGGCGCTGGCGGCGGTAGGCGTGTACGGCGTGGTGGCGCAACTGGTGGCGAAGCGCACCAATGAAATCGGCGTCCGGATGGCGTTGGGCGCCAGCGCAGGCAATGTCCGCCGGATGGTGCTGTTCGAAGGCCTTGGCCCGGTGGCCGCCGGCCTGGCGGCGGGCTTCGCCGCGGCGCTCGCTGCCGGCCGACTTATGAGTGGGCAGTTGTTCGGGGTCGGCGCAGCCGATCCGCTCACTTTCGCCGTCGTAGCCGCGGTGCTACTGGCGTCCGCGCTGGCGGCCTGCCTGGTCCCGGCACGGCGCGCAACCCGCATCGACCCGCTCGAAGCGTTGCGCTACGAATGACGGCCGGCACGGATAGGGCAAGCTGCAGCCCGCCCACCCAACCTCCTGTGCCCTGCCGGTGGGAGCATGCTGTAGCTTGCCCGTTGTGTTTCCGCACGAGAATATTTGAGTAACCATTTTCGAGCGGGCCAGTATAACTCTTAAGGGGTAGCCAGCCATGCCAGGCGAGCACGGAACGCATCAGACGCCGAACGGCGAATCGAGGAGTCTCAAGGAAGGGCAACGGGAGCGCCGCCTGCCTGCGTTTGAGAGCGCGCTGCGCGACCTGCGGCACGCGTTTCGCACTCTGCACCGCGACCTGGGCTTCAGTGTGGTCGCAGTTCTGATACTGGCGATCGGCATCGGCGCCAACACCGCCGTCTTCAGCGTGGTGAACACTGTGTTGCTGCGCCCTCTGCCCTTCCGCGACGCCGGCCGCCTGGTGTGGATCGAAAACACCGGGGAGAAAAACGGCCTGAGCGGCGAGACTTACCCGGTCGGCGTTTTTGAAGAATACCGGCGTCTGAACCGCTCGCTCGAAAGTATGACGGCGTACTTCGCTTTCTTCGGATATGGCAGCTACAAGCTGACTGGCCGCGGCGAACCGGAGCGCCTGATGGGTGTCACGCTCTCCACGGACTTTTTCGATGTGCTGGGCGTCAAGCCGGAGTTTGGGCGGCCGTTCCTAAATAAGGAAGGACTCAAGAACGGCCCGCTGGTCGCACTGTTAAGCCACGGGTTCTGGCAACGCCGGTTCGGCGGCGACCCAAGCATCGTCGGCCAGTCCCTGGTCATCAACGGCCAGTCAGTTACCGTGGTCGGTGTGATGGGCCGCGGCTTCGATTTCTCTTCGGTGTTTTCGCCCGCCACCCGCGTGGATCTTTACATGCCTGCGGTCCTGGACGAGATGAGAAACTGGGGCAACACCATGGCGCTGATCGGACGCATGAAGCCTGGCGTGACCGTGGATGGTGTGCGGGCGGATTTCCGTCTGATCATTCCCGAGGTGGACGCGGCGCATCCGGAATGGAAGGGCTGGGCCAACGCGGCGCGGATCAGCAGCCTGCAGGAGCACGTCAGCGGCTCTATGCGGCGGCCATTGTTCGTTCTGTGGGCAGCGGTGGCGCTGGTGCTGGTGATCGTTTGCGTCAACCTGGCGAACCTGCTCTTGGCGCGTGAGAGCGGGCGTTCCAAAGAAATCGCCGTGCGCGTGGCGCTCGGAGCCGGCCGGTTTCGCCTGATGCAGCAACTGGTCACCGAGAGCCTGGTGCTGGCGACAGCCGGCGCCGCGCTCGGCGTGGGAGTCGCCTACGCGGCGCTTCGCTACGTCACCCATTCCGCGGCCTTCAGCATTCCCCTGCTCCAGTCGGTGAGGCTGGATGGCGCCGCGCTGGCGTTCACGGTGCTCGCTGCTGTAGCTTTGTGTCTGCTTTTCGCCGTGATTCCCGGCCTGCGGATGCCGATTGGGAATCCCGCCGCCGCGCTTCGTGCCTGGGGCCGCGGGGCCACAGATGCCAAAGGCCACGCCTGGATACGCTCGGCGCTGGTGGTGGCGGAGATCGCTTTGGCTTGCGTACTGCTCTCCGGGGCGGGCCTGCTGCTGCGCAGTTTTCTGCGCCTGCTCGACGTCGACCTGGGATTCCAACCGGCCCGCGCGGCGGCCTTTCGTATCGATCCGCCGGGCAACCCCACGCTCGCCCAGCGGCATGCGTTTCTGGCGGAAGTGGTGCGCCGGGCTGAGACGGTTCCGGGCGTGGAGACCGCGGGAATCACCGACGCTCTGCCGCTCGACCGCAATCGCGCCTGGGGTCTGCAGGCTGTCGGCAAGTCCTATCCCAAGGATGCCGACACGACGGCGTTTGTCTACATTGTTGGGCCTGGATTCCTGGGAGCGATGGGCACGCCGCTCCATGGCCGGGACTTCAACGAAGGCGACACGGAGAAGAGCCAGCGCGTGGTCATCATCAGCCGGACCGCGGCGCGAACGCACTTCCCAGGGCAGGATCCGCTGGGGCGGAAAATGTTTGTGGGCGGCCCGCCGGAGCAGTGGACGGTGGTTGGGGTGGCGGCGGACACGCGGCAGCGCAGTGTGGAGGATGGCGGCGCCGTGCAGATGTATCTTCCCGAAACACAGGCGGGGCCGGAGGGCGCGGACCTGGTGATCCGAACCCTGCTGGCGCCTGCGGCGGTGGCGCCGGGCGTGCGCACCGTGCTGCGGCAACTCGATCCCAGTCTGGCGACCGGCGATTTCCGCCCGATCAGCCAACTGGTGGAGAGCGCGGTGTCGCCACGCCGCTTCGTGGTTTCGTTGCTGGCGCTATTTGCTTCGTTTGCTTTGCTGCTGGCGTCGCTCGGTATTTACGGCGTGATCGCTTCTTCGGTGAACCGGCGCGCGCAGGAGATCGGCATCCGCATGGCGTTGGGCGCATCCGCCTGGAATGTGCGCTGGCGCATTATCGCGGGAACCCTCCGGCTGGCGGCGATGGGCCTGGCCGCCGGTCTGGCGGCCTCGCTGCTTCTGGCCCGGCTGATTGCGTCGCTGCTCTATGGAGTCTCCGCCTTCGATCCGGTTACGTTTGCCGGCATGTGCGTCGTGCTCAGCGCGGTGGCGCTGCTGGCGGGCTATCTCCCGGCCTGGCGCGCATCGCGAATCGATCCAATGTTCGCCCTGCGCGCGGATTGAAAAGCGCCCGGGCGCACGATTTAAGGCTCGAGCGGAGCCGCGACCAAAGGGAGCGGTTAGACCTAGGGAGCGGCCGGAATTCAGCCGATACCCTCACCGTGGTCTATTTGATTACATTTGCGTGTTACGGCTGACACCTGCACGGCGATGCATCCGGCTCAGTTGACCGAGCGCATAACTTGCCGCGGACTAGTTTGCTCGAAGCCGATCCCGGACGGGCGGCGACAGAACTGCAGAATAGGTGCCAGACGGTGTATCGAATGGAGGACAGCCGTCGACAAGTGGTGCTGGCCGCCTTGCGAGAGCGCTGCCAGCAGCAAAACTGGATGCTGTTGGCCGCACATGTGCGCTCGAATCACGTTCACATGGTGGTGGACGCGGAGGTTAGTCCCGAGAGGGTGATGAACGATATCAAGGCCTACGCAAGCCGGCGCTTAAACGAAGTGAGACTGGATGGACCGGATCGCAAGCGTTGGGCACGGCATGGGAGCACGCGGTGGCTATGGAATCGGGAGCATGTCTCGGCAGCCATTCACTATGTTGTCGAGGAGCAAGGGGATGCGATGGCCGTGTTAGAATCCTCAAGCTAACCGCTCCCTTTGGTCGCGGCTCCGTTTTGACCGCTCCGCGGTGATTCGCAAATGTGATCACAGAAGTCACTGCTGAGGGATCGGCTGGATTTCAATTGCTCTTCAGGGCCGGCCGCTCCCTTCGGTCGCGGCTCCGTTTGACGTTCCCAGCGGTCGCGGCTCCGTTCCTCTCATTTGACAAGGCTTGGGCGCGGTTTCTATCATAGAAACTCACAACCGATCTAGCTCCGGTGACCTTTCCGGGCCGCCGTTCGCTGCTCAAATGGCAACTACTGCGTCTTCTTTAGTCTGGGACACAACCGTATGATCAAGGTAGAAGGTCTCACCAAGCGATACGCACGCACGGTCGCGGTGGACAACATCTCGTTCGAGGTCGACAAGGGGCAAATCGTTGGTTTCCTGGGGCCTAACGGTGCCGGGAAGACCACCACCATGCGCGTGCTGACATGCTTTCTGCCCCCGACCGAGGGCACCGCAACGGTGGCCGGCTTCGATGTGCTGGAAAACCCCATCGAGGTGAAAAGGCGCATCGGCTACCTGCCGGAATCGCCGCCTGTGTACCCGGATATGGAGGTCCTGGAATACCTCGAATTCACCGGGAAGCTGAAGGGCATCTCCTCAGCCGACATCAAGAAGCGGGTGGATGAGGTGCTGGAAAAGTGCGCCATCGGCGACGTCAGCCGCAAACTCATCGGCAAGCTCTCCAAGGGCTACCGGCAGCGCGTGGGACTGGCGCAAGCCATCATCCACAATCCCGATGTGCTGATCCTGGACGAACCGACCTCGGGTCTCGACCCCAAGCAGATCATCGAAATCCGCGAGCTGCTCAAATCGCTGGCCGGCAATCACACCATCATTCTCAGCACCCACATTCTGTCGGAAGTGGAGCACTCCTGCGAGCGCGTCATCATCATCAGCCAGGGCAAGCTGGTCGCCATCGATTCGGTGGCGAACCTCACCAACCGCCTGCGCGGCTCCGAATCGGTGGCGCTTGAAGTGGAGGCCGCCAGCGGCAGCCCGAATCCGAGCGACGTGCAGGTGCGCCTGGAGCAGGTGGCGGGCGTCCGAAGCGTGGTGATGAAGGATTCCAAGGACGGCCGCCTGACCTTTGAAGTGGAAAGCCTGCAAGGGCGCCAGATCCGCGCCGACCTGGCGCGCAGCGTGGTCAACGCCGGTTGGAACCTCAGTGAATTGCGCCCGGTCGGGCTCAGCCTGGAAGAAGTCTTCCTGCAACTGACCGCGGCCGAGAATAAGGGCGACGCGCCGGCGGAAAGCGAGGCAGCAAAGCAATGAAGCTAGTCTTCCTGATCTCGAAGAAAGAATTCAAGAGTTACTTCACTTCCCCCATCGCTTACCTGCTGATGGCGTTCTTCGCGTTGATCTTCGGATTTGCGCTCTATACCGCGACCCGCGACGTGGTGCGGATGGGTTTCCAGGCGCAGATGATGGGTCAATCGCAACCGGTCAATCTGAACGATATGATCATCCGTCCGCTGCTGGGCTTCGCCAGCACCGTGTCGCTGTTCCTGATTCCGATGATCACCATGCGGTTGATTGCCGAAGAGAAGAAGACCGGAACCATCGAGCTGCTGCTCACCTCGCCGGTGAAGGACATCCAGATCATCCTCGGCAAATGGTCCGCCGCCATGCTTCTGTACTTGTGCATCCTGGGGATGTCGGTAATCGATATCGGCATGCTGTTCGCCTGGGGCAAGCCCGATTGGAGGCCGGTGCTGGTGGCGTACCTGGGGCTGATCCTGCAAGGCGGCTGCCTGCTGGCGATCGGCGAATTCATTTCGACGCTTACCAAGAACCAGATCATCGCCGGCGGCGTGACGTTTTTCGTCTGCCTGCTGCTGTGGGTGCTGAGCTGGTCCACGGCCTTCGACAGCGGCAACATGTCGCAGGTGATCAACTACCTGTCCATCGTCACCCACTTCGAGAATTTCGCCAAGGGCGTGTTGGACGGCAAGGACATAGTCTTCTATCTCTCCATGATTTTCTTCTCGTTGTTCATAACATCGCGATCCATGGAATCGCTGCGGTGGAGGAGCTGACATGGCGGCTAAATGGCTGAAAGCCCGGCAAACCAAGTACGGCGCCTACATCGCGGTTTACACTCTGGTCGTCCTCGCTATTCTGGCGGGCGTGAATTTTCTCGCCAATCGCTACGACAAGTCTTACGACGCCACCAAGAACAAGCAATACAGCCTCTCCGACCAGACCATCAAGATTGTCAGGGACCTGAAGAGCGACGTCCGCATGATTTATTTCGGCGAGAGCGGCAGCTTTCCGAACGCGCGCGATCTGCTGGACCGTTACTCATCGCTGTCCACCAGGCTGCGCGTGGAGTACATCGACCCAAATAAGAAGCCGACGCTGGCCAAGGCCGCCGGTTTCCGCGCGGATTCGCCGGTGGTGGTGGAGAACGGACCGCGCCACGAAGGCGCCAAGAGTTTGACCGAAGAGGAAGTCACCGGCGCGTTGATCCGCGCGCTCAAGAGCGGCGAACGCAACGTCTGCTTCATGACCGGGGCGGGCGAGCACTCCATCGACGATCAGGACCGCGAGGGCTTCTCCATCCTCAAGGCTCTGCTGGAGCGCGACAACTACAAGTCGCGCGCCGTTTCCCTCAAGCCCGCCGCATCGCCTGACGCAGCCAAGTCGGATGCCGCCAAGAAGGTTGAGATCGGCCAGGCCGCGCCTTCCGGGCCCGTCGAAGTTCCAAAGGACTGCACCGTGCTGGTATCGGGCGGACCCACGGCCGACTACCCGCCGCCCGTGGTGGCGGCCATCAAGAGCTACGTGGAAGACGGCGGCCGCGCCATCTTCATGTTCGATAACGTGCTGCGCATCGGCCGCTCGGAACCGGCAGCTCCCAACGATGAGCTCGCCAAGCTGTTGGAAAGCTGGGGCGTCACCGTGAACAAAGATCTGGTTCTCGATCTGGGCGGTCTGGGGCAGATCTTCGGCTTCGGCCCGGAGATCCCCGTAGTGCTGCAGTACGAATCGAACCCCATCACCCAGCCGCTCACTCGCGTCCCAACGGCGTTTCCCCTCACGCGGTCGCTGGACATCAAGAGCAACGGCAAGGCGTCGATCAGTAAGCTGGTGGCCACCACCGAGGAAAGCCTCGCCACCTCCGAGATCGGGCCGGGCGGCGCGGTGGACCCCAAGAAAGGCAAGAAAGGACCCCTCACCCTGGTGGCCGCCGGCACTTACTCCGGCGCCAAGCAGGGCCGCTTCGTGGTGAGCGGCACCTCGATTTGGGCGGTCAACAGCTTGGCCGGTTCGCGCCAGCTCGGCAACCGCGACTTGTTCGTCAACTCGGTGAACTGGCTGTCTTCGGACGAGGACCTGATCTCGATTCGTCCCAAGGCGCCCGAGGATCAGGCATTGAACGTGAGCGGGCAGCGGCTCAACATGCTGTTCTGGCTGAGCATCTTCATCTTTCCTCTGACCGTGGTGGCGTTTGGCTTAGCCACCTGGTGGAAGCGGAGGTAACCGATGAAGCCGAAGGGACTGCTGGTGGCCGTCGTTCTTTTGGCTGTGTTGGGCGGCGCGATCTGGTACTCCAACAAGAAGCAGGCGCAAGCGCAAAAGACGCCCGCCGACACGAGTCCCAAGATCGTATCCATTCCGGAAGATCAATTCCGCGAAATCCGCCTGCAGAAAATCGGCGCCGAGCCGGTGGTTCTGAGCCACGACAGCGGCAAGTGGGCACTGACGGCGCCCCAGGCGCTGCCGGCCGACCCGGACGCCGCCACCTCGCTGGTTTCCACGCTTTCTTCGGTAAGCGCAGACAAGACCATCGAGGACAACTCGACGGACCTGGCCAGCTTCGGCCTGGTCAGCCCGACCTTGCGGGCGACGATAACCAAGAAGGATGGCAAGCAGGCGGAACTGGCGATTGGCGATGACACGCCGACCAATTCCGGCGCCTATGCAAAGGTGGCCGGCGATCCGCACGTCTACACCGTGGCGAGCTTCGTCAAGACCAGCCTCGATAAAACGGT
Source organism: uncultured Solibacteraceae bacterium (assembly GCA_964654065.1). Lineage (GTDB taxonomy): Bacteria > Acidobacteriota > Terriglobia > Bryobacterales > Bryobacteraceae > Bog-375. The sequence continues at coordinate 30,830 of CAZZHN010000003.1, forward strand.
AAACGATCTTCGCGACAAAAGGCTGCTGACTTTCGATTCCGATAAACTGACGCGCGTGAGACTCGCGGCTAAAGGGCCGGCCATCGTGTTCGGCAAGAACGGGCAGAACGAGTGGCAGATTGTGGAGCCGCGCCCGCTGCGCGCCGACAGCGGACAGGTGGACAGCCTGGTGGGCAAGCTGCGCGATGCCAAGATGGATCTCGGAACCGCCCCGGATGAAGCAGCCAAAAAGTTCGCAACTGCCCCCACGGTAGCCCAGGCCCAGGTTACCGATAATTCCGGTTCCCAGACTCTGGAAGTCCACAAGGACAAGGACAACAACTACTATGCGCGCAGTTCCGCTGTGACGGGGGTGTTTAAGATTGCCTCCGATGCCGGCGACGCGCTGAACAAGGGCCTGGACGACTTCCGCAACAAGAAGCTGTTTGATTTCGGCTTCAGCGATCCCAGCCGGCTCGAGATCAAGAACGGCGCCGGCACCCCGGTCATATACTCCAAGAACGGCGATAAGTGGGCCGCGGGTCCGAAGAGCCTGGACAACTCCAGCGTGCAGAACCTGATCGACAAGCTGCGCGACCTGACGGCCTCCAGGTTCGCCGATCAGGGCGGGGGCCAGCCCGTGTTCGCCGCGGGCGTCACCTCGAATAGCGGCAAACGGATTGAGCGAGTGACGGTGAGCAAGCAGGGCGAGAAGTATTTCGCGCAACGCGAAGGTGAGCCAAGCATCTATGAATTAGACGCCAAAGCCGCGGAAGACCTCGCAAAGGCGGCCAGCGACGTGAACGAAGCCGCGCCCGAGCCGGCGAAGAAGAAGTAAGCACGGTCTTAACCGCGGCCTAGTTTGGCGAATCATGAACGGTCTTCTCACCGATCTTTACGAGCTCACCATGGCGGCCGGCTATTTCCAGGCCGGCAAGGCTGCGGAAACGGCCACCTTCGAATTCGCCATTCGCCGCCTGCCTCCCAATCGGAATTACGTCCTGGCCGCCGGCTTGCCACAAGCGGTGGATTACCTGCTGGGCCTCGGCTTTACTGCCGATGAGATCGACTATCTGCGCGGTCTGCCGCAGTTTGCCCACACACCGCCTGAATTCTTCGACTATCTGCGCGATTTCCGTTTCACCGGTGACCTGTTTGCTGTGCCGGAAGGCACGCCCCTTTTTGCCGGCGAACCGCTGCTGACCATCCGCGCTCCCATCATCGAGGCGCAGATACCGGAAACGTACCTGCTGTCCGCGGTGAGTTTCCAAACCTTGGTAGCCAGCAAGGCGGCGCGCGTGGTGGCGGCGGCGGAAGGCAAATCGATCATCGAATTCGGCACGCGGCGGGCGCACACGCCTGAGGCCGGCGTGCTGGGCGCCCGCGCCGCCTACCTGGGCGGCTGCGCGGCCACCAGCAACACCCTGGCGGGTTTCCGCTACTCGATCCCGGTTGCCGGCACCGCCGGGCACTCCTGGGTCATGTCGTTTGCCTGCGAAGAGGGAGCCTTCCGCAAGCTGCAAAACGCGTTGGGAGAGAACGCCGTCCAACTGCTCGACACCTACGATGTACCGCAGGCCGCGCGGCGGGTGGCGGCGCTGGGCCGCCCGTTATGGGGCGTGCGTATCGATAGCGGCGATTTTCTTGCTGTTTCGCGGCAAGTGCGCGGCATCCTGGACGAAGCCGGCCTCAAAGACGCGCGCATCATGGTGAGCGGGGATCTGGACGAATACCGCGTCCGCGAGCTGCTCGCCGGCGGCGCGCCCATCGATGCTTTCGGAGTTGGCACCCAGATCTCCGTTTCCGCCGATGCGCCCTCCCTGAGCGGCGTTTACAAAATGGTGGAGATGGAAATCAGCGGCATCAAGCGCTACACGGCTAAGTACAGCGACGAGAAGGGCACCATTCCAGGCGCGAAGCAGATTTTCCGCGACGCGGCGCGGGACGTGGTGGCCCGCTCCGGAGAGTGCGGGCACGGGGAGGCGCTGCTACGGCCGGTGCTGATCGGCGGCCGCCTGGTAGAACCCCTGCCTGGGCTGGAGCAGGCTCGGGAGCGTGCTCGCGAATCCGTGGCCCGCCTTGCGCCGGCGATGCGCCAACTCGAAACTGCGGAACCGTGGCCGGTAATCTATAGTCGCGAGTTGCGCGAGCTGATGGAACGCACCCGTTTGAACCTGCTGGGGGCGGCCCCGGTGCGATGAAGACCGTCTTCTTCGATATCGATACGCAGCTCGATTTCGTCAGCCCCTCCGGCGCTCTTTATGCTCCGGGCGCCGAGCGCATGCTCGCAGCCGTAGCGCGGCTCAACCGGCACGCCGCCTCGAGCGGGATCCCTCTGGTCTCGACCACCGACGCACACGCCGAAAATGACGCCGAGTTCACCGAGTGGCCGCCGCATTGCGTGAGCGGGTGCCTGGGCCAGCGCAAACCGCAGGATACCCTGCTCGAGAAATTCGTCGTGGTTCCCAACCGCGACGGGCTGCCGGATACCACCGGCGCAGCGCAGATCATCCTGGAGAAACAGACGGTAGACATGTTTGAAACCCGTACCATCGCGCCCCTTCTCGACCGGCTGGCGGCCGGCCGGTTCGTGGTTTATGGCGTGGTAACCGAAGTATGCGTCTGGCACGCGGCGCAAGGCCTGCTCCGTTCCGGAAAGGCTGTGACCATCGTGACCGACGCCGTGCAAGCTCTGAACTCAGACGCGGGAGAACACGCGCTGGCCCGGTTGCGCGCGGAGGGAGCTACGCTGGCCACTGTCAGCGAGTTGCTGGCATAGAACATTTCTCTGCCGTGGCGCAGGCTGTCCTGCCTGCTGTGTCGAGAGTCGCCTCGACATTTCCTCGGTTTTTCCCGCACTGCACGCCAGAAGGTCTCGTTACTCGAGTTCGTCGATGGTCAACTGGTCGCCGGGCAGGGTGCCCGTTTGCGCCACGCTTCCGGCGGGAAGCTCGAGTACCGAGCGCGCCCAGAGGCATCCGCTGGTGCGCCACGGCGGAACAGCGTGCCGCACCTTCCGAACCCGCCGCCGTTTGTCCAGGTAAACGAGGTCAATCGCAAATTTCATGAAGAACGTGTGCACCGATTGGCAGGGGACGATCCAGAGGCCTTCGCCAGCGTTCAGGCTCTTGTGTTTCAGCAGGCCGACGTTGCGCGTGGCGCTGGTGTTCGCCACCGAGACGGCCTCTCCCAGGATCGTGCCGCGATTCTCATTGCGCACTCGGACCATCAATCGTGACGAATATAACACGGTGCACCGCGGCGGCCGCACCCAGATCCAGTCACCAAACCTCGCCGAAATCCTTCCCCTCCGGAAATCCAGAGTTTGCTTTGGCTTAGCGCCCGGCATGCGGCCAAGTGCCGGACGACCATCCAGGCTCGCGTGGCTAGACTGAAGTCGGCAGGAGCGCTTCGCTCCGAATTCGCGTCCGCACGGACGCTACGCCGCTCGTCCTTCCCCGGAGGTATCATGAATCGCCGTCTGCTCGCCGCCGCTCTATGGGTTTGGCCCGCCCTGGCCGGTCCGCCCTTAACCACCATTCAGGATGTCCTGTACAAAGCCGATGGCACCCGCTTCAACGGCACGCTGACCATCAGCTGGACCAGTTTTCAGGCGGTCGACAATTCTTCGGTCGTCACCCAGAGCACCACCGTCAAGGTGCTGGACGGCAATCTGCGCGTCGAACTGGTTCCCAACACAACCAGCACACCGGCCACGTTCTACACGGTGACTTACAATAGCGACGGCCGCGTCCAGTTTCAAGAATGTTCCTTCCAGTCTGACGCTGCTGCACGTCCGCGACGTGCGCACCGCGCCGGCATCGCCTGGCGGCTCGGACACAACCGATACGGGCACGGTCTCCATGCCGGAGTCCAACGTGGTGGGATTGGTGGCCGACCTCGGGGCAAGGCCGCTCAAAGCTCCCGGATTTGCGCCCGGCCACGCCGCTACGATCAATTCGAGCGGCCAGGTGGACTCGGTAGTCGGCAACCCCGCCGACTGCGTCCATGTGGATGGGACGTCCGGCCCCTGCGGCAGCGGCAGCTCCGGCTACAACTTCGTCGACGCTGATTCGCCGGCCGGTGTGGTGGATGGCTCCAACACCTTTTTCACGCTCAGCGGCGTCCCGAATCCTTCCTCGAGCATCGCCCTCTATCGCAATGGTGTGCTGCAGAAGAGCGGCTTCGATTACACGCTCTCCGCCGGCGCCATCCAGTTCGTTGCCGCCTCCACGCCGCAGCCTGGCGATGTTTTGCTCGCCAGCTACCGCACGTCCGCCAGCGGTTCTACCTCCTGGCCCGCGCCGGAAGTGCTGTGCAGCGGGACCGGGGCCAGCGCGTCCCTGCCCAGCCTGGCTGCCCTTGCCGCGTGCAGCATTCCCGCAGGCCTGCTGGCCCCCGGCGATCGCGTTGAGGTTCACTTCGATTACGCTCACCAGGGCAACACGGGCGGAGCGGCCATCGTCGTCCAATGGGGCGGCGCAAAGGTTCTGAATGTCAGCGCAGCCGCCGGCGAGAGCATGCTGACGGGACGGGTGGACGCCTCCATTCTGACCACCGGCGCGCAGGTTGGTTCCCAGTCCTGGGGCGCCGTGACCGGCTTCGCCGCCGGCGTGGCCAGTTCATCCGACTCCTACAGCGCAGGCCTCACACTGACGTTCCTCGGCTCGGTCTCCTCCGCCGCCGATTCGATTGCCCTCCAGCAATACTCCGTTATCCGCGTCCCGTAAAGTAGGGACAAGCTGAAGCATGCCCCATCCGAAAGGCCGCACGGCGTTGGTAGGGCACGCTTTAGCTTGCCGGTCTGTCTTTGCTCCTGCTTGGCGGCAACCACCGGTTTTGCTACACTGAAGCTTATGGCAATCCCGAATGTAAAACGGTTCCGGCCGTTCTGCCCGACCTGCAATGAGAGCTTCACGGTAATGGCCGTGCTGCCGAAGGATGCCGACGTTTCGAAGTACCTGGACGACACCGTGGCGCGCCACGATCACAAGGCGTTCCAGGAAGCCAAACAGCAGCACTTCAAGATCCGCGTCGGCCAGCAGAAGCAGAAGAAGGCCAAGTAGTTCTGGTCGATCGGTAGGACAGACCATCGCCTTTTGTGGTCTGTCATTCCACCGTTGGTTTCCCCGCTTTACATCCTCACCTGCAGGGTTCGTGTGGCGTCAAGCGCCGCCTGCGACACTGCCGGGTCCGGGTCGTTCATCAGCTTCTTCAATCGCGCCATGCTCTCCTGATCGCCGCTCGCGCCAAGAACGCGCGCCAGGCCGATCTTCTCGTCCCTGGTGCCGGTCGGGAGCGCTCCATCCAGCACGGCGCGCACCCGCGCATCCCGTGCCAGTTCCACCAGCAATGGCAAGGCAGCGCCGCTATACGATGCCAGATTCAAATTGTTGATCAGGAATTGCAGCGGGCTGAACTGGCTCAATTCGGTGCTCCCCAGCATGACCTGCGCGAAAGCCAGCGAAAGCCGCGGCGCCGGCCTGCCTTCCTCCTGCCAAAACTGCTTCAGCACCGGCAGGTCGTGCGGATTCTTCAACCGCCCCAATCCTTCCGCCGCCGCCCCGCGCAGCTTCTCGTCCTTGTCGTGGAGATACTGCAGGTAGATGCCGCGGTAGGCCGGGTCGGGCAGCATGGCGAGCGATGTGAGCGCCGCCCGCTTCACCTTGATGTTGTCGGTGTGGCCGATGACGTCCGCCAGCGCGGCCACCGCGCCATGGTCGCGTAAAATGCCCACCGTTTCGATCGCTGCCGTCTGCACCTTGGGGTCGAAGTCGCGCAGCAGAAATTCCACCTGCGGCCCAGCCGATTGGTCGCCGATCTTTTGCAGGGCCACCAGCGATTCGTAGATCAGCGTGGAATCCTTGGAGCGCGTGGCGGCGATCAAGTCCGCGACCACCGCTCTGCCGCGCAGAATTCCTACGGCGCGCGCCGCGTTGGCGCGCACGTCCAGGCTGCCGGCGCGCAGTTGGACGGCGAGCGCGGCGATCACATCCGCGCGCACCGTGATGTAGGCGTCGATCACCTGATCGTTGGTGTCGGTGAACCGGCTCTTGATGCTCGTTCCGACGCGCTCGATAGTGCCGCTCACGCCGTGTTTGACGTAACCCGGCAAATAGAAATTCACCAGGCCATCGATAGCCAGCATCTGCACACCCGGATCGCCGTCGCGAGTGGCCTGGATCAACGGATCGAGGCTGTGCGGCGGCCCGATCTCGGTAATCTGCCGCACGGCTTCCGCGCGCACTTCGACCGACCCACTGGAGAGCAACTCCTGCAGCTTTGGAATGGCCGCCGAACCGCTGCGGGCGATCTCACGAACGTCTTTGGGCCGCATCGGCGCTTGCCCAAACGCCGCGGACACCGCCAGAAACACCAGGAACCAGGCTGCGGAAACGCGCATACTTCTACTCTATCGCGCTCGGTAGGGCATGCTTTAGCTTGCCCGAAATAAGAACAGTGGCGCCCGCTTGTGTCGAGCCCGTTTCAACGTTTCTTGGACAACGCCGTCTCCAGCAGCGCTCGCGCCCCGGCGAACTCCGAGCTTCCGATTCGATAGCCTCCAGGCGGTATCGGATCGGATTCTATCTTGACGCGAAGCTCCAGCAGATCGTCGGATACGATGGCCTTGGCCCAGGAGGGATGCTCGTAGGCGAGCTTGGAAAGGAGATCCAACACCGCGGCCGGATCGTAGCCCGCGATTCTCAGGTAGCCGGTGGCTGACTCGGTGGCCTGCAACTCGCGCTCGCGCGCATCTTCGCTGCCTGGCGGCGCCAGTTTTGATTGCAGCACGCACCTCTCGCGGAGCGTGTCCGTTCCCGCCTGAATATGGGCCAGCTCATGCGCCAGTAAGCCTGCCAGTTCGCCTTCGTTTTCGACGCGCTGCAGCAAACCGGCGCTGACGTACAGAACCCGATCGGCCATCAGGGATGCGTATTGCTCGGAACTCCGGGTGATTCGTATTTCCACCGGCCGCGCGTTGCAGGCGCTCGCAATTCTGTTCTCGATATGCTGGGCGCATCCCACGATCGCCGGATCGGCGATCCTGCCATCGCGCTGTTCCAGATCGTGCGCCGTCCGAGGGTCCGACGCGGCCTGGCCGCCAGCGAGGTGAGCCAGCACGGTGAGAACCGCGGCGCAGCCGATCGAGACACAACAAGATCGCATAACGAACTCCCTACCCGAAGTCTAACTCTCGGTGGGACAGATGATCGGTTTGTGCCGTCTGTCAGGTCTTCGTTTTCCGTGCAAAATGACAGGTCACACAAAGCGATGGTCTGTCCTACCTCGCTCTAACTCTCGGTGGGACAGACGATCGGTTTGTGTCGTCTGTCAGGTCTTCGTCTCCGACGCAAAAGACAGACCACACAACGCGATGGTCTGTCCTACCTAGCGGACGAATTCCACTTCGACACGCTTCGAAATCAGGCCCGCCTCGAAGCCCATGTCGAGCAGCTTCTGCACGGCCTTGGGAACCACTTCACCGGCGTCCAGCGTGTAATGGTTGACGTACATCCCGACAAATTTCTCGGCCAGCCGCGGCTCCATGTCGCGCGCGAACTGCAGCGCATACTGCAGCGCTTCGTCGTGGTTGTCGAGCGCGTACTGAATGCTCTCGCGCATCAGGCGGCAGCACTCGCTCTGCATTTCTGTGCCCAGCGAGCGCAGCAGCACGTTGCCGCCCAGCGGCAGCGGGAGGTCATAGGTCGACTTGAACCAGCGGCCCAGGTCCACGATGCGATGAAACCCTTCGCGATCGTAAGTCAACTGCGCTTCGTGAATGATCAGTCCGCAATCCGCCGCGCGATCACGCACCGCCGCGGTGATCTGGTCGAACGGCGTCACCACGGCTTCGAAGTCCGGCTCAAACAGCTTCGCTGCCAGATAGGCGGTAGTGAGCGTGCCCGGAATCGCGATGCGCTTGCCCTTCAACTCCTCGGGCTCCATCGGCCGCATGGCGATGATCATCGGCCCGTAACCGTCGCCAATACTGGAACCGCTGGCCATCAGAACGTACTTGTCGGCAACGTACGGATAAGCGTGATAGGAGATGGCGCTCAGGTCGTAGAGGCCCTCCACTGCCTTCCGGTTCAGGCTTTCGATGTCCTCCAAAACGTGACGGAACGTCACTTTCGACGAGCGCACCTTCTTCGTAGCCAGCCCGTAAAACATGAAGGCATCATCGGAATCGGGGCTGTGGGCGCTGACAATTTCCCTGGGAGCAACCGAAGTCATAAGAGAGGCAACAATCCAGTTTACACTACCCAACGCCGCTGCCCCGAAATGATTTGCATGCGGAGTCGCGTCACGCTCGTCGGCCGTGGGGCCGGGCAGGCCCGCCCCGCCCTTCGGTGCGACCCGCGCGCCCAGATAACCCACTGCCGTGTCCACAAACGGACCCTGGCGAACGTTTCCTGTTTGAGAGCAATAATTGACGTGACAACCTTTCGACATCGGTCGCGCGAAGACAAGGACTCCATGAACGACCAGCACGGCGAGTATGAGCGCCTGATTGCGCCCATCGAAGACCGGATGATTCGGGCCGTGTGGCGTGTCATACGGGATCCCAACGACGTGGAAGACGTCTTCCAGGGAGCCCTGCTAACGGCTTGGAAACGGTGGGACCGCATTCGCGTGCACCCCAATCCGACAGCGCTGGTCTTGCAGATTTGCATCAACGCGGCCCTTGATGCGCTGCGGAGCAAAGCACGCCGCCAGCGATGGGTGGAGTCTGGCGCCACGGCAGAAGACATCGCAGATTCCTCGCCGTCCGCCATCCAGAACATATCCGGCGCAGAGCAGGATGCCGAGGTGTTTCGGGCAATCGCGGGTTTGCCGAAGAACCAGGCGCGGGCAATCCTGATGCACGCGGTGGAGGAGATCCCTTATGGCGGAATCGCGGCGGTGCTGCAATGTCGCGAAGTGACGGTACGCAAGCATGTGGCGCGCGCCCATGCCAAGCTGCGCACTTTGCTCTCCCATTTGATCCCGGCAATCCACAAGGAGGAAGGCAGCCATGCTTGACCAAAACGACAACAGTGAAATCGATGAGCTGATTCGGGGGAGAACGCAAGTGGAGATTCCAGCCGAAGTGCAAGATCGCCTGCGCCGCAGGCTGGCGGAGTTCCGGGCGAAAGTGGAGCACCGGAAGCCGGACCGCATACGATCCTTTGTATATTCGCTTTCCTTCCCGCCGGCCGTGCGGGTGACGGCAATGGCCGCAGCCCTCCTTGTGGCGGTCGCCGTGGGACTGGTGCTCATGCCTCGGGAATCGCGGGCCAGCCGCGTGTACGCCGCTGCGGCGGAGCAACTCCGAACCTCTCAGTCCCTGGAATATACCATCGTGTTGAACGATGTGCCCTATGTGGGGGTGGATTTCAGCTACGCCGCGCCTGGATACCGGCGGCTGAAATGCTCCTGGGGTATCGAGGTGAGGGCCGATAATACCACCGGCAAGCAGATCATTCTGATGCACGGCACGCGGACGTATCTGGCGGAATCCGGCAAGCAGCGGGAGAGTCTTGCAAACTCCGAGGACGTGGTGGAACAATTGAGATCGCTTCCAGCCGCAGCAGACGAAATGCTGGGTGAGCGGCTAGCTGGAGGCAAGCGGCTGATCGGTTACCGATTGCGCAATGAGCACCCAGGCACTTCCATCACCAGCGCCACGTTTCCAGGGCTCGAGGCATTCGATATTTGGGTGGATGCCGGAACACGGGAGGTCGACCATGCCGACATCGCCATTCAGGAACACGGCAAGCCTGTCCACCGGATGCACATCCAGGACATCCGCATGGGCACGGAGATCGATCGATCGCTGTTCGACCTGACTCCTCCGGCGGGGTATGCCGCGATCGCGGTGCCGGGCGCCGCACCGGGCACCGGTAAGCCTGCTCATAATCAAAACGCGTTGGTGCTGAGCGCGGAGATCCGGCAGGGCGCTGCGCTGACGGCCGTGGTGCTGCCGATGACGGGCTCCTATCTGCAGACCCGGGCCACCCTCGATAGGGTTGAGTCTTACCTTAAGGCGGAGGGCGTGACTCCCGCCGGCCCTCCACTCGGACGCTTCGGGTCTGAGCAGAGCTGGGATGCCGGATATCCTGTGCAGCCGGGCACGCGCGTCAAAGCCCCCTTTCAGCTCGTGTCTTTAACAGCGGCGCTGGCTGCGTCGGCGGTCGTCAAGGGTCCCTGGGGCACGGACTCGGACGCCCGCTGGGGCGCCTTCCTAAAGTCGGTTGTGGAACAGGGCTACGCGCCGGCCGGGCCGCCGATGGAAATCTGGTCCGGCGACGACGGCAGAGTGCCAACGCAATCGACCGAGATGCGGATCCCGGTGACGAAAGCGAAGTGAGCGTCTGTCAAAGCACCGGCGGCAAAGACCGCCGGCGTTACGAAGAGTCGCGGCGCCCGAAGCCGTAGCCCTTAGCGCCGGCGGTCTTTGCCGCCGGTGCTTATCCTTTGTCGCTACATAGTGGCGGCGGACGTCGCGGCGCGCGCGTCATCCATAAGCTAAGCTCAATGGGATGCCGAACCTGCTCGACCGGCTGGATGATTGGAAGCGCCGCTTTGGGCCGCCGGAGACGGGACAACTCGAGCGCCTGCTGCGTGCGGTGGCGAAACACCAGGTGCGCGATGCCGCCGGCGTGATTCGCCTGCATGAAACCCTGCTGTTCCTGCGCGCCTATCCGCGCACGCCGCAAGTGGCGCGCCTTGCCGACGCCGTCCTGTTCGCGTACGCCGGTCGCGTGGCTCGCCTGCGCGCCGCGGGCGTCGACCTCGAGCCATTCGCCGAGCCTGAAGTTTCCGGCATTGCGGGCACAGAGCTCATCGCGGTGTTCAGCTACGAAGTCGCGCGCAGCCTGGTGCAGCGGCATGGCCGCACCATTGGCTTGGCCTGGGATGCGCACGACGAAATCGACCGCATCGGCCCAGGCGCGCACCAGCTCGCTCCGCTCATCGCCGAAGAGTGGCCGGTGGAGGCGCACATCCCTTTTGAGTGCTGGCTGGCTGCGGCGCGGCCGCGCGGGGACAGCGAACTGCCCTGGCTGCTGGAACGCGCGCGGGCCGTGGCGCCGGACGACGGACCCGGGCGTTACAACGCGATGGGGCTGCCGCTGAGATTTGAGGTAAGCCGCGGGATTTCGCGCTCCCGGCAACGGGCGCCCATGCGCGCCCTGTTCTGCCATACCGAGCCGCTCATCGCGCGCCGCGACGTTTCGCTGGCCCGCGAACTGGCCGCGCCGCCGCTTGCGGTCAAGCGCCTGGGGCGAGCCGCAACGCGCAAAATCCTCGATCTGATTCTCGATACTTCGGCCATGCGCTTTCGCGAACTCTACGGCTTCAGCCATCCCGACGAAGCCAACGTCTTCAGCGCCGATGCCGGCCGCGGGGTCGAAATCGTCTTCTTCGGCGTGCCGCCACGCTGGCGGCTTCCACTGCGCGCCTACCACGCCGGCATGTTTTTCAAGAACGGCGTTCCGGCCGGCTATGTGGAGCTGCTCTCGTTCTTCGATCGCGCCGAGGTGGGTTTCAACCTCTATTACACCTTCCGCGAGGGAGAATCAGCTTGGCTCTACGCGCGCGTGATGCATTTGTTCCACCAGGTGCTGGGGGTCAATTGCTTTTCCGTCGACCCGTACCAGATCGGCGACCAGAACACGGAGGCGATCGACTCCGGCGCATTCTGGTTCTACCGCAAACTGGGATTCCGGCCGGTGGACCCGCATCTGGCCGCGCTCGCCCGCCGCGAGGAGGAACGCATTGCGCGCGATCCCGGCTATCGCAGCTCCCGCCGCACCCTACAGCGCCTTGCCAGAGGCTACGTGCTATTCGAAGGGCCGCGCGCCGAACCGGGCCAGTGGGACAACTTCACGATTCGCAACGCGGGAATAGCCGCCACCCGCGCGCTGGCTGCGCGTTTCGGCGGAGACACCGAACGTATGCGGCACACCGTCAGCCGCTTCGCAGCCCGCCGCTTCGGCGGAGAATCAACCTGTGGCCTGGCACTGGCGCTCAGTGTAATTCCTGAGGTCGCAAACTGGAGCCCGGAGGAACGGAGATCCGCCGGCGAGATTCTGCGCGCCAAGGAACGTGGCTCGGAGGCACGCTTCCTGCGGCTCATGCAGCGGCATGGGCGGCTGCGGGCGGCGTTTCTGAAACTGGGGACTGGCTGAGAAAACTCGCCCGCAGGCGGGCGTTCGCAGGTTGAAACCTGCCCCGCCTACGCGACCGGCTGGGCCTTCTTGGCGGCGCGGGAGACTTTGTACTTCCGCTCGAACTTGTCCACGCGGCCGGCGGTATCCACCAGCTTCTGACGGCCCGTGAAAAACGGGTGGCAGGAGGAGCAGATTTCCACGCGGATGTCGCCTTTGTGCGTCGACTGAGTCTTGAACGTGTGGCCGCAGGCGCAAATCACGTTCACCGGAGCATAAGCGGGATGAATTCCAGCTTTCATTTTTGTGGCGGGGATCCTTTCGAGACTTTCAGTATAGCAAAACTTGAAACCCCCGTGGCCGTGTCAGGAACCACGGGGGTTGCTAGCCTTGGAGAAAACCTGAGGCTTTGGTTGCGCAAGAGGCAGCCGGTCCACAGGAACTTGACCCCGCCAACTGGTAGCGGGCGTCGGCTACGTTAGAGGCTCGACTTTAACAGTCGGCCACCTCCTGCGGTCGCTTGTTACTTTCCATCTTCTCTGGACCACCTCCTTTCCCAGTGATAAAAAAATAGTCGCATGGAGACATTTCAATGTCAATACTGTTTTCCATATGCAGGCCATATGGCGAATTCTCCTACGACATGTAGTATTGCGGTTACAGATTTCGCGCTGCGTACCGGCACATGGCGAGCCCATCCATCAGCTTGAACGGCAGCCGTCCCGTGGTGTAATGACCGCAGGGAAGCGAGTAGACTTCGTGCGGCAGATCCATCTCGCGGAAGGCGCTCAGCACCTGCTTCGAGTAAACCGGCAGGAAGCTGCTGTCGTGCTTGGCCCAGATCAACAGGCTGGGCATTTTGCGGGTCTCCATGCGGTGCAGGTACGCGGCCGGGCTGATCGGCGACCAGTAGCGGCGCAGATCGTCCTGCGAGACGTCACTGCCGAATCCTTTGCGCACGTGCTGGGTGGAGAGGCCGGTCCAGACCACGTCGGAAAAGTACATCGACACGTGGTTAAAGATGCCCAACTTGATTCGGGCGTCGTGCGCGGCGGTGATGAACGCCACGCAGGACCCGAGGCTCGTGCCCAGAATCGCCAGCCGCTGGTAGCCGCGCGCGGCCAGCCAGTCCAGGCAGGCGCGCGCATCCACCACCGATTGCCGCGAGGCGTGAATCGTCCGCCCTACGTTGCTGGAAACGTGGTAGTCGGCGCGCTCCAGCTCCGCCGGCATGCGCTCTGCATGGTACGCCATGCTCATCCGCAGCGCACTGACGCCGAAGCGGTTCAGCAGCTTGGCCAGCCCCACGTGGCCGTCCGCGCCGGCGTTCCATTGCGGCAGCACCAGCACCGCTCTCCCGCGGTCCCGCTCGGCGGGAAACCAAAGCGAGTGCACGGTGTTGTTCTCCGGGTACAGCGTGTCTACCGGGCTCGTAAAAGTGAGATGGCCGTCCACCAACTGATAATCCGCCGGCGTCCGGTAGGAAAAGAAACGATCCGAACCGGCCACCGCCTCGCGGGCAAAACGGTCGAGCGCTTCGCGGGCATGCCCGTTCACGTGATCCGGCAGCGCCGGAAATTCAAGTCTGCCGAGCCAGTCCAGGCCCCACTCAAACGGCCGCACCACCCGGTTGGTGTCGCGCGTCGCCAGTTTGCGTTCCCAATTATCGATCCAGCGGCCGTAGATCCCAGGCATGTTGTTTTGCGGAGAAACCTTAGTTTAGCGTGAAGACGAGTCGCACACAGTCCGTGCGCCGCTCCCGGCGCTCCGGCATCCCCGTGTTCGCGAAGGAAAAATAAGGTTAGCCCGGCCTCTACGAGTCCGTTGTAGGGGCGAGGCATGCCTCGCCCTTGCCCCGGCACGATGTCCTCACAATAGGATCAGCTTGCGGATTCGCCCGGCGCCTGCTTCGTGGCGCTCTCCTGCAGACGGGCAGCCTGCGTGAAGAGGTAGTTCCGTTCGGGCAGGCTGGTGGTCCGGCCGGCGGCGATCCGGTAGTGCGTAATCGCGGCCTGATGGTCTCCGGCTCGTTCCAGCAGATGGGCGCGTACGGCATCCAGCCGATGATGGCCGACCAGCCGCCCGCCGGCCTCCAGCGCATCCAGCAGTTCGAGTCCCGCTACGGGGCCACGCACCATGGCCGTCGCGACGGCGTGATTCAGCAGCACCATGGGATTGTCAGACATGTGTTTCAGGAGATCATAAAGCGCCAGGATCTGAGGCCAGTCGGTATCTTCGGCGCTGGCAGCCTCGTCATGGACGGCCGCGATCGCGGCCTGTAGCTGGTACACGCCAACCGACCCCTTCGGCAGGGTCGCGGTGAGGAGCGCGACACCCTCGGCGATCTCGCCCCGGTCCCAGAGGGTTCTGTCCTGCGTTGTGAGCGGAATCAACTCGCCGCCGGGCGAAGTGCGTGCCGCGCGCCGCGCGTCGGTCAGCAGCATGAGCGCCAGCAACCCCGCCACCTCGGTGTCTTCCGGGAGCAAGTCGTGAACGATGCGCACCAGCCGGATCGCCTCGCCGGATAGCTCGTTCCGCAGCAGGTGCGGGCCGGCGCTGCTGGTGTAGCCTTCATTGAAGATCAGGTAGAGGACGTGCAGCACGGCGCGCAACCGCTCCGCCCGCTCGTGGCTGGTCGGCATGCGGAATGGAACGCCGGAAGCCTTGATGCTCTGCTTGGCCCGGCTGATGCGCTGCGCCATGGTCGCCTCCGGCACCAGGAAGGCGCTGGCGATTTCGGCCGTCGTCAAGCCGCCCACCGCGCGCAGCGTCAGGGCGATTGCCGATGACGTTGTCAGCGCGGCGTGACAGCACATGAAGAGTAGGACGAGCGTGTCGTCCTGGTCCGTCTCGTCCTCGATACCGGGCGCCGGCGCCACTTGGTCGAGTTCGAGGGCCGCGGCAGTCTCCCGCTGCCGGCGTGCCGTCTCGCTGCGCACATGATCGGTCATGCGCCGGGAGGCGACCTGAATTAGCCAGCCGCGGGGATTGTCGGGCAGGCCCTCCCGCGGCCACTGCATCACTGCAGCCAGCAAAGCCTCCTGAACGGCGTCTTCGGCGGACGCGAAGTCATGGAAGCGGCGGATCACCGCGCCGAGCACCTGCGGCGCGAACTCACGCAACAGATGCTCGGTACGCTCGTCGGCTGCGCCGGGCGTCATTGCCATTCTTCGGGCGCCGAGCTCATTACTTGTCGCACCTCGATCGGCATGTTGATCGGCCCCCCGCCCGGCCCCGGCGCGGCCGACGCCCGCGCGGCGATCGCGTAGGCCTGCTCCGGACTCTCCACGTCAACGATCCAATAGCCAGCCAGGTACTCCTTCGCTTCCGGAAATACGCCGTCCGTGATCGGCGCGCCGTCGTTGCCGGCTCGCACGTGTTTCGCCTGCTTCGGGTCGGCCAGGCCTTCCGTGGAAACCAATACTCCGGACTCGCGGAGGTCCTTGTTGAGACCGTGCATGAACGCCATGTGCGCCTGGATGACCTCTTTGGGCAAGGTGCCGAACCACTCATAACCGTGCTTCGGGCAATTCATCATCAAAATGTACTTCATCGTCTTTCGCTCCTTTCGATTCTCGCACTGGTTTGTGCGCTTTCATGATGGAGTCGGAGCAGAAAGCCGGTTCTCGACATCGCCGGACGATATTTTTCTCGGAGAATGCGACCGCCGCCGCTCCGCGTGTCCCGTGGCGCGGGCTGTCCAGCCTGCTGAGCCGAAAGTCGTCTCGGCTTTTCCCCTCGCCGCGCCAGCCGCATAGGGCCTAAACTGGGCGCCGGTCGCGGAGTTAGAATGGCTGCTGCCGCTACGATTCTATGCCGATCGAGGCCTCGTCCCACCAGCTTCGCGTAGGCCTGTTCAGTATCGGCCTCGACGCGTACTGGCCGCAGTTCGAAGGGCTGCTGGACAAACTGACCGGCTACAACCGGCGCGTCGCCGGCCACCTGCAGCAGCCCGGCGTGACCGTCGTAAACCTGGGGATGATCGACACACCGGAAAAAGCGGCGTCCGCCGGACACGAGTTCCGGCGCGCGGATGTCGATCTCATCTTTCTCCATGTCTCCACCTATGCCCTGTCCTCGACGGTCCTCCCGGTGGTGCGCCGGGCCAAGGTCCCGGTCGTCATCCTGAATCTCGCGCCCGGCGAAGCCATCGATTATTCGTCCTTCAACAAAATGGGCGATCGCGGGCGCATGACGGGTGAATGGCTGAGCTCGTGCCAGGCATGCCCGGTTCCGGAAATCGCCAATGTCTTCCGCCGCTGCCGCGTGCCCTTCTTCCAGGTGACCGGGGTGCTGGAGAGCGATCCCGCCGCCTGGGAGGAGGTCGCCGGCTGGCTCGACGCGGCACGCGTGGCATCCGTGATGGAGCACAACCGCCTCGGCCTGATGGGCCATTACTACGGCGGCATGCTGGATATTTACTCCGACCTCACCTTGCAGTGCGCCACTTTCGGCGGCCACATCGAGCTGGTGGAAGTGGACGAGCTGGCCGCGCTGCGCCGCGCCGCCACCGAAGCCGAGGTTGACGCCCGCGCGCGCAACTTCCATGAGGTTTTCGATGTCCAGCCGGATTGCTCCGCGGACGAACTGCGCCGCGCCGCGCGCACGTCGGTGGCGCTCGACCGGCTGGTCGAAGCTCATGCGCTGGGATCACTGGCGTATTACTACCAGGGCACCGGCGTCGCGGAAAACGAGGACGCCATCAGCTCCATCATCCTGGGCACCAGCCTGCTCACGGCGCGCGGTATTCCGGTGGCCGGCGAGTACGAAGTGAAGAATGCGCAGGCGATGAAAATCATGCATTCCTTCGGCGCCGGCGGCTCGTTCACCGAATTCTACGCCACCGATTTCCGCGACGACGTGATCCTGATGGGGCATGACGGCCCGGGCCATTTGGGCGTAGCCGAGGGCAAGACCAAGGTACGGCCGCTCGGTGTGTACCACGGTAAAGTGGGCCGCGGCCTGTCGGTGGAAATGTCGGTCAAACACGGACCGGTGACGCTGCTCTCCGTCGGCGAGGGCGTGGACGGCCGGCTGAAGCTGCTCACCGCGGAAGCGGAATCGGTGCCGGGCCCCATTCTCGAAATTGGCAACACCAACAGCCGTTACCGCTTCCCCATCGGCGCGCGCCGGTTCATGACGGAGTGGAACGCGCAAGGTCCCGCCCATCATTGCGCCGTCGGCGTGGGCCACATCGCCTCGCGCCTTCAGAAACTTGGGGCGCTGCTCGGGATCGAAGCGGTGCGCGTGTGCTAAACGTGGCGCACGTTCTCAACGTGCCGTGTCCGCACTCATGCGGACACGTTTCTTCCCCGGCCCAGCGTCCCCAGGAGTGGGGACGCGGCACGCACGAGTGCGTGCGCCACAGCCCAGGAGAGTTATGAAGCCCATCATTCTCGCAGTTTTCATCGCTGCCGCGACAGCCCTCGCCCAGCAGGTCGACGTGCACTGGGACAGGGTGGAGCGCGTCTCGAAGACCACCGCGACCCTGCAGGTGGTGGTCAACCCTCCGCTCCGCCGCGGATCGGCGATTCATGACCGCGTGTTCACCGAACTCGAACGCGTCGGCGCAGACTACGTGCGCTACGTCCCATGGCTGCCATACCCGAAGCTTGCCGTAGCCGAACTGGACCCTCCAACCGCCGGGAAGACTTCCTGGGATTTCTCCATAATCGACCCCATGACGCTGGACTTCCTCAACGCCACCAAGGGGCATCCGGTCATCCTCAACTTCAGCACCATTCCGCAATGGATGTTCAAGACGGCCGAGCCGGTGAAATATCCTGCCAACCCCGACGAGGTCGTCTGGAACTACACGCAGGGCACGGAACTGCGCGATCCCTCGGGCAAGGAGCTGGGCGATTACTACGCGCGCCTGGTGAGCTGGTATACAAATGGCGGCTTCACCGATGAGCTGGGGATTCGCCGCGAATCCGGCCATCACTTCAAGATCGCTTACTGGGAAGTCTTGAATGAGGTTGATTTCGAGCACGAGATGACCCCCGAGCAATACACCGCGCGCTACGACGCGATCGTCTCCGCCATACACGAGGCGGCGCCGGAAGTGAAATTCGTAGGCCTGGCGCTGGCAGCGCCGTCCGACAATCCGCGGATGTTCGAGTATTTCCTCAACCCGCAGAATCACCGGCCGGGTGTCCCGCTCGATATGATCTCGTACCACTTCTATGCAACGCCGCACGAAGACGAGAGCCCGGGGGTGCAGCAGTACACGTTCTTCGACCAGGCGGACCGCTTCCTTGCCACGGTGCGCTACATCGAAGCCATCCGCCAGCGCCTGTCCCCGGCGACACAAACCACAATCAATGAGATTGGCAGCATCCTGGCGGGAGACCCGAACGGCAAGCCTCCCATCCCGGATTCCTACTGGAACCTGTCCGGCGCCTGCTACGCGTACTTGTTCGGTAATCTTGCCAGCATGGGTATCGACATCGCGGGTGAATCGCAGTTGGTCGGGTACCCGACCCAGTTTCCCAGCGTATCGATGGTCGACTGGAACACCGGCGCCCCGAATGCCCGCCTGCGCGTCCTGGAACTGCTCGAGAACAACTTCCATCCCGGCGACCGGATCGTGAAGACGTCGAGCGGGACTTCCGGAGTCTATGCGCTGGGGATGATCTCGCCCAAGGGAGAGCGCAAGCTGCTATTGGTGAATCAGCGCGACCGTAACACTGAGTTGATCATCACCGGCCGCGTCAGCGAAGTGCAGTATGTCGACCAAACCACGAAGGGCGGCGAACCTGGGCGGGTGGCGATGAGCGCGAACAAGCTCACGCTGCGCGGCCTCAGCGTCGCGGTGGTCACTCTTGAATCGGAGCCGCGACCGTGAGGGAGCGGACGCGTGGCGGCATTGTAACCAAGAAGGGTGTTCCACGATGAAGACACTGATAATCCTGAGCGTGCTGTCACTGGCATTTTCTACAGCCTCGCGGGCGCAATATCAGCACCCGTTTCAAGATCCGGCGCTCGACGCGGAGAAGCGCATCGACAACGTTTTGTCGTTGATGACGCTGGACGAGAAGGTAACCAGCCTGGGCACCTCCGGCGTGGCCGTTCCCCGGCTGGGTATTCGCGGCACCGCGATCGGTGAAGCGCTCAGCGGCGTGGTCCTGGGCGGACCCATGCAGACGCTGATCGAGGCGTTTCCCAATGTCCCACCGGAGGCGAGAACGCTGCCCACTCCCACCACGCAGTTCCCTCAGGGCGTCGGCTTGGGGCGTACCTGGGATCCGGACCTGGTCCGGCAGGCGGGCAGCGTAATCGGCTCCGAAGCCCGCTACATCTTCGAAAACGGAAAGAACGCGAGGTCGTTCCTGGTGCTGCTCACGCCCAACGCCGATCTGGCGCGCGACCCCCGCTGGGGCCGCACGCAGGAATCCTATGGCGAGGATCCGTTCTTCAACGGCACTATGGCGGCCGCGCTGATTCGCGGCATTCAGGGCAACGACCCCAAGTACTGGCAGGCTGCCAGCCTGCTGAAGCACTTCCTGGCCAACAGCAACGAGCATGGCCGCTACGGCTCGTCGTCGGACTTTGACGTGCGCCTGCTGCGCGAGTATTACTCGGTGCCCTTCCGCATGGGATTCGTAGACGGCGGCGCCCGCGCCTACATGGCATCCTATAACGCCTGGAATCACGTGCCGATGACGGTGAATCCGATCCTCAAGAACATCACCGTGAAGGAGTGGGGCGTCGACGGCATCATCTGCACGGATGCCGGCTCGCTCGGCAACCTGGTGAGCCAGCACAAGGCTTACGCGGATCTGAAGCAGGCCGCGGCGGCTTCCATCAAGGCCGGGATCAATATGTTCCTGACCATCTTCGAAGACTACAAAACGGCCGTCAATGGCGCGCTGGCGGACAAGCTGATCACCGAAGCGGATCTCGACGCGGTGCTGCGCGGCAGCGTGCGCACCGCACTGCGCTTGGGACTGCTCGATCCGCCCGCACTGGTTCCTTACTCGAAGCTGAAGGGTGCTCCTGACCCGGTGAACTCGCCCGCGGACAACGCCATCGCGCTGCGCGTGGCGCGCGAATCCGTCGTGCTGCTGAAGAACACTCAGAACCTGCTGCCGCTGGACCGGCGCGCCATCAAAACGGTCGCCGTCATAGGCCCGCGCGCCAACGAGGTGCTCCCGGACTTCTACGGCGGCGTGCCGCCGTACGCGGTAACGCCGCTCGCAGCCATTCGGGCCAAGCTCGGCGCCGGCGTCGAAGTGCGCCACGCGGTCGACAATAAAGACGGAGCCGCCATGAATGCCGCACAGTCTGCCGACCTGGCAATCGTCGTGGTCGGCAACCATCCCACTTGCGGCCGCACGCCGCAGCAGCTCCTGCAGGGTCTAATGACGACCGGCGGATGCGCGATTCCCAGCGAAGGCATGGAGGGCAGCGACCGCCAGTCGCTGACGCTCGAACAGGAAGACCTGGTCAAAGAAGTCTACCAGGCGAATCCCAAGACGGTGGTGGTGCTGATCGCCAGCGCTCCTTACGCCATCAACTGGACGCAGCAAAATGTGCCGGCCATCATTCACATGAGCCACAACAGCCAGGAGGAAGGCACGGCGATCGCCGACGTGCTCTTCGGCGATTACAACCCGGCGGGAAGGCTGGTGCACACCTGGCCGAAATCGCTGGAACAGCTGCCGCCGATGATGGACTACGACATCCGCCACGGACGGACTTACATGTACGCCAAGGAAGAACCGCTCTACCCCTTCGGGTTCGGCTTGAGCTACACGACGTTCCAATACGCAAACCTGCGCACCAGCGCGAATCGGCTGCAAGCCGGCAGCGAGGTCACCGTCAGCGTGGACGTCACCAATACTGGCGCGCGCGATGGCGACGAGGTGGTCGAGTTCTACGTGCGGCACCTCGGGTCCAAGGTGGACCGCCCGGCCCGCGAACTGAAAGGCTTCAGCCGGGTCAATATTCCGCGCGGGCAGATGCGCACAGTGACGGTGCCCTTGAAGGCAGAGTCGCTGGCGTATTGGGACGAGGCCGCCAACAAATTCGTCGTGGAGCCGGAGTCTGTGGAGATCCTGGCAGCTGCCTCCTCGGCTTACGTCAGGCTGCGCAAAACGATCACCGTGCGCTGAGCCCCGTGGCGCAGGCTGTCCAACCTGCTGAGCCGGGAGTCGTCTCGGCTTTTCTTCCGTGTGGGGCAGGTTGCAAACCTGCGCACCGATTGTGAATCGGTGCAGCCGGGCAAGGCCCGGCCACTTTGCTCCGGGCAAGGCCCGGCCTGCCCCCGGAACACTGCGGCACCCTCAACGCGTCAACGTCAGCGGCACGGCCAGCGGAATTCCAAACGGCCGCGTGTCGCTGGTGAACGTCTGGGTGATGCCGGTGGTGGTGTCAAACAGCTCCAGCGTGGTCATCAGAGGGCAGGCGCCGAAAGGAATCATGGTTGCCGTCCCGGAGGCGACCGGCCCGGTAACGATCGGATTGCTCTTTACCACGCCGCGAATGTCCAACCGGAATACCACTGTTCCCGCGGGCAAATCCGAAAGAGTGAATGTCAGGGAGGCGGCGGTGCCGGCTGAAAGGTTGGTTACCTGCAGCGATTTCTTCACATTGTTCTGGGCATCGCGAAACTCCAGATCGACCGGGCAAGGTGTGGCGGTCTGAGTGGTGGTGAGTGGGTTGGCCAGGTTGAGCACATTCAATTGAGCCGTTTGTGAAGACGGCATCAAGCCTACTACGCCTGTGGATACCGCGGCTTCGAAGGTTGGAGTACTGGTTTGCGCCAAGGCCTGGCCGGCGGAAATGATCAGGGCCAACAACACGCTGGTCCCCGTCGAATGGCTTTTCATACGGACTCCTTTTGGAATGAACCCGGGGGACGCGGGGTGCCCGTGACTCTCAGCCTACTCCAACCCGCACGGCCGGACAAAGTTGCAATTCGTTAGGTTGTGTCCTGCACAGACGCGGGCCGGGCATGTCCGGCCCCTACCGGTGGAGGGCGGCGAATTTGAATTGGTTCAACGGACCAAAGCCTGCGCCACGCGCGAAGCTAACTGGTCGAAGGTGAGGATCTCGTAAATGCTCGCGTCCGACATAATGCGCGCCACCAGCGCGGCGTGCATGGCGTGGCCGGCCCGCTCCGCGATGACGTGCCCCAGTAACGGCCTTCCCAGCAGCGCCAGGTCGCCAATGAGATCGAGCGCCTTATGGCGGCAACATTCATCGGCGGCTCGCAGCCCGTCCTGGTTCATCACGCCGCCGTTGGTGAAGCAGACCGCGTTATCCAGCGACGCCCCGCGAATCAGACCCATGTTCCGCATCTGCGCCAGGTCCGCCTCCCACCCGAAGGTGCGGGCAAACGCCAGCTCGGAGGCGAAGCGCGCCGGCGTCACTTCCAGTTCCACAGACTGCCGGCCCACCGGCTCCGGATAATCGGTGTCGCAGGTCAAACGAAAACTGTCCGCTGGCAGGATGCTGATCCGCTTGCCCTTATCTTCCACCGAGATCGGCCGGCGGATTCGCAGGTACCGCCGCCGGCGCCGAAAATGCTGGAGCCCCGCCTGCTCAATCAACCGCACGAACGGCAGACCGCTCCCATCCAGTATGGGCACCTCGAGGTTGTCGATCTCCACATAGGCGTTGTCGATCCCCATCGCGTAGAACACGCTCAAAAGGTGTTCGGTGGTGGAAATGAGGACGCCTTGCCGCATCAGGCTGGTCGCGTAACTGACTCGCGCCACGTGCCGCCAGCTGGCTGGAATCGCGAAATTCTCCAGGTCCGTGCGCAGAAAAACGATGCCGGTTCCGGCTGGCGCCGGTACCACCCGGATGCCTACCGATACGCCGCTATGCAGCCCGATTCCCGATGCTTCCACCGGCCGGCGAATGGTCGTCTCAAACCGCAAGCAATTGCCTCAAGCGCATAGGACTTCCCATGTAGCACGCCAAAATCCGAATTCTATATGATTGATTATACACGACAATGCGGTTTATCACCGTGTCAAACTCGCAACACTTTGCCTTGCTGTTGTGGCGCAAATGAGTCCCTAATATTTGGAACTCAGCGCAAATACCGCTACGAACGGGCGACCTGCGGCGCCAGCAAGCCTTGCCTGAGCAGCCGCTTTTTGGGCGGCTGTTATACTCGTAGGTTCCCGTGTTCCAATCCATTGAAAAACAAGTCGCAGCCGCGTTTCGCGCGCACATCCAGGTCCGCTACGGCGTGGATTTGAGCGTGGTGATCGAGCAGCCCCGGCAGAGTGATTTCGGCGAAATCGCGGTGCCGGCAGCCTTCCAGCTTGCCAAACAACTGCGCCAGCCGCCGAAGAAAATCGCCGCCGAGCTGGCCGCCGAGATCGGGCCGATTCCGGGGGTGGCAGCGCTGGAGGTGGCCGGCAACGGCTACATCAATGTCCGGCTCGACCGCGCTGCCTATGCGGATCAGTTGCGGGCGATCGTGCCCTACGGCGACGCCCCCGGCGGAAAGATTATCGTCGAGCACACCAACATCAATCCCAACAAGGCCGCGCATATCGGCCACCTGCGCAACGCCACGCTGGGCGACACCTTCGTCCGCATGCTGCGCGCTGCCGGAGCGCAGGTCGAGGTGCAGAACTACATCGACAACACCGGCGTGCAGGTGGCCGACGTCGTGGTGGGATTCCATTTTCTGGAACACAAGACTCCGGCCGATGTCGAGGCGCTGCTGGCCGATCCCGCCGTGCGCTTCGATTATTACTGCTGGGACCTCTACGCGCGCACTTCGAGCTATTACAAAGAACAGCCGGAGTCGCTGGCATGGCGCAGCCAGACGCTGCATTCCATCGAAGCCGGCGCCGGTGAACTCGCCGCCATGGCGCACCTGGTGGCGGACGCCATTGTGCAGGCCCATCTGAAGACCATGCTGCGGCTCGACGTGGAATACGATGTGCTGCCGCGCGAAAGCGAAATCCTGCACCTGCAGTTCTGGGCCGCCGCCTTCGAACAGCTCAAAGAGCGGCAGGCCATCTACCTGGAAACCGAAGGCAAGAATGCGGGCTGCTGGGTGATGCCGGGGCTCTCCGAAGAGGGCAAGGTGATCGTGCGCTCCGACGGCACCGTGACTTACGTGGGCAAGGATATCGCCTATCAGCTTTGGAAGTTCGGCCTGCTGGGCAAGGATTTTCACTACCGGCCGCTCATGACCTACGCCGATGGACGCGTCCTCTGGGTGTCGACCGATCAGCCCACCGGCGGCGAGCACCACTTCGGGCAAGGGTCGCGCGTGTATAACGTGATCGACGCGCGCCAGTCTTACCTGCAGGACGTGGTGGCGGCAGGCCTGCGCGGTCTGGGGTATACGGCGCAGGCGGAGCAATCGATCCACTTTTCGTATGAGATGGTGGCGCTGTCACCGCGCTGCTGCGCCGATCTGGGAATTCCTCTCTCGGAAGAAGACCAACAGCGGCCGTACGTGGAGGTCTCCGGGCGCAAAGGCCTCGGCGTCAAAGCCGACGACCTGATGGACAACCTGATCGCGAAAGCGCTGTTGGAAGTGGATGCCCGGCACATGGACAAGCCGGCAGCCGAGCGGCAGCGCGTGGCGCAGCAGATTGCGATCGGCGCGCTGCGCTACTTCCTGCTGAAATTCACGCGCACCTCGGTGATCGCGTTTGACCTGCAGGAGGCGCTGAGCTTTGAAGGCGAGACCGGCCCCTACGTGCAGTACGCTGCGGTGCGGGCCCGCAACATTCTGCGCAAACTCGAGGAGCGCGGCGAGACGCTGCCCGATTTCGCGGCCGAGCTTTCCCGTGAGGCGCTGGCGCGCCAGCTGCAATCCGAGGACTTCTGGCAGTTGCTGCTGGCGGCTTCCAAGGCCGATTCCGCCCTGGCCGGCGCTTTGAGCGCGGGCGAACCGGCGCACGTCGCCCGTTACGCCTTCCAACTGGCGCAGGCCTTCAACAACTTCTATCACCAATACCCGATCCTGCAGGAGGAGCACCGGGAGAGGAAGGTCTTCCTCTTGTGGATGACCGACTTCTTCCGCCGCCAACTGGAGCGCACCGCCGGAATCCTCGGAATTCAGATACCGGAATACATGTAACCAAGAAATCTGCCCATGTAGGACAGACGATCGTTTTGTGTCGTCTGTCATTTGTTTTTGTCTTGCGTCTTTGTTTTTGTGGTTTGTTCTTGCACCCCGAAAATGACAGACCACAAACCCCGATGGTCCGTCCTACCTCGCCCCGTAGGGGGCCGGGCATGCCCGGCCCGCGCGCTCCAGTCACACGGCGTCTTCTCTGTTCTTCCAATCACTTAACCCTCGAATCCCTTGACACACCCCTTACCCTGAAATTGGGACTGTGGCGCCAGGCACCGCCGCTAGTCCTTCTCCCTGGCCAGGGATCGTTGCACTGTGTTGGTTCTGAACTTCCGGCGCCCCTCAAAGGCCTGCGGGGTCCCCTAATGGGTCGGATCTCGACGGAAGACTCTGGATTCTGGAATTCATGACCGCCGGCGGTATACGGATAGCCGTCATTGCCGCCCGCCGGATATCAGAGAGCAAGGAACGAATCGGCAAGGATGTGTCCGCCATCCAGCGGGCCTAAATCATCGAAGTTCCCACTCAATCCATCGGGTGGCCGATACGCACGGCGATAAGTCCGCGAAGCCCGGCCACCCGCAACGTCTCATTCATTTCTCCCCATCCCTTTCGGCCTTAGTGTCCCCGAAACAAGCTTCACCCCGGAATTCCCGGCAGGTCGGGGACCCGCCCCACGTCACCACAAATAGTCTTTGGCGATGGCCCGCTTGGCGTGGCCGTCGAGCACATGAACGACGCGGATTTTTTTTAACGAAACCGGCGAGAGCTGGCCGATGGGGATATAGACAACAGTGCGGCCAACGCGCGAGGCGATGGTCTTGAAGATGGAGCGTGGCGGCCTGGCGGATACATAAACGACGTACCGGTGGATGGAGTAGTCCAGCGCGGCCAGTAACAGGCGTTCCGATTTGGACTCGGCGTATTCGTAGTCGGAGTCGCGCCAGACGTCGTACATGCGATGCGGCGGCAGGCTCATCAGAAAGCCACCGTATTCCGCGCGGCCGATGCCCGGTCCCACCAGGTTGTCAAAGGGGAAAGTGGAATAAAACGCCATGTCCGATTCATTCTGGCTCTCGCCCGTCCAGGTGGTGGTGAACGGATAACGATCGTCGCGGTCTTCATCGAAGATGACCACGATGGAGCCGACCTCTCCGTGCATCTTCTGAAACTGGCGCACATAGATGCGGTGCTCGTACCATTTGCGGATGGTCTCGCGCATATCGATGCCGTCGAGGATCGAGGTGGTAAATGGCTCGACGCGGACGCGGTCTTCCGAAAGCAGGTTCTTGCCCTTCTTCTTCAGGAAGCGGCCGTAGTCTTCCACCACCAGGTCTTCGGGCGGGTAGGAGCAGATGCCAGTGCCGTCGACCTGGCTGGCCCATTCGCCCGGGAACTTCTCCTTTTTGCGCGGCTTCAATCCGAACGGCCGCAGGCGGCGCTTGGTGCTGGGCAGACGGCGGCGAAGGCGTATGTGGCGGGTGTCGCGCCACATCTGGTCGCCGGAAATGCGGACCGTGAGCAGCGGCGATTCCAGAGTCTGCGGCGGATACTTGCCGGCGGCCTCCCACACATCCCACGCGTAATTGTCGTCGGCGACGCCGCGCGCGGCCACGGCCATATCGAAGATGCCGGCGCACAATTCGTGCGCGGCCAACGCCAGGTTGCGCGTGTAGCGCGCCAGGAGGCGGCGCTGCCAGTGGGCGATCCGTTCGCCGGTGGAGGCCTCGTATTCCTTTTCCGCCGCCAGCAGCACCGCCAGTTGGGCGTGGCGCCGGTCGATCACGTTGTGATCGGTCATGGCCGCGCGGTAGCCTTCATAGCGCCACTGAAGCTGGGGATATTCGACCGCGATCTCGGACAGCGAATCCGGGTGCGGGTTCAGCAGTTCGATGCCTTCGCGGTGGCTGCGCGCGAGCGGCTGCGCCTGCGGCTCTTCCATGGCGTCTAGCACCGGGTCGAGCAGGTTGAGCGAGATCACGACGAACGCGCGGGCCAGCGGGTCAACCCCCTGCAGCTTCCAGGCGATCCCGGCGGCATGGCGCGAAATCTCCTCCGAGCGCGGCTGCGGGTAGACGCGATAGGCTTCGACGTAACGCTCGAGGCCGATGGCACGAATCGCATACGGATCCGGGTAGGAGTCGGACAAGTGCGGCCGCTCGCCGGCCTCGGGATCGGCGAAAACAATCTCGGCGCCGACTTCGAGGCCGGTGCGAATGGCCTCGGTGAACGGGTCGGCCGGCTCGACGAGCACGTAAGCCGCCTCGTCATCCTCCGGATAGAAGATCAGCGACATCTGCGGCAGCCGTTCGACGCCGCGGATCCAATCCTGCTGCAGGCTGGCCGGGAGTTCCAGCGCGATCACTTGCGGCTTTTCGCGGAGGATGGCCTGGCGCACTTCGATTGCGAACTCGAGGCGGCCTGGCGCCACGGGGAAATAGGTGAACCGGCCGCGCTGCAGGCTGCCGGCTTCAGGAATCGGCAGGCCGTCTTCGGGCATAACGCAGCGCTTCCTCTCCGAGGACGCGGGTGATGGAAATCTCCAAAGCCTCGTGCTCGTGAGTCTTCTGGGTGGCGAGGTTCTTCAGTTTGATGGCGAAGCGGGCGACGTTGATACCGTCGCGCACCGTGTAACGCTCGTCCGCAGCGTGCGCCATTTGCAGGAAGTCGGTGACGTAGTCGAGAATTCGCTCTTCGGCGAAGGGAAGATTCTCGCGCAGAATCTGGTGTTCCTCGTCGCGCTCCGGAAAGTCGATGAAGATCTGCGGCTGCAGCCGGGAATGGATGTACTCGGGCAGCTCGAAGGTGGAGGCATCGTCATTCATGGTCGCCACCAGGCGGAACTGCGGGTGCGCCCTGATCTTGATGCCGGCCACGATCGATTCCACGTAGCGGCGGTTGTCGAGCAGCGGCGCCAGGCTGGCCCAACTCTTTTCGCTCATGCGGTTGCCTTCGTCGACGATGGCAATGCCGCCACGAATCATGGCCGTGACCAGGGGCGAAGCCACATAGCGAAGGCTGCCGGTCCCCTCGATCACCGGGGTGACGAGCAGGTCCTCCGGACGCGTATCGAGGGTGGCTTGCAAAATGTAGACTTCCCGGCCCATGCGCTTGGCAGCGGCGTAGGCGAGGGTGGTCTTGCCGACGCCAGGCTTGCCGAGCAAGCGCGGGCTCATCGGCAGATCCTGGTCGTTGATCACCATCCACGCCGCCAGCAGGTGGCGCATCAGCTCGCTTTGCCCCACCCACTCAACTGCCAGTTCATCGGGATGAGCCAGGTGAAGAGTGACGCCTTCGATTTCAACCGTCATGTGCTTTCCATTATCCAGCAAGCGGGCGCTGGCAAGCTAAACCATGCCCCACCAGGTCTCAATGCCCGAAGGGCCACAGGTGGCCCAGCCAGCCGCGGGGCTGGGCGAAGCCTTCGAGCATCCAGATATCGGATTCATAGTTTAGGACCGAAGCCGCCAAAGAAGTGTGATCGCTGGAAAGGCTGAGCGAGAACGACTCACCGTTGGCGCCGGCAAAAAAGTATTGCGAGCCCAGATCCGAAATGGTGCGCTCTGATCCGCTGGCCGCGTCGATCGAATCGAGCCGCCATTTCGCGCCTTCTCCATGCGACAAAGCATAGAGTTGACGGCCGTCGCTCGCCCAGGCCACCCAAGCCTTCCGCTTCCCGACTTTGCGCGTCTGCTTCCCGTCCGGCGAGATCAGCAGGATTCCGTCCTCAACCGTACAGGCGATCCATTGGCCATCCGGCGACCACTGTGCGGTTCCCCGGCAGTTGTCGTCATGCACCATCACAGGCGGCTCCGTCCCGCCGACGCGGACTTTCATCAGGCCCCCGGCGCTGGAAGAGAAGCTAAGCCAGTTGCCATCCGGTGACCATGCCGGGCTGAATTCGAAATTGTCCGATCGGGTGACGGCGATCGGTGTGCCGCCGGTCAGCGGAGAAATCCAGATGCGGCCCAGGTGCTGGGAGCTGTTCCGCGCATACGCCACGCGTGTGCCGTCTGGCGAGACGGCAAGAGTCCAAAGGGCGAGCGTTTCGTCGCCGGGGAAATCGCGTTGCGTCACCAGGGGACGGTCGGACCCGTCCTGCGCGTTCCGCAGCCAGATTTCCTGCGGCCCGCTGCGGTTGGTGACGTAGGCCAGCAGCGGCGCTGTGGGCGACCAGGCGGGGAACATTTCGTCCCGGCTGGTCGCGATCACTGGTTGCACCGCGCCGCCGGCGACAGGGATTCCGACGATGTCAAAATTGAGCAGCATCGAGGCGTAGGCGATCTTCTTGCCGTCTGGCGAAACGGCGGGGCGAACCTTGATTCCTTCATCGGCGGTGAGAGGGTCAAGATCCTCATCTTCCACGTGCGCCATCCAAAGCTGCGGCTGGGGATGAGTGGGACCGGGGAAGGACATCACCAGGTGCTTGCTATCGGGCATCCAACTGAATTCGGGCGGCCACTCGGCGCTGGCCTGCAAAGAAGTGAACACCCGGCGAGGCTTGCCTGACGCGCCGCGGCCGTCGGGAAAAGGAAGGATCCACAGCTCCGGTCCAATCGCGGTGGGCTTGGCGAGCAGAATCTTGCGGCCGTCCGGCGCGAAACGCAGGTGGACCGGATTGAACGAGCCTTCCTCTTCGAACACAACCGGCTCGTATTTTCGCGGCGGAGCGCCAGGAGGAGAAGAGACCCAGATCTTCGGCTCCTTCTTGTGCTCCTCGCTGGAGATCAGCCAAAGCACCAGCGCCTTCCCGTCTGGGGACGGGGCAGCATCGCCATAGTTGCCCTTCAGGATCAGCGTTGCCTGGCCGCCGGCGCGGCTCATCGACCAGATGCCGGTCTCGGTAACATAGTTGAGGCGTGTGCCGTCTGCGGACCAGAACAGGGACCGCGCGTCGGCACGGGCAACCAGGACGGGCACCAGCGAATCCAGGTTGCGCACCATGATTTCGTTGGCGGCTCCGATAATGTCGCGGCTGTAGGCAATGCTCTTTCCATCCGGCGACCAGACCGGCGCGTCCTGGTGCGGCGATTCGGTGGCCAGGGGCGTGTACCGGTACGCTTCCAGGTCCACTCCGCGCGGCATGACGATCAAGGCGAACAAAGCCGCGGCCAGTGCCAGGGCGAGCACGGCGACCGCGGCCGGTAGCACGAACCGGCGCCGCTGCGGGGCCGCCAGGCGAGGCGATGCGCCGGATGCGGAACTGGGAGCGGCCGCCCCACGCAACGCAAAAGCCAGGTCGGCCGTAGATTGGAAGCGCCGCGACGGTTCCTTTTCCAGGCAGCGCGCGACAATCTGCGCGATCGCGGGCGGCACACTGGCGGGCAGGTCGGGCGGTTCGTCGCGCAGGATGGCGCTCATCGTTTCCACCGACGTGGTGCGCTCAAACGCCAATTTGCCGGTGAGCATTTCGAAAAGGATGATCCCCAGCGAGAAGATGTCCGACTGCGGACCGGCGGGGGAGCCTGTGACCTGCTCGGGCGACATATACCCGACGGTGCCCATCACCAGCCCTGGCTGGGTCACGGTCATGGTGGCCGCGGGCGCGGTGCTGGCAGGAGGCTGATAGCGCGCCAGGCCGAAGTCGAGGATCTTGGCGCGGCCGTCGCGCGTCACCATGATGTTCTCCGGCTTCAGATCGCGATGAACCACGCCTGCGGCATGCGCGGCGGAAAGGCCGTCGGCAATCTGCGCAGCCAGATCGATCGTTTTGCGCAGCGGGACCGGACCGCGGCGGATCAGTTCGCGCAGCAGTTCGCCCTCCACCAGCTCGGAGACGATGTAGGAGACGCCCTGGTCGTCGCCGGCATCGTACAGCGCCACGATGTTGGCATGGGCCAGCGCCGCGGCGGAACGCCATTCCTGTTCGAAGCGGCGGCGCCGGTCCGCGTTCTGGGCGAATTCGGCGGGCAGAATCTTGATGGCGACGTCGCGGCCCAGGCGGGTATCGCGGGCGCGATACACTTCACCCATGGCGCCCTCGCCCAACTTGGCGGCGATCTCATACTGACCAAGGCGGGCGCCCGATTCCAACGGCATGGAAATCAATTGTAGCGCGCTATACTGGGGCACATCCAATGTCAACGAGCATGAAAAAGGTAGCGATTTTCGGAGCGGCGGGCGCGATCGGGCACGCAGTTGCCCCGGAGCTGGTGCGGCTCGGCATCCCGTTTCGCGCGGTGGGCCGCACGCTGCAAAAACTCACGGCCGGGTTCGGGAGCATGGCGGGGGCCGAGATCGTGGAGGCCGATCTTTCCGATCCGCAGCAGGCCGAGCGCGCCGCCGAAGGCGTGGACACGATCGTGTACCTGGTGGGGGTTACCAACACGGAATTCGACAAGCATCCGGTGCTGATGCGCATCTCGCTCGAGGCCGCGGCCCGGGCGGGCGTGGCGCGCCTGTTGATGGTGTCCGGCGTATTCTCTTACGGCGTACCGTGCACGCAGCGAGTGGCGGAGACGCATCCGCGCGAGCCGGAGACGCACAAAGGCAAGTGCCGCAAGCAGCAGGAGGACCTGGTCACGGACGCGCACCAGCCCGGCGGATTGCACACCATGGTGGTGCGGCTGCCGGACTATTACGGCCCGCATAACGGCCGCAGCCTGGCGCGGCAGATCTTTCGCAGCGCGCTCGATGGCAAGACGGCCAACTGGATGGGCCCTGCCAATACGCTGCATGAGTTCATCTTTGTTCCCGACGCGGGGCCTGTGCTGACGGAACTGGCGGGGCGCGAGGATTGCTACGGGG
Organism: uncultured Solibacteraceae bacterium; assembly: GCA_964654065.1. GTDB lineage: Bacteria > Acidobacteriota > Terriglobia > Bryobacterales > Bryobacteraceae > Bog-375. The sequence goes on from CAZZHN010000003.1 coordinate 62,771, forward strand.
AAGCGTGGAACCTGGGCGGGGTTGACGCCATCCCCGGCGTCGACTTCATCACGCGCATCTATCGCGCAGCGGGCCGCGAGCCGGATTACCGCTCCATAGGCGGCACCATGCTGAAGATGGCGGGCGTCTTGAGCCCCACCCTGAAGGAAGTTGCGGATATGCTGTACCTGCAGGAGACGCCGGTAATTCTGGACGACAGCAAGCTGGCCGCGAAACTGGGTGGCCTGCCCAAAACGTCGTACGACGAAGGTATCCGTCGAACCCTGGAGTGGATGCGGAGCGAAGCGGCGCTGCACTAAAACGGTTGTCTGGCACCCAAAATATGATGGTTCCGGGGACGGCTTCCCGCAGCCGCTGCGCGCAGGCGGCCCGCTCGCCCGATGCTAGAATGTAGGCACCTTCCGATGCCCGGTCACGAGCCTTCGCCCGCCGAGATGCTTCTCGATCAGGTCCCGGCGTGCCATTGGATCGTGGACCAGGATTGCGTGTTCGAGCGAGTCTACGGCGACACGCTGCCGGTATTCGGAAAGCCCCCGGAGGACATCGCCGGCCGGCCCGCGGACCGCGTACTGGCGCCGCCGGCTCTGTCCGTCTGGCAGGAGCGGTTCCGGCGTGCGCTGTCCGGCGAGACCGTATCGCTCCGCGAGGAGAGGGATGGCCATGCCTGGCTGATCCGGGTTTTTCCGCTGCGCCTGCGGACCGGCGCCGCGCACGCCGGCTGCGTGATGCGCGACATCACGGATTTCGTCAAGGCCGATCACGACCTGCGCCGGACGGTGCTGGGCGCGATCAAGTCCCAGGAGGCCCAGCGCGCCGCAACCGCCCGGTTTCTGCACGACGTGGTGGGACAAAACCTGGCCGCACTGGGTTTGCGGGTCGACCTGGTCCGGATGGACGTGAGCGACAACCCGGCGGCCGCGTGTGATCACCTGGCAGAGATCCAGACGCTGCTGGAATCCATCATGGAGCAGGTCCGCAACTTCAGCTATGAGCTCAACCCCTCTTCGGTGGAGCGGATCGGCCTGCGCCCGGCGCTAGAGCGGCTGGGCGCCCAGATCCGGGAGCGATTCCAGGGCACAGTGCGTATCAGCGTGGATCCGTCGGCTGCATTTCAGCCGAACATCGCTTCGTCTCTGTACCGGATCGCGGAAGAGGCCGCCGCCAACGCCGCGCACCATTCCGGTTGCTCTTTGATCGAGATCGCGGTACATTCCGATAACGGCGTCCGGATGGAAGTCCGCGATAACGGGCGGGGCTTCGATCCGAGGGATTTGCAGGAGATAGGCAAGGGGTTGGGTCTGTTCCGAATGGAGCATCACGCCGCCGAGGCTGGGCTGCGCCTGTCGATTTCGAGCAGCCGCCAGTCCGGCACCGTGGTGAGGGCGGCCTCTCTGGCGCCTGCGGGGGGACAACCGTGTTAGACATTGTTCTCGTCGACGACCACAAGCTGGTGCGCGATGGCGTGCGGGGCATTCTCGAGCGGGGGACCGAGTTTCGCGTGGTCGGAGAGGCCGAAAGCGGTGCCGACGCCGTCACTTTGTGCAAGAAGACGCAGCCGCACATTGCATTGATGGACATAGGCCTGCCGGGTATGAACGGCATCGAGGCCACTACCGAGCTGTTGCGCCACTGCCCCACGGTGAAGGTCATCATCCTTTCGATGTACGACGACGAAAATTCGGTGGTGAGCGCCATCCGCAGCGGCGCCCGCGCCTTCGTTCTCAAGAAGGCTTCCTCCACCGAGTTGCTCGACGCCCTGCGCACGGTGGCCCGCGGCGGTTCTTACCTGAGTTCGCAGGTTTCCGACCGTCTGCTGGCGCGGATCCAGCGCGGCGACCTGGAAACGCATGACCGCAGCCCGCTCGAATCCCTTTCGCCGCGCGAGTTGCAGGTGCTGCGCCTGGTGGCCGAGGGCAAGACGAGCAAAGACATCGCGGTGCTGCTGGACCTCGGCCTGCAGACCGTCCGCAGCTACCGCAAGACTATGATGAAGAAGCTCGGCGTCAATAACGTAGCCGGGCTCACGCAGCTCGCACTCGCCGCCGGCCTGGCGCACTGGAACAAGAACGATGCAAACCCCGTGGGGTGAAATCGCCGTCTCCGACGCGCACGTCCATTTCTTCTCCCGCCGCTTTTTCGAGGCTTTGGCGGGCGAGTCGGGCCGCAGTGCGGCGGACGTGGCGGAAGCCTCCGGCTGGGTACTGCCCGGCGACGATCCGGCTGAACTGGCTCAGGCCTGGTCCGCGGAGCTGGACCGGAACGGCGTGGAACGTGCCGCGCTGATTGCCAGCACGCCGCACGACGAGGGCTCGGTGCTGGCTGCCGCAGCGGCGTGCCCAAGCCGGTTTTACGCCTGCGCCATGGTCAATCCGGCGGCCGCCGAAGTCTCACTCCCCGCGGGCCTCGACATGGTCTGCCTGTTCCCGGCCATGCACGGTTACGATATCGGCGATTCGCGCGCGCTGGCCGTTCTCGACCAGGCGGCCGCGCTGGGCTGCGCGGTGTTTGTGCACTGCGGCGTACTCAGCGTCGGCATCCGCCAGAAACTGGGGCTTCGCTCCCGCTTCGACATACGGCATTCCAATCCGCTCGCCCTGCACTCCATCGCAATCCGGTATGAAGGCGTTCGTTTCATCGTGCCCCACTTCGGCGCCGGCTACCTGCGCGAATCGCTGATGCTGGCCGATCTCTGCCCCAACGTCTACCTGGATACGTCCAGCAGCAATCGCTGGATCCGCTACGAAGGGCTGGACCTGGGGACGGTTTTCCGCCGCGCCCTGGATGTGGCCGGCGCCGGCAGGCTGCTGTTCGGCAGCGATTCTTCGTTCTTCCCGCGCGGCTGGAATTACGAAGTTTTCGAAGCACAGACCCGCGCCTTGCTGGACCTGGGCATCAGCGACGCCGACGCCCGCCTGATTCTGGGAGAGAACCTGCAGCGGGTGCTGGCGAAAGGGTGAGCTTCCAACCGCTGCCTCCTGCGATCCAGGGGCCTCGACCCGGTTGGCACGCGAGCCGCAGCCGATGGAGGAAAGGGGCAGCCAAGTTGCCTTTGTGAGGTAAACTCCCGTACAATTGGTGCAGGAGTATTTCCCATCATGCCCCGGCAAGCATCCCGTACAGCCCGCATCGAAGCTCGCATTGCACCGGACGCTTTACTGGTGGTTAAGCGGGCCGCAGAATTGCATGGACGCAGCCTCAGCGATTTCGTGGTCGCGGCTGCTCAGGAGATCGCGTACCGGACCATCGATCAGGCCCACGTCATTCGTCTGTCAGTCCAGGACCAGCAGCGCTTTGTGGAGTTGCTTCTGAATCCGCCGGCTCTTACGCCGGCACTCAAGCGCGCCAGGAAGGCTCACACCCGGCTGATCGCGTCTTCCTGATGGCGGGATTATTCGTCATCGAACCATTTGGGCCAGGCTGCGCTCGTGCGGAGTTTACATGCGGGGTGGATGCGCTCGACCGGTACTTTCGGGAGCAGGCCAGCCAGGATGTGCGCTGGCGCGCCACCGCTTGTTTCGTAGCCCGCGAGATTGAGTCAGACCGAATTGCGGGTTTTTACACGCTGGCTGCCAGCGGGGTGCTGCTCGCGCAAACGCCGGTCCGGCTTGCCAAGCGTCTCCCACGCTATCCTTCCGTGCCAGTCGCGCGCCTGGGGCGCCTCGCTGTCGCTGTTGCCTATCGTGGACGAAAACTCGGCGGCGCCTTGCTGTGGGATGCCATCCAGCGCGCCGGCAGGTCCGAAGTGGCTGTCTACGCGCTGGTCGTCGATGCCAAGGATGAAGACGCAAAGGGTTTCTACCTGCATCACGGCTTTGGTGAGCTGAGCGGCGCGCCGAGAACTCTGATCCTGCCGTTGCCGCGGCAGAAGTGAACTTCCGCCCGGATGATTCCCGGAGGGAGCGGCCGCAAAATCCTGAGAGCATTGAGGTCCCGGAACAACGTACTGATTGCGATGTTCTGGACATTCCATCCCCGCATCCGGCACCCGCTATACCAGTCCGTGAGAGCCACGCCGGCAGCGTCATCGTACTTGCGGCCGCTGGCTCTTTCAGGAACGTTCTCCCAGCTCACCTATGCCGGGCTGCGCCGCGTGGAAGTGCGCCGTGCGGTTTTTGTGCTGCAAAAGGAAAACGAACCCTTGTTGAGCGAAGCGCAGCGCGAAGAGCTGTGGCAGCTGTTTCGCGTCCCGGTTTACGTTCTGCTGCTGGATGCGAACGGCAAGGTCTGCGCGTACGAATGCGAAGCCCATCAGGGCTTGCACCTGGCGCGGGACGATCGCCGCCGCAGGATTCTGCCTGGCGTCGAAACCTCACCCTGCGGCTGCGGCCGCCCCGGACCGCGTCTGCCCTACCGCCCTTCTGCTGAGCCCGCGTTCGCGGCGACGAACTAACGCGAGGAGAGAACGAAAGAATCCCGGCTGAGTTTGCTGACAGCCAGCGCCGGCAACTTAGTGCGCGGCGAGCGCCGCCTCGGCGGCGGAGCGGCCGTTAGCACCCGGCTGGTAGCCCTGCTGCGCCAGCGCGTCCTGCAGCGCATCCAACAGCAGGAGCACATTTTCGGCGGTGGACCCGTAGCCCATCAAACCAATCCGGAAGATCTTGCCGGCCAGCGGGCCGAAGCCGCCGGCGATCTCGATGCCGCGGCGCTCCAGCAGGTACCGCCGCACCTGCGCGTCGTCCACGCCTTCCGGCACGCGCGGCGTGTTCAGGGTCCAGAGGCGGTGGCCCTCCGGCACGTGCATGGCGAGGCCCATCGCCTGGATGCCGGCCACAAACGCGAGGTGGTTGCGCCGGTGCCGCACCCAGCGGTTTTCCCTGCCCTCTTCGGCTGCCATGGCGAGCCCTTCGCGCAGCGCGTAAAACAAAGTCGCCGACGCGGTGTGATGATACTTGTGCCCGCTGTAATAGGTGTCCAGCAACTCCAGGTCCAGGTACCAGGATTCGACCGGCGTCTTGCGCTCCCGCAGGCGTTCCAGCGCGCGCGGCGAAATCGTCATCGGCGAGAGCCCCGGCGGGCACCCGAGCCCCTTCTGGGTGCAGCTGTAGGCAATGTCGATCCCGTTCTCATCCACTAGCACCGGCATGCCGCCGAGGCTGGTCACGCAGTCGGTGATGACCAGCGCGCCCACCTCGTGCGCGGCCTCGCAGGCCGGCTGGGCCTGGTTGTACATGCCGGTGGAAGTCTCCGCCTGCACCAGGGCCACCACCTGCGGCCGTTCGCGGCGGATGAATTCGCGCGCTTCCTGGGCGTCGAAAGGCTCGCCCCAGTTCTTCGCCAGTCGTGCCACCACCGCGCCGTGCCGCCGCGCCATTTCGCCGATGCGGTCGGCGAAGAATCCGTTGCTCAGAAGGGCGAACTTCGTCCCCGGCTCGGTGAAGTTGGCGACGGCCGCTTCCATGCCAGAGCTGCCCGTGCCGGAGACCGCCAGGCTGCGCGGATTGGCGGTGGAGAAGACGTAACCCAATAGCGAGCGGATCTCGTCGGCCACCTGAAAGAAGAACGGGTCCAGGTGCCCGACCACATTCTGCTGCATGGCGTGGTACACGCGCGGCGCCACCAGGCTGGGCCCAGGGCCGAACAGCAGGCGCTTCGGCGCTTCGAGCGGTGGATACGGCTGCGGCATAAGCTTCAGTGTATCGCCGGGGAGCTGACAGAGAGCAGCGGTTCCGGTAGGACAGACCATCGTCTTTCGTGGTCTGTCACGCGGCGGGAACTGCGCAAAGCCCCGACAGGCGACACAAACCGATCGTCCGTCCTACCATCGCTCTGCGGGGTCTGCCCCACGCTCAGCGGTTATATTGCGGCGTGACGCCGCGCAGGTTCTGCCACACCCGGTTGCAGGTTGCCAAAAGGTCGGCGGAAAGTGGGCCGCCGGTTTCCATCGCCGCCATGTTCTGCTCTAAATGCTCGATACTGGACGCACCCAGAATGATGCAGTCGGCCGCGGTGTGGTGCACCAGCCAACTGATGGCAATGTCGGCCAATCCTCGCCCGGCCTGGCGAGCTGCGGCGCTCAACTCGTCGACGGCATCAAAGTAGGCCGCGTGCCAGTAGCGATTCAGGTAGAGCTGGTTGTTGTCGAAGCGCGTGCCGGGCAGCGGCCTCTCGCGCTGCTGCTTGCCAGTGAGCAGGCCGCCGGCCAGCGGGTTGTAGACTACCGTCGAGACGCCGAAGCGCTGGCACATGGCCAGATATTCCTGTTCGATGGCGCGCGCCAGCAGGTTGTACATGGGCTGCGAAACGTAAGGCGGCCGGTAGCCCTTCTGCTGCGACAGCCCTATCATCTCTACCACCTGCCAGGCCGCGTAGTTGGAGCATGACGGGTAGCGCACCTTGCCGGAGCGCACGACTTCGTCCATGGCGGCGAGCGTTTCCTCGATCGGCGTCTGCCAGTCGGGCGCATGCAGGTAATAGAGGTCGAGGTAATCTGTCTGCAGGCGCGCCAGGGTGAGGTCGATGGCCTTCAGGATGGCGGCGCGAGACAGCCCCTGTTCGTCGGGCGCTTCGCCCATCTTGAATCGCACCTTGCTGGCGAGGACAACGCTGTGGCGGCGGCCCTTCAGAATCCCGCCGAGCATGGTCTCCGACGCGCCGGCGTTGTACATGTTGGCGGTATCGAAGAAGTTCACGCCGCGGTCGATACACAAATCGATCATGCGGCGGGCCTCGGCCTCGCTCGTCTGCGACGCAAACGTCATGGTGCCAAAGCAAGCGCGGGAGACCGCGAGATCGGTATGGCGAAGAGTGCGGGTTTCCATCACTCCATAATACGGAAGGTGTACATCTTGCCCAGCGAGGTGTTGCTGGAGGACATGCTGCCGCCCGGGGGCAGAAATCCGAACTCGCCCGCGCCCAGAGTGGCGGGGAGCAGCACCTTGTAGGTGCGCGGGGCAATTTTCTTGCCTTCAAAGGGAATAATGTCGCGCGTGGCGCCGCCGGAAACGTGCATCACTCCGCCGGTCACGGTGCGAAACTCGCGGTTGTCCGTGTTTTCGTGCAGGTGCAGAAGCTGATATTCGGTGATGGCAACGCCCTCGGGCGCGTAAATCAGGACTTCGACTGGCAACGCCAGCGAGTTGCGGCTGTGCGGGCCCTCGATGTGTCCGTTGACATCGCCTTTGACGACGCCGGCGGTTGCGATGTGTTTCATCACTCCACCGGTCTTCCAGTTCACCACCTCCGGCAGCATCTCCTCCCACTGGCCGGCTTTCCGGTAGTAAACGCCGATTTCAACATCTTTCGGCAAGTCGCCGGTTTCTGCGGCGGGGGGCGGTGCGGCCGGTGCAGCAGCAGGCGCCGCACCCGCGGGAGCCGAAGTGCCGGCCATCATCATGGCGGCAACCACTTTGTCACTGACGCCGGCTTTCTTCAAAGCGATCAGGTCATCCGTCGTGGTGGAGTATTTTCCGGGCTGAGCCTTGATGGTGGTCACCACAAGGTCCTCGCTGAGGCCCGCCTTGACCATTTTGATGATCGCGTCATTGTTCAGCGTTGACTGCGCCAGGGCGGTCAGCGCGAACAGGGCTGCCAGAATCGCCGAAACACGCACTCGCATCTGCATTCCTCCTACCGCGTTAGAGTTTACACTGCGATCGTGACCCCGCGCAAGGCAGCTTTCCGGCCCGCCCCGCTCAGCGGATCACCGGCGCGGTGGACGTGCATTGGATGGTCAGGCTGGCTGGTAAAACCCAGATGAACACGGGCGCGGCGGGATAGCTCACGTTGACCGAAACCATGCTGCCCGGCTTCTGATCGGGCGCCCAGGTGGTGGTGACGAAGATGTTCGCGGTGGTGAGGCCGGCCGCCTGGCTGCGCACGTAGCTTTGGACGGCAGGTCCGGTCGCCTTCTGGCTGCTGGCGCTGCCATGCACCGAGGCCCATCTGACCCCCTGCTGCGCCATGAAGGACACTGAGTTGTAGGTGAACACCAGATAGCCGGCAGCCATGACGCCGAGCAGCAGGGCGAAGAATGGAATGGAAACGATCGCGGCCTCCACCAGCACGCTGCCCCGTTCGCGTCGCATGCCATCGCGCCTCATTGCACCCGGATGAAACCGCTGATCGACAGCGTGAGCTTGTCCGGCACGCCGGGCCATGCGGCGGCCGTCTTGAAAGGAAGAGTGGTCGTGACCTGGGTGTAGGTCATCTTACCGGAGCAGGAGGTGTTGCAAGCCACCCAGGCCCCTCCGGCCGAACAGGTGCAGACCTGCTCGGCAGTCGCCTGCAAGCCGGCCAGGTTCGCGTCTCCGGCGACGATGCCGGGAATCGCACTGGTGCCGGGGTTCTGGGCCGCGTACTCCAGGCCCACCCGGTTGGCGCCATTAATGGCCATGGCGCTGGCGAACACCCGCGCGAAATCGATGCCGGCCAGGCAGATCAACAGAAACAGGGGAACCACCAGGGCGAATTCCAGGAGCACCGTCCCGGCGCGTCTGCCGCCTGATTTCATCCTCGTCACTCCGCCAGTACGGGCGCGCCCCGGATGGGCGAACCGGCCGGCAGCGACGAATAGTTGCTGTACACCGTCGAGTTGCCGTTGATGGCGACCGTATCCGCCACCAGGATCATATAGCCGTTCGACGCGTTGCTGCCGCTGAACAACAGCGGCGAGTGCAGCAGGTAAATGGCGCCACTCAAGTTGGTGGTGGCGCCGCCGTTGATCTGGTTGTTGCTGGCGTTGGTGATGGAGCGGTCCTGGAAGATCAGCACGCCCGCCAGCGCGCCGGAGGTAGGCGCACTCAGCGTGACATTGGCCTGCCCGCTGATGGTGAACGGGGCAAACGCCGAAGCGCAGCCCGGCACTCCACTGTTCGGCCCTGAAGTGTTGTAGATGGTGACTCCGCTGCCGCTGATCGACGCCTGGCTGTTAAAAGTGAAGCCTCCCCCCGCCATGATGTATGGGCCCGACATGGTAAACGTAGCGCCGCCGGTGTTGCCCACTTTCAGGCCGCCGCAGTAAACGCCCGATGGGATGGCATTATTAGGCGGCTTGCTGTTCATGTCGTAGTAGGTGCTGGAGGCGCCGCGCTCGATCATGCCAGTCGCGGATGGCGCCTGCACATACGCCAGCGGGTCGGCCACGGCGGCAACCGTTCCCGGGGTTACCGTCTGGCTGCCGGGATAAGTAAGGACTCTGGTTTGCCCGGTCATATCCAGGCCTCCCACCAGGTTGACGCCCGCGCCATTTTCCATGTAGAGAATCGCGCTGCCCTCCATGTGCAGCGCGGTGGCGCTCGAAGAAGCCACCTGCAGACCTCAAGTGAAGTAGTCCGCGTTGCCGCCATCGATCTGAAACGCCCGAGACGCCGAAGGGTTCAGCGCATATACGCAGGGAGGGTTGGCCGCCGCTCCCAGCGTCTCGGCGGCGCGCGCCGCGACCCCGGCCTGGCTCTACCCCAGCACGGCAAGAAAAAACGTGGGCACCGTTTGCTGCACGATCACTTCCACCGCCGACGAGTTGCCGGCCAGGGAACCGTTCAGCGGCGGGTGATTGACGGTGATGGTGGTGTTCGAAACCCCGTTGGTGAAACCGTTGAGCGCTGCGTCCGCCTGCGCCGCGCCGGCGATGGCCGTGTCACTGGCGCCGCTCTGGAGCTGGAACATGGCGCCTGCCGCGGCTGCATCCGCGGCTGTCTGCGCCCGCAGGCGCTGCCATTGCAGGTAGCCGACGTCCGCGGCCAGCCCGACAAACTCGATCAGCACCGCAGCGCAAATTGCGGTCGTCACAAAAACGTAGCCGCGCGCTGTTTGCGAAGGTGTCGTCACAGCCTCTGGTTCCAGTGTGGGGTAGCAGGGCCGCGGCGGCAATCGGGGTTTTGGCTGAATTGCGCCGCGGCGTTTGGCTGAGGGGCGAGGCCCCGCAACAGATGCGAAGCGACCCCTCCCTGACGGTCGCGGCTCTGAAGCGTTCGGCGTCGCGTCGAGAGGCGTGATCCGGGGACCGGCGGCAAGACCGCCGGCGCTACGGCGCTAATGCGCGGCGGATCCGGTCAGGGCCTTGAGGTAGTGATAGTAGAAATCGACGCCGTCGTAGTAAGAGCTCACGCGCAAGCGCTCGTCCTTGCCGTGCGCGCGGACGTCGTCACGGTCGATGGCCAGGGCGGAAAAGCCGAAGCTGGGAATACCGGCGGCGATGGTGTACTTGCTGTCGGAAGCGCCGGTCTCCATGTCCGGAACGACTGGCGCGCCGTGCCAGTACTGACCGGCAAGCCGTTCCAGAGGCGCCAGCACGTCAGCCCGCGGCGCCACGGGCGGAAACGACTTGCCCAATGGGGCGCTGCCCAGGCGTTCGCCGGTCGCTTCATTGATGTAGCTCACCGAAACCGGCGGGTCGGCCGCGATGCGCACCAGCTCCAGGCGCACCTCTTCGGCCGAATGACCAGGGAGAATGCGGCAGTTGACGGTCGCCCGCGCGCTTTGCGGCAGCGCATTATTGGCGTGACCGGCATCCAGGCGGGTCGCCACGCAAGTGGTGCGCACCAGCGCGTTGAATTGAGCCACCCGCTGGAGCCGTCCGATCGCGGCCTGGTCGGGGGGCTCGGCCAGCATGGCGCGCATGTCCGCCGCGTTCTCGGGGGACTCCACTTTGGCCAGGCTTCCAAAATATTCGCGCGTCACCGCGTTGAGCTCGAATGGAAACGGGGAACGCTCCAGGCGCGCCAGGGCATCGGCCACGTGATAGATCGCGTTGTCGGGCACCGGCAGGGAGCTGTGCCCGCCGGGGTTGGTGGCCTTCAGTTCGAAGTCCGCGTAAAGTTTCTCGGTGGATTCCACTTCCACATCCAGCGGCCGTCCGCGCTCGGTGGTGACACCTCCCGAATCCGGGTTCAGCGCAAAGTCGGCATCCACCAGGTCGCGATGATGTTTCAAGAGCCAGTCGACGCCGTTGAAAGTGCCTCCCTCTTCGTCGGCGGTCAGCGCCAGGATGATGTCGCGATCCGGCCGGTAGCGTTCGCGCGCAAACCGTATCAGCGTAGTCACCATGATGGCATCGGCGCCCTTCATGTCCTGGGTGCCGCGGCCGTAGAAATAACCGTCCTGCTCGACCAGGCGGAACGGGTCGGTGGTCCAATCCGCGCGCCGCGCCTCGACGACGTCGAGGTGGGCGATGATGAGGATCGGTTTGGGCCCACCCGGGCGCGCGCTGCGAAACCTCACCACCAGGTTCCCTTTGCGCTCGTTCGGCCCCAGCAACTTCACGTCTTCGGGGGCGAAGCCGGCGGCCAGCAGGCGCACGCGCATGGCTTCGGCGGCCGCGGTAGTGCTGCCTGAGGAATCGGTGGTGTTGATCTCGATTAGTTCTTTCAGGATGTCCCGCGACAAGGCGCGGGTCTGTTCATCGACCGACGCGGCAAAGCCCGGCGCCAGCAGGAGTGTGGCAAGAAGGAATGGTGTGGTTTTCATGTGCTGGAAGCTAATGATTCTACCGTACGCCGCCGCCCGGCGCCGGATCGGCAGCGAAACCATGCCTCATCGCGCGATATTAGTCGCGGGTTACTACTGAACCGTACTAATCCGTACTGGATATTGAGCGCTGCCGGACTGTAAGCCGGTTTCTGTACCCGTGAGGGCGACAGTCATTCATCTAGACCTGCCATCACTGACAGGCTCAAGCGACCTACCCGGGAGTCAAGCGGGACGAGCCGCCCCTTCTCCCCTATTTGGCCTTGCTCCGCGTGGGGTTTACCCTGCCGGCGGGATTACTCCAGCCGCGGTGCGCTCTTACCGCACCATTTCACCCTTACCTGGGATCGCAGAGCCGGCCTTTCAGCCAGCCATCGCCACCCGAGGCGGTATATTTTCTGTGGCACTTTCCGTATCCCGCGAGGGACCCCGGCCGTTAGCCGGCACGCTGCTCTATGGAGACCGGACTTTCCTCCCCCGTCACCGGAGGCGACTGTCCATCCGGCAGCTCTCGCAGATGATTATCTCATGCTGCCGCCGACGGATGCGAAAGGCTACGCCGAGTGGGACTAACTAGATCCGCTTTTAGGCGATAAATAAGTGTTTCCGGTGTAAAATAGAAAGTCATCTGCTTAGGTCTTAGGAGCGAGCCAATACCGGGACTGATGCTACCTTTCGGGCATAGCCCGAAAGGTCTGACTCGCCCCTCGTGGGAAGTTGGAAAAGCTTCACTGCCCGGCGCTTATGCCCCAGCCGGCTTCTGTTGAGGAGATCGAGATCACAATGAAAAGAATTACAGCGTTGAGTGCGCTCGGGGTCATGGCGTCCGCACTTTGTGCCCAAGGGTTGAATCCGCCTGCCAATCAAACCAAGGAAGATTGGGAAGAAATCAACTTCGAGTTCAACTCTTCCATTCTCTCGGACGGATACCCCAGCCTGCTTCGCCTCGCCGATCTGTTGAACCAGCATCGCGACTACAAGGTAGCGGTCACCGGGCACACGGACTATGTGGGGTCGAACAGCTACAACGACAAGCTGGCGCTGGCGCGCGCCAATACCGTGAAACAGTTCCTGGTGAAGTACGGCGCCGGTGCGGATCAATTGACGGTGGCCGGCGACGGCAAGCGACAGCCGGAAGTCGACAACAAGAGCAAAGAAGGCCGCTTCATGAACCGCCGCGTCACGCTGCGGATCACCGACGGCACCGGCAAACTGGTGAAGGAAGGCGGAATCAGCGAGGTGTTGCCGGCCTGGCAATCCTGGCTGGACCAGTTTGCGAAGAAGCAGCAGGAATGCTGCGACGCCATCCTCAAGCGCCTCGACAAGCTGGACGATATCCTGGCTGCGGTCAAGGCGCTGGAGGGTGAGAACGCCGCGCTGAAGGGCCAACTGGCCGACCAGGGGAACCAGATCAACACATTGCGCGACCGGCTGGACAGCATGCCGAAGCCTTTGACCGAACCGCAGACGGCCGAAGTCGTCCACAAGGAGGCCGTCAACGCGGTCGACGAAGCGCGCAAGCACAACCAGAAGTTTTCGCTGCTGGGGATCAACGTGGGCCCGACCTACGGTTCGAGTGCGCGCGGCAACGCGACGTTCGATGCCAACGGCCGGTTCTTCTCGCCCTTTGGCGGCGACGGCACGCACGCGGTGCAGGCGCAAGGCGAGTACATCTACAACTCGCAGGCGCAGGAAGGCCAGTTCGACCTCGGCCTGGTCAACCGCTGGGGCAACGTGCAAGCCGGCGTCTTCAGCAGTTTCAAATACCTGAACTACAAGCAGTATCAAAACGGCGGCGCGCTCGGCCAGGGCGCTTTCCTGCTGGATTATATTTTCAGCCGCGGCCGCATCGGCGTGTTCGGCACGCAGGGCTTCAAGAACTACGCCGTGGTGAACAACGCAACCCTGGCGCCGGGCGTATTCCTGCAGACGTATGCCAAGGTGGTGAACCAATACGGCGCCGACGCGCTGGTCGGCGTGTGGGGCAACGCGTACCTGCAAGGCAATCTGGGCCTGCTGCGCCGCCAGGTTACGGGCGGCAACACGGTGGGCGGCGAGGTCAAGCTGACGCAGCCGGTGAGCACGCGCGTGGCCTTCACGGCGGCCCTCGATTACAATCAGACCGGCATCGCGTCGACCGGCAACGGCCAGGTGATGTTCGGCCTGGAAATGGGAAGCTACATTCATCCCAAGGACTACGGCAGCGTGAAGACGCCGGTGCCGATGGACGTCCCGCGGATCCGCTACGAATTCGGCACGCGGCGCGTGGGCACCAGCCCGCCAATCGCCAATGCCGGCCCGAGCCAGTTGGGTGTGCCCGCTGGAACCATCACGCTGAATGGCTCCGGATCGTACGATCCGCTGGGCGAGGCCCTCACTTATGCCTGGTCGGAGATCTCCGGACCGGCGGTGATGATCAACAACCCGACCCAGGCGGTGGCCACATTCACCGCCGCGGCGGGCCAGAGCTACACGTTCCTGCTCAAGGTGACCAATACGGACGGCATCTCGGCGCAGGCCACCACTCTGGTGACGACGGCTGCCGCCAATACGCAGATCGTACAGTTCACCGCGCAGCCGGCGGCAATCAGTGCCGGCCAGTCGTCGACCCTGAGCTGGGTGATCAAGAACGCGACGTCGGCCAGCATCTCGCCGGGCGTAGGCGCCATCAACGCCACCACGGGTTCGATTTCGGTGTCGCCCACCGCGACGACCTCCTATACACTCACGGCGACCGGTCCGAACGGCACCTCCAGCCAGAGCCTGCAGATCACCGTGGGCACGGCGAACGTTCAGATTGTGCGCTTCGTGGCCAATCCGCGCACCATCGCCGCCGGTGCGCAGTCCACTCTGAGCTGGACGACCAGCGGCGCCAGCACGATTTCCATTTCGCCGGGAATCGGCACGGTGACGGCCAACGGGAGCACCACCGTTACGCCGGCAACCACCACTACTTACACGCTCACCGCCACTGGAAGCGACGGAACTACCGTCACGGCTCCAGTGACCGTGACCGTAACCGGTTCCGCCATCCCGCAGATCGTCACCTTTGTCGCCACCCCGCAAAGCATCTCGCCGGGCCAGTCGACCAAGATCTGCTGGCAGGTGAACGGATCGACGAACATCTCGATCGCGCCTGGGGTGGGCAACAACCTCAACGCCAACGATTGCGCCACGGTGACGCCGAGCACCACCACTACTTACACGCTGACGGCGACCAATGCCGTGGGCCAGGTGCAGGGCAACCTGACGGTCAACGTGGGTCTGGTCCAGATTCTTTCGTTCCAGGCCAATCCGGTGAGCTCCGAAGTCGCGGGAGCCCCGGTGACCCTCTCGTGGACCACGGCGAACGCAACCTCGGTGGTTCTCACCGGCGCCGATATACCGCCGATGACACTGCCGGTGAACGGCTCCTATACCGACAACCCGGTTACCAACGAAACCTATACCCTGACCGCTTACGGACCTGGAGGCCAGACCGTCAGCGTCACCATATCGGTGTTCGTCAGGTA
>CAZZHN010000004.1:0-73439 GCA_964654065.1 uncultured Solibacteraceae bacterium
CTGGTGGCGAACCCGGGCTGCTTCCCGACGGCGGCCAACCTGGCGATTCGGCCGCTGCTCGAAGCCGGGGCGGTGGACCGTGCGGCGGGAATCGTTTGCGACGCCAAGTCCGGCGTGAGCGGCGCCGGACGCAAGCCGGCGCTGACCACCAGCTTCTGTGAAGTGACGGAGAACTTCTCGGCGTACTCCATCCTGCGCCACCGCCACGTTCCGGAGGTGCTGATGGTGAGCGGCCTGGAAGAGAGCGAATTCAGCTTCACGGCGCACCTGCTGCCGCTGGACCGGGGCATTCTGGAAACCATCTACTTTCGCGCCCGCAACGCAGGCTCCGCCGGCGACCTACTGGCCATTTACGAGAAGCGCTACGCGGGCGAGCCGTTCGTACGGCTGTACCAGGCCGGGCACGTGCCGGACCTGCACGCGGTAGCGCGCACCAACTTCTGCGACATCGGCGTCACGCTGGATGCGAAGACGGGCCGGGGCGTGGTGGTGAGCGCGATCGACAACCTGGTGAAAGGCGCTGCCGGGCAGGCTGTGCAGAACATGAACCTGATGCTGGGATACGCCGAAACCGAGGGTCTGCAGTGAATCGAATCCTGATCAAGCTGGGAGGCACGCTGCTGGATGACGCAGCAACGCGCGACCGGCTGGCGGGCGAGATTGGAGGCCTCGCCGCATCCGGCGTGCAGGCGGTAGTGGTGCACGGCGGCGGCAAGCAGATGACGCGATACCTGGCAGAGCGCGGCATCGAAAGCCACTTCGTGAACGGCCTGCGCGTGACCACGCCGGAAGCGTTGGACGCGGTGTTGAAGGTGTTCGCCGGCAGCGTGAATCAGGAGCTGGTGGCCAGCCTGAACCGCGCGGGCGCACTGGCAGTAGGGCTGACCGGCATCGACGCGCTGCTGACGGAGGCCGAGCAGCTGGATCCGGCGTTAGGCGCGGTGGGGCGCGTCACCAAGTCGAACGCAGGGTTATTGGAGCTGCTGACCGCCAACGGCTACCTGCCGGTGGTGGCCTGCGTGGCCGGAGACCGCGCCGGCAACATCTACAATGTGAACGCGGACCAGATGGCGGTGGCCTGCGCGGCAGCCTTCCACGTCAGGCAATTGATTTTCCTCACTGACGTCGCTGGTGTGCGGGATGCCTCTGAACAGGTGCGGCCGGTGCTGACGGCGGCCGAGAGCCGCGGGTTGATCGCATCGGGCGTCGCCATCGGCGGTATGCAGGCGAAACTGATGGCGGCGGTGGCCGCCCTGGAGGCCGGGGTGGAGGAAGTGCGGATCGCGCCCGGGGCCGCGGAGCGGGTTTTGACGCGGATCCTGCAGGGAGAGGCGCTGGGCACGCGGCTTGAGCCAAACGAGGTATCAACGGCATGATCAGCGGGCTGCACGAGGACGCGTTTGTGGAATCCAAGGACGCGACGCCGCTCACCGTGCGCAAGGCGGTGATGCGCGACATTCGTCCGATTCTCCAGCTCATCAACGGCTATGCCGCGCAGGGCGTGATGCTGCCGCGCACCGAATTCGAAATGTCGGAGGCCATTCGCGACTTCACGGTGGTTACCGCCGGCAGGGAGCTGCTGGGCTGCGGGGCGCTCCATTTCTACAGCCCCACGCTGGCCGAAATCCGCTCCCTGGCGGTGCGCGCACAGGCCAAAACACAGGGGGTGGGGCGCAGACTGGTAGCGGCGCTGCTGGCCGAAGCCGAGCAATACGAATTGGACGCGGTCTTCGCTTTCACGTACGTGGTGCCCTTTTTCCAGAAGGTCGGCTTTCAGATGGTGGAACGCGGCGCGCTGCCACTGAAGGCATGGAAGGACTGCCTTCGTTGTCCCAAGTTCCAGGCCTGCGACGAAGTGGCTGTGCTACGGGTGCTGCGTCCCGACCACTGGGCGGAAGCGCTGCCTGAAATTTGGGCGCCCACGCCGGACGATCATTTGATTCAGATTCCGACTCCACGGCTTGGCTGAGAGCTGACTACCCCGCCTGAGGATCAAGGCACCGCTCCCTCACGGTCGCGGCTCCGATACCTGGGAATACCCGCAAAGTTGGGTTTTCCACCACCCCGCAAAAGACCGCTGAAATTATCCACGGACGCTCGTAACTCGGTATATAATCAGTATTCAAGAGCTGTAAATCTGAAAATTCTTCGATCCTAACTTCTTGTGAGGCTACATGAGAGCGCAAACTGTTGACGTGAAATCCTCAACGGGACGGATCCTTTGCTGCACCGTCTTCCGCCCGGGTGGTAAGAAGCTGTTGGCTAAAGGCCATGTAATCAGCGACGAGGACATACGGGTCCTGGAATCCGAAGGCATGGAGACGATCTGGGTCACCGAGCTGGAGGATGGCGAGGTCGGTGAAGATGACGCGGTCGCAGCCGTCGCCGCGGAAATGGGGTGCGGCAGCCTCGAAATCCGCGTAGCCGCGGGGGGCCGAGCCAACCTGGTAGCGACCGAAAACTGCTGTGTGCTGGTAGACGATGAACTCCTCAAGCAGATCAACTGCGCCGCCAGCGTAGTGATCGCCACGGCGTTGAATTTCAGCCATGCTCTGGCGGGCCAGCGGGTGGCAACGGTGAAGAGCGCGCCGTTCGCGGTAGCCAAGGAGCAACTGGAAGCGGTCATCAATATTTTGAAGGAGCGCGGTCCGATCCTGCAGGCGCGGCCGGTGCGCTCCGCAGCAGTCGGCGTTCTCTATACCGATCCGATCAGCGGCGAGCGGGCGCGCCAACTGTTCGAGAACATCATGCGGCAGCGGCTGGAGCGCTTTGGCGTCAACGCCAATTTCGTGCTGTCCTGCACGGAAGATGAGAATTCGGTTTCCCGCAGCCTACAACATTTATTGAGATCCAAACCGAGCCTCATCCTGGTGGCATCCACAACGGCTCCGGCTGGACCGGAGGATGTGATTGGCCAGGCAATGTTGCGCGTCGGCGGACAAGTAGAACGGTTCCTGGCTCCGGTAGAGCCGGGAAACCTGCTTTTATTGGCGTACAAGGATGAGGTGCCGGTGGTTTCCGCGCCTGGCTGCTTCCGCTCCGCCAAACCGAATGTGGTCGATCTGGTTTTGCCTCCGCTGTTAGCCCGGTATCACATCACAGGCTGGGAAATTGCCTGTTTGGGCCACGGCGGTTTGTTGGCGTAAACACTTCCTCCACCCTCGTAGCCTGCACCCTCCGAGCAGACTATGGGTGACTCCTCCCGGGCGTCTTTCCCCAAGACGCCCGGTTTTTTGTTGGCTGACGTACCAGTTGCAGGGAGGGTCCTCGAAAAGAAAAGCCGAGACGACTCTCGGCTCAGCAGGCTGGACAGCCTGCGCCACGGGCAACTTGGAGCGAACTATTGCTAGCGCCAGGGGCGCTCCCAGCCGCGCCACCAGGAAGTGTCTTCCAGGTTGAGGGCGTTCCAGCACAGGTCCAGGGTGTGAGCATCACCGCGGACAGCGCCGGGACGCAGCTCGCGGGGCACGCCAACCAGTTGGGCAAAGCGGTCGAAGACCTCGCCGCGCGCGGCGGCGGGAACGCGCGGCAGCAGGTGCCAAAGCGTAAGGCCGTCCTGCGGGCGGGCGGCGGCGAGGACGCGCGGCAGGGCGGCGGCATCACCGGTTTCGTAGCTGGCCAGTGCGCGGGCGAGCGCTTCCGGCGCATCCTCATAGAAAGGGATACCCGGACCATTCTTATGACTGGTGGCGCATTGGGCGCCGGCGGGTATGAACGATTCGTGGCCGTGGGATTGAAACGCCACCCAACCGGTTTCGACGCGCAGCAAGCCGTTGCCGGCTCCGTCGACATCGAGGGTGTACTGGCAGCCCAGGTCGACGGCGCGAGCGGAAGCGGTTTCCACGACAAATTCACGGGGCGGCGCCCAGATGAAGGCGTGCAGGCGGCCGCGGCGCAGCTCCAACTGGCGGCTGGTGGCGGCGCGCAGTTCCGAGCCGGGGCCGAGATCGACGCGGCCCACCTGTTGGGACTCAAGGGTGACCTGAGAGCCGCCGGTGCGCAGGACCTGGCCCTGGAGCACGGGCACGCTACCCACGCGCCAGGCGGTGGGCGCAGCCGGCGCGTCGGCGCCGCGGAACAACAATGCGGCAGCGGACAGCAGGACCGCGGCCGCCGTGGCGAACCACCAGCCGCTCTGCGGCCTCTGCCGCAAGGCTGGAAAGCCGCGATCGAACCGGTAGCGCAGGGTCGAAAGCTCAGCCTCCAGCAGCTCGATTTCCGGATCGGGCGGCCCGGACCGATCCCAAAGGTAGTCTTCACGCATGGGCGTCACCTTTCCACAATTCGCGCAGCATCTTCATGCCACGGCACAGATTCACTCGCACGGAGTCCGGTGTGAGGCCGGTCTGCTCAGCGATTTCAGGGCCGGTCATGCCTTCCACCAAGCGCATGAGAAGCGTTTCGCGATACGCTTCGGGGAGGCGCCGGACGAGGTCGAGCGTAAGCAGGGCCCGGTCGGCGTCGGCAGGCACCGAGTCCGGTTGTGCGGCGCTCACGGAAAGCTCGGCGCGCCGGCGGCCATCGCGGAAATGGTCGATGGCGCGTCGGCGCGCGATGGCGCCGAGCCAGCTGCGAAAGGCAGCGGCTGCGCGCAGTTCGCCCAACCGGCTCATGGCCGTCACGAAGACATCCTGCACCAGGTCTTCGGCGTCGGCCGGTGGCACGCGCGCCAGCAGAATGGCGTGAACCATGCGCGCGTGCCGCTGATAGAGCTCGCCGAAGGCGGCGCGGTCGCCGCCCGCAGCCTGGTAGATGAGGCGCTCGTCCTCGGCGGGCTCGGGGATGCTCACCAGCATTACCTGCATATTACTGCCGCAGCATAGCCTCGATGTCAGCCATGGCGAACTGCGCGTTGCCGGACTTGCCATGATCGCGGTCTACGCCATCCGGTCCGGCGGTTGCCAGCGTGCTGGCAAAGCGGGTGCCGTTGGTCGCTTCAAAGCGGATCACCCAGCGGCCCTGTTTCGGCCACTGCTGGGTAAGCGCGTACATGCCGGGGGTGGAAAGCGGCTCGAGCTTGAGCGAGATCTCGCGCCGCTCTCCATTTACAGTGCCGATGGCGGTGGCGCTGATTTTGGTGGCGCCTGGCTCGACGCACCCGGTCGAGATGACAGTGGCCACGGCGTTCAGTTTCCGAGCTTCCGGGCTAGCTTCTGGGTTGCCGAGTTGCACAAAGAAGCCGCCGGCAAATAGGGATCCAGCCAGCGCGAGAAGCACCGCAGGAATAGTGATTCGTTTTACGTTTCGCATCCGTATTTCCCTCCTTGGGAAATGTAAATCTGTGGAAAGGACGGCGGTGGAGGTTGAAACGTTAACCGGACACGAGAAAGCCGGGGGTGGGGGTGCAGAAAGACGAGTCGAGGCGACTCTCGACTCAGCGACAGTCTGCGCCACGGCGGCCGACGGGGATGGGGTCAGTAAATCAGCTTCAACGAAAACTGGATCTGGCGCGAGGAACCGGCGGTGCGGCTGATTTCGCCGAAGCCGGGGCCCAGGAGGATATTGGAAGGCAATCCAAAGTTGACGATGTTGAAGACGTTGAAGAACTCGGCGCGGAATTGGAGCGACGCCAGTTCGGCGCCTCGGCGCGAGCCGAGCGGCGTATCTTTGACCACGGCCAGATCGAAGTCGTGAAGGCCGGGACCGCGAAAAGTATTTCTTCCGAGCGTGCCGAAGCGGCCCTGGTTGGGTCCGGTGCCGCCGGCGACATTAATCGGAATGCTGAAGAACGATGCATTGGCGGCGCCTTCACCGAAATAGTCCTCGCGGATGGTGCGGCTGGTGGAGAGGACGGGCGCAGCGATCTGATCCGGCCGGTCCGCGCCGCCCGAGCCGGCGCCGGTTTGCTGGATGCCCGAGTACACGGTGAACGGCGGGCCAGTGAGAAACGTCCCGATGCCTAATAGCTGCCAGCCGGCGGTGGCTCGCTTTCCCAGCAAACGCAACACGGGGGCGCGGTCGGCGTGTAGATCCTGGAACAAATTGAATGTGAAAGCCTGGGTGATGTCAAACGACGAGGGCCCCTTATCCGCGCGCGCGTCAAACGGGTCCTGCGCCATCGTCTGTGAAACCGCGCCGGAGGAACCGTTGACGAATCCGCCGATCACGGCGCTGGAGTCGTCAATCGATTTAGAGAACGTGTAGCTGGCTTGAAAGCCAAGGCCCGAGGCGGTCAGGTCCTTCTGGGCCGAGGTCTGGAGCGCGTGGTAGGTCGAATGAGACCGGTTGGTCATCAGGTTCACCGGCCCGTAGCCGCCCACCACCTGGCCGGCTGGATCGAACTGGGTGTAGGGCGCGAACTCAGGATCGGCCCCGGTGTAGCCGTTGGGATAATCCATAGAGGGCAGTTTGATCCCGGCGGTTCCCACGTACTCCGCGCTGAGGACGGCGCCGCGTACCTTTTGTTCGAAGCCCGTGGTCCAGGTGGCGATGTACCCGCCCTGAAAAGAGGGCGAGATTCCGGCTACCGCCAGCGGCGTGATCTGGTGATCGGGCGAGAGCGCAGCCAGGCCTTGCTCGAAGCGGTCCACGTCCATAACGGTGTTGGCGGGGACCTGCCTGGAATTTCCCGAAGCGAAGACGGCGGCGCCGCTGATTGAATAGACGGTAGGCAATTGCGCCGGAGTCATGGTCATGCCGAAGCGGATGGGCTGTCCGGGGGCCGCGGTCAAACTGGGATAGGCGACGAACGGGGTACTGCCGGTGAGCAGGTTGTCCTGCCAGAGGTTGACCAGCAGGGTGGTGATGGCTCCGCCCACGCGCACCACGGTGTCCGGCGCAGGACGCCACTCCAGCGCCAGGCGCGGAGCCCATCCGTTCTTGTCCCAGCGGTAGCCGGGCTGAGGATTGATGAGCAGCTCAGACCCCGGTAGGACGCCATTTCCCAAACTCATCACCGGGTTGGAGGTACGCTTGTCGGCCTCCCGGATGGGCGATGTGATTTCGTAGCGCAGGCCGTAATTGAGCAGCACGCGCGAAGACAGTTTCCAGCTGTCCTGGATGTAGGCGTTGTAGGAGTCACGGTGGATGGCCGAGTCACCGATGCGGCCGCCCTGCGCGAACTGGAGCGGCGCGACGGCAATCGAATAGGTGAATGCGCTCGCCGTCAGCAGTCCAGTGAGCGAGTCCGGCAAGGGATCGCCTATTGCGATGTTGTGGCCGCCGCTGGCCGATGGAATGTTGACGGGGGAGTATGCCGTCCCACCGCCGAACGTGTACTGGCCATTCGGGCTAAGGCCGAAGACGGTCGTGTCGCGGTTGGCTCTGACTTCCCCGCCCGCCTTGATGGTGTGTGCGCCGCGATTCCAGGTGAAGCCCTGCCCGGCCTGGAGCAGATTGCCATACGCCCCGATCACCGATCCCGCGGAGTTGTTGAACGCCTCATAGAGGCCGTCGCCGAACTTGAGGGCCGGGTCGGTGTGGTCCGGAGTGGGAAACGAGGGAGTCGTGCGGGTGAAACTCACGGACGAATCGGCGACGAACCTGGCCGACGGGGTCCAGGTGTGAGCCAGCACGGCATTGCGCTGGTGGTCGATGTAGCGCACGCCGAAATCGGGGTCGATGGCGGTCTGGCTCGGATTGGTGGTGGGTCCGGAAATGTTGTCGGCGGAGACGCGCGCCAGGAGATGCGACCTGGCGGAGAACTGGTGATCCAGGCGCACGGAGAACTGGTCCGACACGGTGGTCACCTTGGATGAAATGGCATAGGTGCGCGCGCCGTACGGACCCAGTGGATCGTTCGGCAGCGGGTAACGATTGAGCAACGGGGCGATGCGCGGATCCACAGGGACCACCAGGGTGTCACCGGGAAAAGCGGTGGTATCGAGGCCAGACCGCTCGGCGGCGGTGGGGACAGGGATGACCTGCGTGGTTCCCATCACCTGCCGGAAGCCCTGGTATTGAAGGGCGTAGAAGGTCCGGTTGCGGCCGTTGTAGATGCCGGGCACAACCAGCGGCCCGCCGTTTGTGAATCCGAACTCATTGCGGACGAAGGGCGGGATCCGGCCGGGGTCGGCCAGCGAACGCCGGTCGAAGAAGTTGCGCGCGTCGAAGGCGGCGTTGCGCACGAATTCGAAGACCGAGCCGTGCTCCGAGTTGCTTCCCGCCCGCGTGATGATGTTGGTGAAGCCGGCGGCGCCGCGGCCGATCTCGGCCGGCATCCAACCGGAGCTGGATTCGATCTGTTCCACCGCGTCGACATTGAAGTTGGAAAACGTCGCGCCGCCGATCTCTGGATCGGAAGTGTCCGCGCCGTCCATGGCAAACACGGCAGCGGTTCCGCGCTGGCCATTGACGGCGAACTGCTGAGTGCAATTGGCCGCGCCGTTGGAGTCGGTCATGGTGCCGGCGGCCTGCAGCAGCAGCTGACTGAAATCCCGCTTGTTGAGCGGCAACCCGGAGACGGCCTTGCACGAAAGCTGCTCACCGCCAGTGCCCTCGCGAGCCTTGTCATCGCGGCGCAGAGCAAGCTCACCGGCGGCAGTCCATTCGAGGACCGGCCAACCAGCTTCCGCAGGGAGGTGGATAGCGCGCGCGCTGGCAGCGGTTTTGCCATTCCATTCCACGGTGACGAGATACTCGCCCGGGCGGACTGCCTCGAATGTGAAGCGGCCATCTGCGGCGGTGTGTGCCTCGGCACGCCGGCCGCCCTGCTGGATGCGAACAGTGGCTCCGGCGACAGCGGCGCCGCGAACGTCGTAGAGCACGGCCGTCCAAGGGCGCTGATCGCCGGGCTCTCCAGCACCTATCGCGGTAGCCGCGACCGCGCAAAGCGCGACAGCGGCCATCCATGTGGTTTGCATCACACTCAGCTTAACGCGTGGCAGATGAACCCACGCCCCCCAGCGTCTATCCTTTAGGCACTGTTTTGCCGGCGACCTGGGCTGAGAAAGAGTTCCACTAGATCCGCAAAACCGGGGATTTTTTCCACTGTACCGGATCTCACGACTGCTAACCCATTTGAAATCAGCCATTCTTATGTGGAGTGTCAATTGCAGTCTAGTACTAGTTGGTGCACGCTTGAAGAATATCCTTATAGTCGATAGGGATCTGGGATTTGTCTTCTGGCTAGGCCAGATCCTGGATGCGACCGGATACGTCGCCATACCCGCCAGAGGCGTTGCCGAGGCGAGAGAGATCGTCACCATGCTTCGTCTGCATGTGGACGTGCTGGTAGTATCACCGGCAGCACAGGGCCTTGCGGAGTTTGTCGATGAACTGCGTTTCGGCTCTCCCGATTTACAGATGGTCGATCTGGAGGGTGAAGTGCGTTCCAGCATCTTGCGGTCGCAAGAAGGTGTCTCGCAGCGCAACGGACGATGTAGGGATGAGGCATCGAAGCACGAGTGGCTGGAATTGATTCGCAGCCTAAACGCTAGTTACGAGACATCGGCCTCCCGCAGCTGACTTGCCAGTCATAAGTTCGCACGCTGATCGATTTGGTTCTTCATAGCCCATTCGTACCATCCTGTCGCTCAGGTACTGTAGCTGCTACTTGATTTTCAAGTACCCTTAATGGCGAACAGGTCTGTCGCAAGGGTGCCGATATTCCCCATAATGAAATGCAGAGTCTCCATGGTGGAAAGCACTACCTCTCCGACGACCCCAACCTTTACGGCAGAACGCCGAGCCGACTGCCGCTACACGATCCGCACGGGCCTTGAATACAAATGGGTCGAGCGCCGACAGGTGCTACGGACGGGAGCCGGCAGCTTGACCAATATTTCCCGGAACGGGCTGCTGTTCGAATGCGACCGCGACATCCCGGCCAGCACCCGAATCGAACTCAACGTCGATTGGCCCGCGCAGGCGATCCAAGTCTCGCTTCACGTAACGGGCGAAACGATACGGAGTCAAGGCAGCCGGATTGCGGTGAGAATCCTGCACAGCGCTTTCCGCGTACGGGAAGACACGGACCGCGGGTAGGGCGCGATTTCTCCAAAACCTATGGTGGCTGGCTTCTTTGGTGCGGTTGACCAGAGGGGTGACGGTATGCGCGTTATCAGCTGGCCAGGACGACGCGATTGGCGCCGGGCAGAGGAGCGGTGCTCTGGCCGCTGTGAACGCGAGCCACAACAGCGAGCGCGCCAAGGTAGAACAGGCCGCCAATGATCATGGTTTCCGTCAGCCCCAAATAGATTGCCGAGACCAGGGCGCACACCGAGCCGAGCACACTGGCGGCGGCGTTGAGCGCCCAGGCCCATCGAACCGACGGCGGGTGCCACTGCTCGAGCCGGCGGAGGCCGCTGGGAAATGGCATGCCCATGGCGAAACCCAGGGGGGCAATCAGCGCCACGGTAATCAGCGCCTTGAGCGGCAGCGGCAGCCAGACGAGCGCAGTGAGGAGCGAGCCAAGCACGAGCGCGATCAGCGCGGCGAGCATGGCGACGCATCCGAGGACCTTGATGAGGCGGCTTTCGCGGTAAGCCGTCAGGCGTCCGGCCGCCGCGCTGCCGAGGCCGCTAGACACCAGGAGGGAGAAAATGACCACGGTGAGAGCGGGCGTGGGATGCCCGAGGAAGAGCACGAATCGTTGAATCAGGGCCACCTCGATGAGGATGTATCCTGCGCCGATGAAGAGGAAATAGAGCAGGAATTTCAGCACGCCGGGCTGGCGCGGCAGGCGGGTGCCCAGCACCAGGGGCGGCAGCAGCAAAATCAGCATGGTGGCGACGATGGAAACCAGCGCCAGGCCGAACAGCAGCGGCACGGCCTTGTTCACCTTGTAATCGGCGGTCTCATGGGAGGCCGTTCGGAGAAACACGAGCAGGTCGCGCGGCTGCACGGTGTAGAAGAAGAAGGGCCGGTTGTCGGTGACCGGGCGGATATCAAAAACGAAGCGGCGCTCGAAGCCGGCAGGATCGGGCGTGTGCAGCAATTCGTAGAACGGGTTGGGAACGGCGGCATCGGGCAGGTAGATGGCCTGCATGCCGGCAGCGGCAAACAGCGCGCGGGCGCGGTCGCAATCGGCGGCAGTGAGCGGCTTGCGGCTGATGATGGCGGTGTCCTGCGCGCCCCATCCGTGCACGGAACCGGAGCGTCCCACGATCACGTGGCGCCAGGCATCATTTTCGCCGATCTCGGAGAGCGCCTCGCGGGCCAGCGCAATCAGGCGCAGGGACTCGCGCGGCGGATCGAATCCCCAGCGCGTGAAGGCGATCACGCCATCGTCGGTTAGATGTCGCAGGTAGTCGCGGAAAGCGTCCACCGTGTAGAGATTGTTTTCCGAGAGGGCGAAGGCGCCGGCGGCAGTGGACGCCCACGTGTCGACCAGCGTCGCCTGCAGCACCTGATAGTGATCCGTACTGCGGCGCACGAAGCTGCGGCCGTCTTCCACGTAAATGTGGACGTCGGGCCGCAGGTAGAGGCCGTGGCTGAGCGCGGGAAAGCGCTCCTGCATGATGGTAGTGGCAATGATGGGATTGATTTCCACGCCGGTAATATCGTGGCTGCCGGAAGCCAGCGCGCGTGCCACATCCCAGCCGCCGCCGGGTCCGATGATCAAGCTCCTGGCGCCGGGGCGGAGGGCATAGGGCAGAGCGGGGCCCTGGTCCATCAGGTCGTGGCGTTGGGCGGCTGTGAGGTGGTCAAAATCAAAGGTGGCGACGTCAGTGGCGGCATCGGCGTCGATGACGATGCTGTACCGGCCTTCGCTACTGCGATCCACCAGGCCGATTCGCGAGAAGACGTTCCAGCGGTGGAAGATTTCGTTGGCGATAGTCTGCCCTTTGGCGTGGCGGATGTCGATGAAGTGATATCGCTGATTGAGGAAAAGGAACGTCACCAGGGCCAGTGCCAGCGCCACTGAACCCACGCGGCCCCGCACCGAACCCGAGACGCTGTGCCAGATGGCGGCGGCGACGGCGAAGGTAATGGCGGCGCCGAGCACGGCGCTGACGCCTCCGAAACCATTGAGCAGCGGGTAGAGCAAGAGGCAGCCGGCGGCGGCGCCCATCAGGTCGAAGAAGTAAACGCGGTGAACCTGGGCAATGGTTTCGCCAATCGCCAAGGAGACGATCGTCCCGGAGACAAAAAAAGGCAGGGCAGTGCTGAAATAGATCAGCGCCAGGTCCCAGTTGGTGGGGTTGTTGTTTTGCGCCAGGAGAACCACCAGCGCGCCAACCACCAGAAGACCGTTCAACATGCTGAGGCGGCCCAGGCTGGTCCAGAGCGGCGACTTCCAGCCAGCCACCACATAGGAGAAAACGCCGCCGGCGCCGAGCCCGAAGAGGGCGATGGAAATCGCCAGAAACGCAAAATGGTAGTAGAACACTACCGAAAAAATGCGCGTCAGCGAAAGCTCGAGGAGCAGGGTGGCCAGGGTGGTCAAAGCGACACACAGGTAAACCTGAGGCCAGGGGGTAGAAGCAGGTTTCAAAGGGTTCAACTCATATGGTAGCGTGGCGGCGCGGCTGCGGTCAGCACCCGCGCCGATCCCCGGCAAGACGCCGGCGGCAAAGACCAAAGACCGCCGGCGCTACTGTGCGCTGAGCTTCGGGGGGCAGGCGACAGACCACGCGAGGCGATGGTCTGTCCTACCGTTACTGGACCTGGATGTTGACGCTGTTGCTGGTGGAATCCGGGAACGTCAGGGACACCTGGACGGTGCCCGCAGGACAGTTCGAGGGAATCGCCACGTTGACCTGATAGAGGCCGGCAAAATTCGGCGACAGACCGGCGAAGGTGGGAGTCGCGGTGACCTGAACCGGGAGCCCTAGCAGGTTCAAGCCGAAATTCACGGTAGGCACCACGGTCAGCCGCGCGAGGGGCTCGGCCGCGGGGGCGGGCTGGCCGGTCGCGACGGACGGGCTGGTAGGCCCGAGTCCAATGGCGAAAATCGTGAGTACGTCGCCCGGGGCAGCCGGCTGGCTGATGAAGCCGGCAAACGTGATGTTTGGCGGCAGGGGCAGATCGACACCGGTGCCGTTGCTTTTCGAGGCGTCCAAGATGGCTCCGTAGCCGCTACCCAGGAGCAGCAGGCGCGGTGCGCGCGATGCGACGTTGACCGAAACGAGATTGCTGGTCTGGCCGCTGGTTGTGACTTGCACCAACGCCTCTCCTGACACAGCATCCACCGGCATCTGGAAATTGATCTGGCCGTACGAGGAGAAGTAAAGCGGCGCAGCCTCACCGTTCACGGTGACCGAAGAACCGCCGAGCGTGGGCGCGAGCGGGGGCTGCGGCCCGACGTCGGGTGCCTGGAAGGAAAGCTGGTCGCCGAATAGAGCCATCACATCACCCGGCGCCACGGTAAATCCGCTGCCGGCGAAGACGGCGTCGTCCACCACGCCGTGATAGAAAACCGTGGGAGCACCGGCAGCCACTACCTGGAAGGTCACAGGAACGGTAGTCGGACTGTTGACCGCGTTGGATGCGATGCTCACGGAGCCGGTATAGGTCTGCGGCGACAGGCCGGCGGGATTAAAAGCGACGAGGACGGTGCTTCCGGAGGTGGTGGTGGTGATGCCGGATCCGGTCGCGGTCACGCCCGAGATCGTGAGCGTTCCCTGCCCCGAGTTGCTCAAGGTGACGACTCCGTAACCGACCGGCGCTCCTACCGCAAGCTGCTCGGTGATCTGGGCCGTAGAAGGCTGCGCGATGGGCTGCGAGGTCACATTCATGGTCACCGAGATGGTCTTGTTGTCGGGGGCGAAGGTGGAACCGGAAGTCACGATGGCGCCTGTGTAGGTGTTGCCGGCGGTGTTGCTGGACTGCGGAGCGATGTTGATAGTGTACGGGTAGCTGAACTGATTGCTGCCGGCGCCGCTTAGCAGGAGGCTCAGCCACTTGGCGCCGTCCTGGGTGGTGACCTTACCCGTGAGGTAACTGTTGGTGGTGAACGGGACGTTGGCGGCGCTCCCGGGCGCGACGTAAACATTCACGGTGGGCGGCACAGCGCCGCCGATCAGCACGGTCACAGTAATGGCTTGGGGGGCGTCCACAGTGCCAGAGGCTCCGTTGACGGTGACGATGCCGGTGTAGGGCGTCGTGGATGCGGCCAGCGAGGCAGTGTTGAGGCCAAGAATCAGCGGTGTGCAGGAGGAAGCAGTTACGGTCGCGGGGCAGGCGCCGCCCGCGCCCACATTCGGCGTGATCCAGGTCACCGACGAGGTGAGCGAGAGCGAAAGCGTACCATCGCCAGCGTTGTATGCCTGCACCGTCTGATTGACGCCATTCGAGCCGGGAGCGATCGAGACCGGTCCGACGGTGGCGTTGACCAGGCGTAGCATGGGCGCAGCGTAAAGCGAACTGAACCCTCCGATTGCGACAACTGAGAGAATTGCCGAACGTACGAATTTCAGGCCCATTCCAACACACCTTTCCTTTATGTTCACCAAGAACCGACGCGGATATAGCCGACGCAGATGATAAGCAGGACCGTTGCCACTTTCGCCGCGCACGAAACAGCGGCAAATCATGGCGCGCTCCCAATCCTAAGACCCCGGGGCGGGTTTTTCCACTACAGCCCCAGAAAAAAAAGCCACACCTGGTTGCCGAGCGGCGGTGGCCCTTTCGCTGGAACTGCTGCTGAGCGCTGGCAGGCCGGCTTGGAGGATCGCTCCCTGGCGGACAGGCACAGCCTCAAAAGCCGCGCGGCGAACGAGCTTCAAACCCACTCCAACGCACCCTTTTTGTAGGCCCAGATGTAGCCCACCACCAGTATCACGAGAAATACCGTCACTTCCGCCACCCCGAACCAGCCCAGGGAGCCATAACGCACGGCCCACGGGTAAAGGAAAATGGTTTCCACGTCGAAGATCACGAAGAGGATGGCGATGATATAGAAGCGGACCGTGTAGCGGCCCCGCGAATCCGACGCGGCGCGGATGCCGCACTCATAGGCTTCGAGCTTGGCGACCGAGGGAGCCGAAGGACGGATGAATTTCGCCGCGACAATGGCCACGACGGGGAACGAGATGGCGACTGCCAGGAAAATGAGTATGGGAAGATAACCGCCCGGCATGGCCTCAATATAACATGCGGCGTGCGGCCGAGCTGTTCTGGCAACGGAGGTTCTGTGCAGAATCGGACGTTGCCGTCTGCGAGAATAGGTAAGCAAAGATGATGCAAGCGCCGCGTGACGTCTATAGCGAGCTGCACCGGGAGCGCCGCGCCGCCATCGCTGCCGGGGAGAGCCGGCAACGCGTGCTTGGCTACTGGCGGCTGGCCGCGGTGGCAGCGGCGGTCGTGCTGGTCTGGCTGGCGCTCTCCGGGCCGCGCCTCACGATTCTCTGGGTGCTGATGCCGGTGGCGGGTTTCGTGGCGCTGCTGGCGGCGCATGCAAAGCTGACGCGGCAGTTGGAAAAGAAGCGGCGCGCCGCGAGCTTTTTTGAGCGCGGCTTGGCGCGGCTGGACGGAACGTGGCCGGGCACCGGCAGCACGGGCGACGCTTATCTGGACCTGTCGCATCCGTATGCGCAGGACCTCGACCTGTTCGGTATCGGTTCGCTGTTCGAGCTTCTTTCCACCGCGCGCACCAGCGCCGGCGAGCGAACCCTGGCGCGCTGGCTGCTGGAGCCGGCCGACCCGCCGGCGGTGCGAATGCGCCAGGAGGCGATCGCGGAGCTGCGGCCGCGGCTCGATCTGCGCGAGAACCTGGCGGTGCTGGCCGAAGATGCGCGCACGGGTGTGGATGCCGATGCGCTGGCCAAATGGGGCGAGGCGCCGCCCAGGCTCGGCAAGCGGCGGCTGAGGTTCGCGCTGTGGGCGTGCACGATATTGGGAATTGCCGGCGCAGCGGCGGGAGTCACGGTTCTGCTCGACCTGACCGGCGGCGTGATACTGGCCGACAGCATGCGTTTGTGGCTACGCGACCTGTTTCTGGCGACGCTGGGCATCAACGGCTGGTTTTATTACCAGCAGTATCGCAGCGTGGCGGAGGTCGTCGGAGCGGTGGATCAGGCAGCGCACGAGCTGGGGCTGATTGCCGAGGTGCTGCTGCTGCTGGAACAGGAACATTTCCAGGCGCCGCTGCTGGAGTCGCTGCGCAGCTCGCTAACAGCCGAGGGAGTGTTGCCTTCGCGCCGTCTGCGGCAGCTGAAGCGCCTGATCGAATACCTGGACTCGCGCGACAACGTTTTCGTGCGGGTGGCGGAAATCTTCATTCTGTGGACGCCTCACCTGGCGACGCACGTCGAGCAGTGGCGGCACCACTCGGGGCCGGCGGTGCGGCGATGGCTGGCGGCGGTGGGCGAGATCGAGGCCGTCTGTTCACTGGCCAGCCACGCCTACGAGCACCCGCAGGATCCCTTCCCCGAGTTCGCGGAAGAATCGCCGCTACTGGAGGCCGAAGAGATCGGCCATCCGCTCATCCCGGAGTCGAAGCTGGTTCGCAATTCGGTATCGCTGGGCGGCAACCTGCGGCTGCTGGTGGTGAGCGGCTCCAACATGTCGGGCAAGAGCACGCTGCTGCGCACGCTGGGGGTGAACGTGGTGCTGGCGCAGGCCGGCGCTCCGGTGCGCGCCGGGCGGCTGCGGCTTTCGCCGCTGGCAGTCGGCGCGTCCATCCGCGTCAACGATTCGCTGCAGGGCGGCATCTCGCGCTTCTATGCGGAAATCCTGCGCCTGCGGCAGATTCTGGATCTGACGGCCGGCGCGCGCCCGGTGCTGTTTCTGATCGACGAATTCCTGCATGGAACCAATTCCCACGACCGGCGGATTGGAGCCGAGGCACTGGTGCGGGGACTGGTGGAGCGCGGCGCGATGGGCCTGATCACGACCCACGACCTGGCGCTGGCCGGCATTGCCGATGCGCTGGCGGAGCGCGCCCAAAACGTCCACTTCGAAGATCGCATCGGCGAGGGCAAAATCCATTTCGACTACCGGATGCGGCCGGGCGTGGTGCGCAAAAGCAACGCGATCGAGCTGATGCGCTCCGTAGGGCTGGAGATTTGACGGGCGCGGAGGTGCGCCGGCTGGCGCAGGAGTGCGGCTTCAAGCTGGCAGGCGTCGCCCGTGCGGCGCCGGTTGACGACCGCTACGCCTACCACAATTGGGTGGATGCCGGATTCGCGGGCGAAATGCTCTATCTGACCGGCCGCCGCGCAGCACTGCGCGACGATCCGCGTTCTCTGCTGCCCTCGGCCCGTTCGGTGATCTGCGTGGGCAAGCTGTACAACGCGCCGCAGCCATATTCCACGCGGTTCGACGCCGCCGAACTGGGCTGGATTTCGCGCTACGCCTGGGGCGACGATTATCACCGGACGGTGCGGGAGGGTTTGCGCCGTCTGGAAGCGAGCCTCCGCGAGCTGGCCGGCGAGGCCTTCGAAGCCCGCATCTGCGTGGACACCGCGCCGCTGGCGGAGCGCGCTTATGCGCGCCAGGCAGGCCTGGGCTGGATCGGCAAGAACACGTGCCTGATCAACCAGCCGCACGGGTCGTGGTTTTTCCTGGGCGAATTGCTGGTTTCGCTGGAAATTGAAGCGGACGCTCCTCCGCCGGACCGCTGCGGGACTTGCCGCCGGTGCATCGATGCGTGCCCGACCGAAGCCATCGTACCGTTTGGCGGCCGCCACGCGGTCGATTCGAGGCTGTGCATCTCCTATTTAACGATCGAGCTGCGCCGCGAGATCGCCGAAGACCGGCGCGCCGGCAACGGCGGCCACGTTTTCGGCTGCGACATCTGCCAGGACGTGTGCCCGTGGAATCGGCGCGCGCCCGTGACTGGTGACCCGGCGTTTCACCCACGCGAAGTGGCGCCGCCGCTGGAGAAGCTCGCCGCGCTGAGCGAAGAGGAATTCCGCGAACTGTATGGCGGTACGCCTGTCTGGCGCGCCCGCTATGCCGGTTTCCTGCGGAATGTGGCGGTGGCGATGGGCAACCGCGGGCTGCCACAGTTCCGCCCCGCGCTGGACAAGCTGGCTGCTTCGGAGAAGCAGATGGTGGCGGAGCATGCGCGATGGGCGATTGAAAAGCTGGTTGACACCAGATGAATACCGGAGCGGGACGGGCAAGCTAAAGCGTGCCCTACCATTCAAGAACCCGAAACCGCTGCCGCGATAGGATGAAGGTGTGCGGTTGTTGGCGTTGGCGTCGCTTCTAACACTCGCGGCATGGGCAGCCGATCCGGTGGTCGAGCGCGGCTTCGTCCACTTCTACAATCTGGAATTCGACGAGTCCATCGCCGATTTCCAGAAGGCTATCGCGCTCCATCCCGACGATCCAGAGCTGCACAATCATCTTGCTCAGACCATCGTCTTTCAAGAGATGTTCCGGGACGGGGCCCTGGAGAGCGAGCTGGTGTCCGGTGACAATTCGTTCTTGCGCCGGCCGAAACTGAATCCTTCGGCGGAAACGGGGAAGTGGTTCCTGGATGAGGTCGGGAAGGCGATGGCTCTGGCGCAGGCACGGATCGACAAGAACCCACGCGACACGGCGGCTCTATACGCGCTGGGCATTTCCTACGGCTTGCGGTCCAACTTCTATTGGGTGGTGAAAAAAGCTTGGCACGATTCTCTCAAGGACGCCACAACTGCCCGCCGCCTGCACGCTCGCGTAGAGGCGCTCGAGCCAACCAACGTGGACGCGCGCCTTGTGGAGGGTCTGCACGATTACATTGTGGGTAGTCTTCCCTGGACCTGGCGCACACTGGGCTTCCTGATCGGGATCCACGGCGATAAAGAGCTGGGCATCCGCATCGTGCAAGACGTGGCGGCGCACGGGCTGGACAACCGGGTGGAGGCGGAAGTGTTTCTGGGCGCGCTCTATCGGCGGGAGAACCAGACGCGCCGCGCGGTGCCGATTGTGGAGGACCTGATTCGGCGTTACCCGCGCAACTATCTTCTGCGGCTGGAACTCTCGCAAATGTACAGCATGGCCGGAGACAAGACGAACGCGCTCGCAGCGGTCGCGAAAGTGGCGGAGCTCAAAACCAAGCACGCTCCGGGGTATGACCGGGTTCCGTGGGAGAAGATTTACTATCAGCAGGGAACGGTTGAATTCTGGTACGGGGAACTGGACCACGCGCTCACCCATCTGCGGCAGGTGGCAGCCGCGCCGGATGTGGACCTCAACACGGGCGCGTATACCTATTTGAGGATTGGCCAGATTTACGACCTGCAATTGCACCGCGCGCAGGCCCTGGAGGCATATCGCCAGGCGATCGCCTATGCGCCAGAGGCCGAAGGCGCGCAGGAGGCAAGGAAGTACCTGGGGACGCCTTACCGCCGGCGAACGGGCTAGACGCAGAGCGCCATTTATTGCTCGTCAATCTCGATCTTCACCGGCTGCTCAATGTACTTGGCGTCCTTGCCGGTGGTCAGCACCATCACCGTCAATCGGGCCCCTTTGGGCGCCCTGGCGGGAATCTTAAACTTGATGGTGGTCGCTGTCTGGTCGACCATTTCGCAGGCGATGTCATTCTTCCCGTCGGTCAAGAAGAGCTTGGCAACGGCATCGTTCTGGAGGTTCTCTCCGGTCGCGACGACCACGTCCCCTGCTTTTCCGTTGAGGGGATCCACCGTCACCATTTTCGGCATGGGCTGGTCCGCCCACGCGGCCGCGCCGGCCAGCAGAACCAGCAAGGCCAAAAGAGATAGTTTCATCTGAATATCCCGTCCTCGATTCCATGCTATGTCCTTTGCAGGGCGAATACAAGGGCGTGTGTAGAATTTTCCTTCAGAAGGCGGCGGGCTTGCGGTACAATCGAGTTGGAGCGTTCCTGCGAAGCAGGTGCTGGTCTTTCTATTTTGATCCAACACTATCAAAATAGGGGTCCGACTCGATCAGCATGCGCTGGTGAGCAAGCTCCTGGCGATGGCGCCCTCAGGGCCTCGCAGGGGAGAAGCCTGAAGGCGCTCGGGGGACACCGCCGCGTGTACAACGTGGGTCAATAACGGGGATCGGCACGGCCGAGCGGTGCGCTCCGCAAACTTCCCGCCGTGACCGCAAATGGAAAGGCCGCTTGCGGCCTGGTTTCGCATTCTTTTGCTGTGCGACGAAAATCCCAAGCGAAACGGTATGCTGATCCGCGAATCTCCGACTCAGTCTTGGCGGACTCGAGGGTCGGATAAACCCTGTCGACGGACACTCACTTTGGATAGTACTCGTTGACAACCCTCATTATCTTCCGAGTGAAATCAATGCTATCCGTCCGCTTCTCGGTACTATCGTAAGTACTATTAGCTTGCAAGCAATGCAACTCTGGAGTGTAATGATTGTGGAGGCTATGGTGCGGATTCAGCAATGTCTGCAGCGGTTCTGGCGCGGCGAAGATGCGCAGGACCTGGTTGAATACACCCTCATCCTGGCCATCTTTGTCCTCAGCTGCTTCAGCATATTCGGAATGTTCACGCCCTCGATACACGGTATGTGGTCGACGAGCGGTTCAGCGTTGGGCTCGGCCAATTCCTTCGCGAGTTGAGCAACCGTCAAAGATTCGTTTCGTCGTCTTTTCGGATGCCGGGTTGCGTCTAGAATATAGTACGTAGCCGAATCCATGAAGACTCCTGTATTGTCCCTGCTTCCCCTATTCCTTTTGAGTGCCGGCAGCAATCTCGACCCCAACGCGGTGGTGGTGTTGGCGCGCCAGGCGCCGGCGGAATTCGCCTCGGACGCGCTGATCCGCCTGGCTTCCAACGAAAAGATGAACCCTCGCGAACGAGTGGGATTGTTGACCGAGGCATTCCAGCGGGCCGCCGGCGCCCAGCATCCCCTCAAGCTCCGGGCCTCGATCACGCGCAGCGGCACCACGGGGGGATATCTCGATCACGCTTACCAGCAGGACCTCGACGGTCTTTCCCTGCGCCTGCGCGCCATCGACCGGATGCTGGGTCTCGATAGCGGGAAGGCCATCAAGCTGTTTCTCACCATTCCCCGCCCCGAGGTTCCGCGCATCCGGTGCGAGGAGATCGTGGTCTATGATGTGGGGCGCTATTACGAAGTGCTGGCCGCGGTCGCCAAGATGCGGCCCCACGAAGCGGCAAAACTGCTAAAGGACCGCATTGGTCTAACCTCACCAGCCCAGATTGGGCCGGTCGCGAGCCTGCTCCAGCAAGCTCCGCTGAAGGATGCCGAATTACAGGCCTTTACTCTGTCTTTGGCCGCGAGCCTGAAGGAGGTTTCCGGCGACGACCGCTCGTTCACCTACTACGTGGGGATGACAGGACCCCCGATTCTAGGCCTGATCGAGGCGCTGAAGGGCCGCCATCTTTCGCCGCTTCCGCTGGCGGAGGCGTACCGCCTCTACCTGGTTCACCATCTAACGGGCGACCGTTGCGCGGATGACGACCTGGTCAACAACGGCCCTCCTTCGATCAACCTGATGACCGGCCGGCCGAACGATCTACTCGGCTGGGGCGCCGCCGTATTCTTCGCCGAGAAAATCGTGATGCCGCCCCTTAAGCCCCTCTCAGAGCAGGAGACGACGCCGCACACGCTGGAGGGCTTTGCCGCCGGCCTTCGCTCCTGCCAGGATGCCCAATGCCAGAACGTAAGCCTGCGTTTACGGGAACTGGCGTTTACTCCCGACGGGCAGCCGCTGGTTGAATCGCAGCACGAGACCGATGGCTGGCGCGTGCGCCTGCAGGGAGTATTGGACGCGATGGATGCCTGGCAACCAGGCAGCGGGCAGGCCGACGAGGTGTTTCGCGATAAGACGTGGGTGTACAACAATCTGTTTTCGATGAGCCCCGGCCAGAGCCGCGAGCGCGTGGTGCACTCCTGGTTGAACTACCTGAAGCAGACTCGCGCTACGGTGAGCGACCGGGAGCAGTGGTTCCTTCCGGTGAGCACGCTGATTGGCCGGCTGGCTCTGGACCGAACCAACACCAAGCTGGCGGAACAACTGCGGCAGCAGGACGACCCCGTGATCGCGCTCTACGCGCAACTCGAGACGGTGGATCCGCGGCCCGCCCAGATGATTCTGTCGCTGCTCTAAAGGCCGCGTCTAGAGGACGTCGGCGAATCCGCGTTTCATGTGGCGAAAGAACAGGCCGCCGACCAGAAACGCGGCGGCGCCGAACGCCGTCAGGATGGCAAGCTCACGAGCCGGGAAGACGCCGCGCAACAGGATGGCACGGTACGCTTTCACGGCGTAGAAAAGCGGGTTCGCAACCAGCAGCCAGTGAGCCCAGTGGGGAAACTGGCTCTCCGCGATCATGACCGGCGTCAGCCAGAACCAGAAGGTGAGCGCGACGCTCAAGAGCTGGGCCGTGTCACGCAGGAACACGTGAAGGCTCGCTGCTACCCAGCCGAACCCAATGGCCAGCAGGCCGATCGAGAAAATGTAAACCGGCAGCAAGAGCACCAACACACTCAGACGATGCGCCGCCAACGCTGCCACGACTGCCACCAACACCAGGGCCAGCACGTGGCTGATCACCGCCGACAGGAACACCGAGACGGGAATCAACTCAGATGGGAATACCGTTTTGGTGATCAGGTTGGCCTGCTCGATTACGCTTGAGGCGGACCGCTGCAGAGTCTCGCTGAACAGCAGCCACGGCAGCATGCCTGCAAACAGAAATAAGGCGTAATACCTGGTGCCCTCGCCAGCCGGCAGCGGCACCTTCAGACACACGCTGAAAACGAACCACCAGCTCATGAGCAGCACCAGGGGATGAATCAGAGCCCAGACCCAGCCGATGATGCTTCCGACAAAGCGCTGTTCAAAGTCGCGGCGGACCAATTGAAACAGGAGGCTCCGTCTTCCAACCAGGTTTCGAAGAAAGAAGGTTCCAGGGACTCGCCGTGCCACGTAGAAATTGGACAATACCATATTTTTCAATAACTTGCAAGGAGCACGCAAGGCTTGACAAGCCCTGGAGCGGCTGTTACAGTATGAACTTCGCTCTCTTGATAGTATTTCCTAGTTGTCCCACTGGGCTTTGCGGATAAATCCTCCGAATCTCACAGGGCCCGGCCGGAGAAGACTTGTGAAGCAGGAATACTTTGTCGTGGTGCTGGCTCACTCGCTCCGCGGCAGACTTCGCCGTATTCATATTCCGCACCAGGCTGTCTATGCCATCCTTGGGTTAGCGCTGCTGGGTTGCTTCTCTGTTTTCGGTTTCGTCGCCAGTTATGCGCGCATGGCGTGGAAGGTTGCCAACTACAATGCGCTGCGGCGTGAAGCCGACACGCTGCGCACGCGCTACCAGAACCTGCAAAAAGTGGTGAATCAGACTGACCAGCAACTGGCCAGCCTGGAAATCTACGCCCAGGAAGTTTCGATCGCCTACGGCATCAAGCAGAAGCTGGAGGGGCCGTCGGACATTTCAGGCGAAGGCAAGCTGACTCCGAGCTTTGCCGAGAGCGTGGAGGAGTACAATTTTCTGCGCAGCGCGAATGCGATGGAATTGCACCACGACCGCACGCGCTGGATTCAGCCGGCGAACGCGCGTCCCAGCATCTGGCCGGTGGCAGGCCGCCTGACGGGGGCCTTCGGCGGCAGATTGGACCCCTTCTCGGGTGAGGGAGCGTTCCACACCGGCGTCGATATTTCGGCACCGATTGGCGCCGCGGTCCGGACGACGGCCGATGGAGTGGTGCTGAAGGCTTCGTGGGAAGGCGGATATGGCCTCATGGTGGAGGTGGATCACGGCGGCGGGGTTCGCACTTACTATGCTCACCTCTCGCGCACATTCGTACAGACCGGGCAGGCTGTCCGTCTGGGCGAGGTTGTCGGCGCGGTGGGCGCTACCGGTCGCGTGACAGCGCCGCACCTGCATTACGAGGTGCGCATCGGCGGCGCACCCATTAATCCCTATGGCTATCACCTAGCCAAGTCCGGGCTTTACCAGCAGGTATCGCGCAGCGAATTTCCTTTCTAGCTGACGGCCGTTGGCGGTTGCGATCGCCGCGGACCACTTCCCTGACGGTCGTGGCTCAGACGGTTTTCGCGGTACGCTGATTCTCATATGCGCATCCTGATTCTGGCAACCGCTCTGGCCGCGGCCGCCTGCGGGCCCGCCACCGAAGCGGGCGGCATTCCCGAGTACTCTTGCCAGGTTGTTCACACGTACCCGCACGACAACACCGCATTCACGCAGGGGCTTTTCTACCTCAACGGATTCCTCTACGAGGGGACCGGGCTGAACAACCAGTCTTCCATTCGCAAAGTGAAACTGGAGACGGGTGAGGTTCTGGAAAAGCGGGATGTGCCAGGGCAGTATTTTGGCGAAGGCATCGTGAATTGGAAAGACCACCTGATCGAGCTCACCTGGCAGGCGCGCGAGGGATTCATCTACGACCTTGGCACCTTCGAACTGCGCAGCAATTACCATTATCCGGGCGAAGGCTGGGGCCTCACGCAGGATGGCAAGCGGATCATCATGAGCGATGGGACTCCGCAGCTCCGCTTCTGGGACCCGGAAACCCTGACGGAGATCAGCCGCATCACCGTGACGGCCGATGGGCAGCCGGTCAAGGACCTGAACGAGCTGGAATGGGTAAAGGGTGAGGTCTACGCCAACGTGTGGCAGACGGACCGGATTGCGCGCATCGACCCGAAGAGCGGCCATGTGGTGGGGTGGATTGACTGCGCCGGGCTGCTCAGCCCGACCGACCCGGTGGGAGGCGAAGGGGCCGTGCTCAACGGGATCGCTTACGACGACGCCGCCGACCGCCTGTTCGTCACCGGGAAGCTGTGGCCAAGACTTTTTGAAATCAAACTGGTGAAGAGAAGCGCACGGTAAGCGGCCGGAACCGGCGCCTATGGCGCCCTACGCGACATTCGGCAGTAAGAATTGGGCGGGATGGCTGGCGGTGCGGGCCACGGCGCCGCGACTCAAGATCAGTCATTCAGGAGCACGATTTTCCCTTCCACTGAGCCCCCGGCTAGAAGTTCAAGGGCCTTTCTCGCATCCAATAGCGGGAACGTGCGGGCAACCAGCGGATTAATCTTCTTCTCCCCGAGGAGGGAGAAGATCTTGGGAAGGTCTTCTCGCAGTAGTTGTGGCTTCTTCCGATAGAGCATCGTGATGCCAGAGAATTTGCCGCGCCGGCCACGCAGGCGCGCCCCGAGCAGAATGTTGGCGAACATGGCCAGTTGGGAAACCGTTCCGGAGGCGCCCATGAAACCAAATCCGACCAACGTCCCTCCCCGCCGGAGCGCACCTATGCACCGGCCGATGTCGGCACCACCGACGGCGTCGAACACGTAGTCGACGCCCTGAGGCTGCAGGGCGCGCATGAGACGATCAATCGACCCCGACCGATAATCGATCGGCGTCGCACCGAGCGAGCGCAATGTGTCGTGCTTCTGTGCGGAAGCTGCTCCATAAGTCGTCACGCCAGCCAGCCGTAGGAGTTGCAGCGCGGCAGTGCCAACGCCGCCCGCGGCACCGGTAACGAGCGCCGTGTGGCCGGGCTGAACTTTCGCGACCCGATGAATCATTTGCCACGCGGTGATGTAGTTTAGGATCACCGCGGCCGCGTCGCGATCGGAGACGCCATCGGGGACAGGCAGGAAGTGCCCGGCCTCGCGAACAAGAAGTTCCGCGAAGCCCCCGTACACGGTGAGCGCAGCCACACGATCACCCACTTCGAAACCGGTGACGCCAGTGCCGACCGCATCCACTACCCCGGCGATCTCGTAACCAGGCACCAAAGGTATCTTCGGCGCGTACCGATACCTTCCGGCCAACATGACCAGGTCCGTCGAGCCCACCCCAGCAGCGCGCACCCGCACGCGCAGTTGCCCTGGGCCAGGAGGATCAACCGGCAACTCGACAACATGGAGCGCCTCCGGCCCTCCTTTATTCGTCAACATCACTGCGCAATACGTTGCCGCCATGCGCATACTCTCCTCGCAATGAAGCGTGCGCGGTACGTGGTAATCCGTGGCGCCCCGCCGTCAAACGATGGCCTATGGCCAGCGGGAGGCCCATGTCGCTAGATGGGCGCGCATCTGTCAGGCAAGACCTGGGAGTAATATCCTGTATCCTCAATGCATGCTGTTTCCAGGCTTTCCCGGAGTCGCAACGGCAGTGGGGCTGTTCGCGCTGGTATGGTTCATTATTTATCTACAGAGCAAGGGCAAGCCGGTGGTCTTCGATCCCGGAGGAAAACATGGCGAGTTTGGCAAGAGACTGCTTCCCATGTACTTAGATATTACGAAATTTGTCCTCGGGCTGGCGGCAGGTAATGTGGTCAAAACATCACTACCTGGCGGCAGGGTCGATCGTGCTGCTTGTCGGCTCACTGAATTTCAATCAGTCAAGCGGTCGCTCGCTCAAGCCGTTCGCGTCGCCTTTGTTCCTGGTAGCGATGAGCATCATCTACGGGGTGCTCTTCATGATCCTGCTAGCCGTGAATTATGAGCATCACTTACACCATCCCAATGATCCGGGTTCCTATACGCGATTCAAGTACACGCGAAACCAGTCGCTAGGGTTCGGCGCGCTCCTCTGTTTCTGTATCAGTTACATCTGGCTGATCGCCGCAGCGACCAGGTAAGGGGCCGACAGCCCGGCCTCTGAGCTGTGATAGGCTCGAGCAACGGCTCGCCTTCTTGACCGCAATAGAACTAGTAGTTGGGGCGTGCCGCCGATCTTTCCACGCCGGCTCCGTGCTCAAAATCGATCGTTCAGGCTCCGTGAAGGCGACGCAATTGGGAGAATGACGGATGGTCTGGCACTTCGCCGACGGAGTTCCGGCATCGCGATTGCGATAGCTGCGTCAACAGGGATAGGCTTGTGAGCGACGTGTGGAGGCTCAAGAAACTCCGGTTCCCGGCCGCCGTTCTGATTCTGGCGGTGGGCGCTTTGGCCGCCTATCTGGTCCGCGGAGGATTTCATCGATTCCCGGTCACGGCATATCGAGTTCCTCGCGCGGCATTCACCAGTTGGAACGACGTGCTGGCGCATCCGCGCGACATTTCCTTAACTACTTTCCAAACTGGCGTTGTCCACATGGACGCTTGTCTGAACCTCGACCCTGCGAGCCCGAAACAGGCCGACTGCGATCATACGCCGCGCGATCTCGCCGTGCTCGTTCACTGGGTGCACCATCCCAGCCGCGGAGACTTCCTGATCGACACAGGCTTTGACAGCTCCTTCGCGAAATATCCGCCATACGGCAATTACACCGAGGCGATGAGGTTGTTCAATTGGTTCAACGGCGTGACCAATCGGCAGGAGGCGGGTACGGATCTGGCAGCGCAACTGGCGCGGCTGAATGTTCGCCCGAAGGCGGTGTTCTTCACACATTTCCATCCGGACCACACCGGGGGCGTTCCCGCACTCGGGCCGCAGACCGAGTTTATTTTCGGCAAGGCGGAAGCCAGCTTTTTGGCACGAGCCGCTGTCGCGAACCACTTTTCAGGCAAGTCGAAGTTTTTCAGCATCGATTTTCCGGCCGCGCCTAGGATGGCCCCTCTCGGGCCTAGCGTGGATCTCTTTGGCGACGGATCCTTCTGGGCGATCTCGGTGCCCGGCCACACGGACGATGACATCGCCTATCTGATCAACGGCGCAACACCCGTTCTATTGACTGGCGACGCGAGCCACTTCTCCTGGGGGTTCCAGAACGGCGTCGGGCCTCGTGGTTGGAATCAAGCGGGAACCGCTCGCGGCCGCGTAAGCCTGGAACAACTGCGGGCCTTCGCGAGAGCTTACCCGACCGTAAGCCTCATCTTCGGACACGAGGCCACACGCTAAGCGATATCCGGCAGGAGAAATTCGGCGGGTTTGCCGGCGGCACGGGCCACGGCGGCGGCGGCGATGTATCCGCTGCGCACAGCGCCCTCCATGGTGGCGGGCCAGCCGGTGTTGGTCCAGTCGCCGGCGAGAAAAAGGTTGGCGACACTGGTTGCGGCCGGCGGCCGGAGAGCCTCAGTGCCGGGTGCGGCCGAAAATGTAGCGCGCTGCTCCTTGACGACGTGGGCCCGCACCAGGGTTGCCTCGCGCACGCGGGGAAAATACAGGCGCAGATCGCCCAACGCGATGTCGATGATATCCTCGCGCGACACGGTGGTCAGATCGCGCGAAGCGCTGACCACCAGTTGCAGATAACGCCCACCGTCCTTATTGAACATCCATTGCATGGTGCGGTCGAGGAGCGTGGCGTGCGGCAGGGTAGTGACTTCGCGGTCAAACCACAGGTGGACGCCGGTGATCGGCGAATGCTCAAAAGCAGGAGCGGGAAGCCCGAGGGCCGGCAACTTCTCAAACGGCAGCGCACAGATCGAGAAGTCGGCGGTTTTCCGCCCGCCCGCGACCACGAAGCCGCTCGCGTCGATGGATTCCACCGGAGCCCGAACATGAATCCGCACCGACGGCAGCCGTTGCCAGGCATCGGTTCCGTAGAGCTGGGCCAACGGCACCGAAGAGACACCCATTTCGTAGGCGTCGGCGCGGGCCAGGAAACCCAGCCAGAAGACCTGGAATCCGTGACGGGCCGCCATCGAATCCAGGTCCTCATTCACAGCGCTGACCAGCACCTGGCGCCAGAAGCGATCGATGGCGCGGGGTGTTTGCCTCTTTTGCAGCAGCCAGTCGCGCATGCTGATGCGGTCCAGATCGAGCCGCCGGGTCCGCTCGCGGCGAATCGCCCAGATTCCGCGGGCGATGGCCAGTTTGTCGCCGGCATCCAGGCATTTCAGCTTGAGAAACGCGCCGGCAAAGTGAAAGGGCGCTGGCAACCGGCCGCGACGCAGAACTGACGCCCGCCCGCCCGGTTCCAGGAAGATGACTTCGCGGTAGAAGCGGATGCGTTCGCGAACGCCCAGCCGCGTATAAAAGTCGAGCAGATTGACGCAGCACCGCAGCAGAATGTGCTGGCAGTTGTCGATGGTCTCGGATTCGCCTTCGGCCCCCGGCAGTGTGTAGGAGGTGGCGCGGCCGCCCAGAAATGGGCGCGCTTCAAACAGATCGACATCGAAACCGGCGCCACCGAGCGCGGCCGCAGCGGCCAGGCCTGCCAACCCGCCGCCGGCAATCAGTACTTTGGTCATGAGACGTTAGACCGGCGATCGCCTCAAAGGGTAGCGGCTCCGCATGGAACCTATTCTCGCACCGCCGGTGCCCACCGGCATATCGCGACGGCTAGGCTGTCTGGCCCCTGGCCATCATCTGGATCAGCGAGAAGGTAGCTCCCTGCGCGTCGTTCATCACAGCGAACCGGCCCACGTTGGGGATATCGGTCGGCGGCACGCAGACGGTGGCGCCCAGTTCCTTGGCTTTGGCCGCGCGCTCATCGCAATTGGCCACCGTGATGTAAATCATCCAATGCGGCGGCACGCCCTGCCATTCCGGCCCCCGCATGGGCATCATGCCGCCAAAGTGGGTCTCGCCGTTGATCCATTCCACGTACTCTGCGGTTTCCACGCCAGTATCCGGATGCGTTTTCCATCCAAACAGGCCCGCGTAAAAAGCCACGGCTCCGGCCACGCTGGGCGTGTGCAGCTCCGGCCACATGACCCGTCCCAGCGGACCGCCGTGGGTGGCCCCGATGTGGCTCCGGGCTTGCCACAAAGAGAACATGGTGCCTTGTGGATCCTGGATCACCGCCATCCTGCCAACTTCCATGACGTCAAAAGGCGGAGCGATGAGCTTGCCGCCCAGCGGTTCAACTTTCGCCGCCGTCTCATCGGCACTGGTCACCGAGAAATGGATCCCCCAGTGCGGCGGCATTCCCGGGTGC
Source organism: uncultured Solibacteraceae bacterium (assembly GCA_964654065.1). GTDB lineage: Bacteria > Acidobacteriota > Terriglobia > Bryobacterales > Bryobacteraceae > Bog-375. The sequence goes on from CAZZHN010000004.1 coordinate 29,578, forward strand.
GCCGTGTGAACGGCGGCCACATCATTGCCGTCCATCTGGAACATGGTGTAGACGCCGCCGGGAATCGGGAAGTCCACCGTGCTCCAGCCAAACAGCTCGCAATAGAGTTTTTTGGCGGCCTCCAAATCGGTGGTGGCGAGTTCGGACCAGCAAAACGAACCCGGCGGGTAGCTTTCAATGCGTGCCATGTGTCGACTCCTCGGTGCGACTGATTATACTCCGAGGAGGCCCGGATCGAGCGTAAAAAACTGCATTGCCTTCCGGTGTACCGGAGTTGAAACCAAATCTACACATTCCCGGCTACAGGACAATCTTCTGCCCGGTCCGGCAGGAGCGGTAGATGGCGTCCACAACTTCGAGCGCCTGGTAGCCTTCCTCTCCGGATACGCGCGGCTGGCGGCCCTGCCGGATGGCGTCGCCGAAATCGAGAAACTGGCGCTCGAAAGAATCCAGTGAGATCGCCATCGGGTCGGATGCTCCGGAGGCAACCGACTTGGAGACCGGCGGCGGATCGCCGGAGTCGTCCGCCACGTCCCAGGTGGTGAGCTTATCGCCGGTGATGATCGCGGTCCCCCGGCTGCCATGGATCTCGATGCGCTCCGGGTAGCCCGGGCGGAACGCCGTTGCCGCCTGGATCACACCGGTGGCGCCGCTGGCATAGGTGACGACCGCGTTCACCACGTCTTCGGATTCGATCTTATGCACCGCACCCAGTTGCCACACTGCGCACAGCTCCCTCACCGGACCGGCCAGCCAACGTAGAATGTCGACCTGGTGGATGGCCTGATTGATCAGAGCTCCGCCGCCCTCGGTCTGCCAGCTCCCCTTAATCGGCCGCGCATAGTATTCCGGCGGGCGATACCACTTGGTGTAGCCGTCCAGCTCCAGCAGCTTTCCCAGCCGGCCGGCCATGAGAGCGCGGGAGACAAACAGGCTGGAGTCGTCGAAGCGGTGCTGGCTGACGACGCCCAGCAGGATGCCGGCGCTGCGTGCCGTTTCGATCATGCGGCGCGCGTCTTCGAGATTGGTCGATATCGGCTTCTGTACCTGCGCGTGCTTGCCGGAGAGGGCGCAGGCTCGGACGGCTTCGAGGCGGAAGTCCGGAAACGTGCAGACGTCCACGTAGTCGACCTCCGGGTGGCGGCAAACTTCCTCATAGCTGGGAACAAACTCCGCGCCGCATTCCTCCGCGAAGCGGCGGCCGGCGGCTTCGTATATGTCGGTGCAGACAGTCAGCCGGTAGCCGATCTTCCGGTAGACCTGCGCGTGCAGCCGCGAAATCGCCCCTGTGCCGATCATTCCCACTCGCATAGAACGACCATTCTAGCCGCTGAGGGCCGACCCTGTTCGGATGCGCGGCGGTAGCGTCGGGCGGGAGATCCCGTCTCTCCGCCCGCCTCACCTCGAAGGTATACACCAAGTTACGATGGTGGCAGGAGCCTTGGTCCCGCTATGTCGCGGCTCGATCGCTATCTCGCATTCGCCGAATCGCATCGCATGGTGATCACGGCTGCAGCGGCCGTGATGATCGCAGCCATCGCCTGGCTGGACTGGTTCGTGCCCGACAGCTCGATGGGGTTTCTGTACCTGGTCCCGGTTCTGGTCAGCGCGGCGGCGCTGAGCAACGGCGAGATCCTGCTGGTGGCGTTGATTTGCGGGTACCTGCGGGAGATTCTCGACCCGCTGCAGGGCGTCGATCGAGCCACCGGCTGGCGACTGCTGGCCGCGCTCAACCCGGGCAACTGGCCGACGGGCGGGTTTGGCCGTCTGATCGTCGCGGTCACCGGCTTTGCGATGACAGGATTTTTCGTCGTCGGATTGAACCGGCGGCGGCGCACGCTGCAGGGCCACTTGGCGGAGCGCGAGACTCAGATCCGCCTGCGGCAGGAAGCGGAAGAACGGCTGCGGGTGCTGATCGACACCAGCCCCCTGGCAATCCTGACGCTCGACGCGCAAGGTTCGGTGATCCTGTCGAATGAGTCGGCCCGCGAACTGCTCGGATTCGAAGAGGGGCAAACGATCGCAGGCTTGGCCGTCGAACCTTACCTGCCGATCCTGAAGCGCATGCTGCGGAGCGACCTCGCCGGCGGCTACATGCGCACGGGAGTGGAATGCAAGGGACAACGGCGGAGTGGCGAAATCTTCCAGGCGCACGTATGGCTTTCCACTTACGCTGCTTCCGATGGACCCGGCCTGGCCGCCGTGATCTGGGACGCATCCGAGAACCTGAGGGATCGCGAGGACGCCGGTTTCGATTCGATGATGGCCACTTCGCGAGTGGTCATCGGCGCCATGGCGCACGAGATCCGCAACCTGGCTGCGGCGGCATCCACCGCTCACGCCGCGCTGGCCGCGGACGGAGTTCCAGCCGCCGGCAACCAGCACTACCAGGTGCTGGGAACGCTGCTGCAGGGTTTGGAAAGAATCGCGTCCTCGGGCTTGCGGGCGCCTGCCGCGCGCGGCCGCGCGGTCTCGGACCTGGGGACGGTACTGGACGAGGCCCGCATTGTGATCGAACCTCCGCTGCGCGAGGATGGAATCAATATCACCTGGAACGTCGAGCCAGGCCTGCCACTGGTGGAGGGAGACCATCAGGGACTTCTCCAGGTCTTTGTCAACCTGGCGCGCAACAGCCGGCAGGCGATGCAAAACAGCCCGCGCCGCGAGTTGCGCATTTCGGCCGCGCAAGAGAACGACCTGGTGGTGGTACGCTTTCGCGACACCGGGCCGGGCGTGGCCCATCCCGAGGAATTGTTTCGCCCGTTTCAGCCCACCGCCGATTCGCTCGGCCTCGGACTTTACATTTCGCGCGCCATCCTGCGCGCGCACGGCGGGGGGCTGCGCCACGAGCCGCAAAGCGACGGATGCTCGTTTGCCGTGGATCTCTGGCCGGCGGAGAACCGCGCGGAGGTAGCATGACGGAAATTGTTCATGGGAGCATTCATGCCTTGCTGATCGATGACCATGCGCTGTTCCGGGAGGCGGTGGCCGGCGCCTTGCACGCCACGCCTGATCTTCGCGTAGAGCACTGTGGCAGCATCCGCGAAGCCCTGCCTATACTCGAGCGAGACCACTTTGACCTGGTGCTGCTCGACCATGACCTGGGCAACGAACGGGCTTCGCAGTTCCTCCCGGCCGCCCGCCAAGCCGGTTACGAAGGCGCTGTGCTGATTGTGACAGCCTGGGTCAGCGATACGGAGGCCCGCCGGCTGATGCGGCAGGGCGTGGCAGGTATCTTCCTGAAGGAGGCGCCGCTGTCCAGCCTGATCGAAAGCATCCGCACGGTCGCGTCGGGCGGCCGATGGCTGGATAGCCACTTTCAGCACAACGCCGAGGCGGTGCCCGAGGAGGCCGCTGCCGGAGCGCCGCTTTTCAACGACCGGCAGCGCAAGGTCCTTCGCCTGGTCCTGGCGGGCCTTTCCAACAAGGAAATCGCGTGGCGCATGCAGATCTCCGAGAGCTACGTCAAGGCCCTCCTGCAGGGGCTGTTCGAGAAGACGGGAGTGCGCACCCGCGGCCAACTGGTACGCGTCGTCTTCGAACAATACGAGGACCAGCTGTAGAGGGCTTGCTCCGTTGTCATGAGTTCCGCTGCACTAGAATAGAGACGTGTCCGGAACCATCCATTCCATTCCCGAAACTCTCGAGAAGCTGCACCTGGAGCCGCTGAATTCGGGCGCGTGCTCAGGTGACTGGATCGCCAATCCGGGCGGCGGCGAACTGACATCGCTCAATCCTGCGACTGGCGAGGCGCTGGCAAGAATCCAGATGGCCGGCGCGGAGGATTATGAGGCGGTGATGGCGCGCGCGTCGGCCGCCTTCGACGAGTGGCGCATGGTTCCGGCTCCACAGCGGGGCGGCATCGTTCGCGAAATCGGCGACGAACTGCGCGCTCACAAATCCGATCTGGGCGCGCTCGTGACCCTCGAAATGGGGAAGATCCTGGCCGAAGGGCTGGGCGAAGTGCAGGAGATGATCGACATCGCCGATTTCGCGGTCGGTCTTTCGCGCCAGCTTTACGGCCTGACGATGCACAGCGAGCGCCCCGGACACCGTATGTACGAACAGTGGCACCCGCTCGGCATCGTGGGCGTCATCAGCGCATTTAATTTTCCCGTAGCGGTGTGGTCCTGGAACGCGATGATCGCAGCTGTCTGCGGGGATTGCGTGCTGTGGCGGCCGTCGTCAGAAACGCCGCTCACCGCCATCGCCGTTCAGAAGATCTGCAACCGTGTGCTGGACCGGCATGGACTGAAGGGCATTTTCAACCTGGTGATCGGGAAGAGTTCGCCGGTGGGAGAGATGCTGGTCCGCGATTGCCGCATCCCGCTCGTCAGTTTTACCGGTTCTACCGAGGTCGGCCGGCGCGTTTCGGAAACCGTGGCGCACAGGCTGGGCCACAGCATTCTGGAGTTGGGCGGCAACAACGGCATCATCGTGATGGATGACGCCGACCCCGCAATGGTGGTGCGCGCCGTCTTGTTCGGCGCGGTGGGAACAGCCGGTCAGCGCTGCACCACCACCCGGCGCCTGTTCCTGCAACGCGGCGCTGCCGCCAAAATCACGTCGGCGCTCGAGAACGCTTATCACCAGGTGAAAATCGGCGACCCGAGCGAGGAATCCACACTGATGGGGCCGCTGGTGAACGCCCGCGCGGTGGAGGACATGATGGACGGGATTCGCCGGATTCGCGAGCAAGGCGGCGAGATCCTGTACGGGGGCCGTCACTTGCACGGCTGCTTTGTCGAGCCCGCGCTGGTACGCGCACAACCAGACATGCCCATTCTCCGAGAAGAGATCTTCGCGCCGATTCTTTACCTGATTGAGTTCGATCACCTGGATGAAGCCATCCACTGGCACAACGACGTGCCGCAAGGCCTTTCCTCGGCCATTTTCACCAACAATCTCGTATCGGCGGAAACATTCCTGAGCCATCGCGGCTCAGACTGCGGCATCGCCAACGTGAACATCGGCACCAGCGGGGCGGAGATCGGCGGCGCGTTCGGCGGCGAGAAAGATACGGGTGGAGGCCGCGAATCCGGCAGCGACGCATGGAAAGCCTACATGCGCCGCCAGACCAATACCATCAACTGGTCCGGCCAGCTGCCCCTGGCGCAGGGGATCCGCTTCGAGGTCTGAGAAGGCCGCGCGAGGCGAGCGAGTAAGATGAGAGGGTGAACACCCGCAGCCTCCTTCTATTGGCCGCCGCGGCCCTCGCCTGGCCAGCGGCCGCCCAAGTAAAGATCAATCCCGGCCCGGAGAGGATCGGCGTCGTCATCGACGGGCAGCCGTTCACAGAATTCTTCGTGGCCGGCCCGACCATCGCCAAGCCCTATCTTCATCCGCTGCGCGCGCCCTCCGGCACGTACGTGACGCGCATGTGGCCGATGGAGAAAGTTGCCGAGGAGGCGGGCATTGCCAAGCCCGACCACCAGCACCAGCGCGGGCTGTGGTTTGCGCACGAAAAGGTGAACGGCCTCGATTTCTGGAATAATGAAGCCTCCTACACCACGCCGAATCGCGGCAAAATCGTCCTGGCGAAGCTGGACGAGACGAGCAGTGGAAAGGACCGCGGGGTGATCGCCGCCACTTTCGATTGGACCGATCTGGCGGGGAATAAGCTGCTGACCGAATCGCGGCGGATGACGTTCTATGCCGACCCCAAGCTGCGTATGGTTGACTTTGACATTACCCTGACCGCGGCCGCTGCTGCCGTGACCTTTGGCGACGCCAAAGACGGCGCGTTCGGCATCCGCATGCGGCCGGTCTTACAGGAGGCGGGCGGCACCGGGCACATCACCAACGCCGACGGCCTGGCGGGCGAGAAGCAACTGTGGGGCAAACCATCCAATTGGTGCGACTACTCCGGGGAGGTGAACGGCGAGAATGTGGGAATCACGATTCTGGACCACCCGGAAAACCCCGGCCACCCGGTGCGATGGCATGCACGCGGCTACGGCCTGTTCGCGGCCAACCCGTTTGCACTGGCTGCTTTCACGGGCGACAAAGCGCAAGATGGTTCTCTAACCGTCGCGCCCGGCCGATCCGTGCGATTCCGCTACCGGGTCATTATCCACGAAGGCGACGTGAAAGACGCCGGCATTGCGGCCCAATGGAGCAATTACATAGGCGCTCGGGCCGAGGCTGGCTTTCCAGTTGCGCGGCCTCAGGCCACGAGCTTCGGGAAGAGCGCGCGGTCGAGGATGCGGCGCGTTAACTCCTCGAGCGTAATGTATTCGTCGGCGTCGCGGTAGAAGAGTTTGTCACCGGTGAGGACCCCCACTTCGATCAGGTAAGGATCGCCCCCGCGCTCGATGCGGAAAAGAGGGAGCGCAGTGTCGTTGGAAATGCTGATTTCCGATCGAGTCGTCCACCGTCCCGCCAATTGCTCGCGAATCTCGATGCGGATATGGCCGGAGCCGAATTGGATGCTCGCCGCCTGCGGGCCGAACGCCTGGGTATAGGTTTGCAGGCACTCTGCCAGGCTCTCGTGCAATTCCTCGAGCGCGCGCGGGAGCCTCTTCAGAATAATATCTTCACGCTGCCGGCGCTCCTGCTCTTCACTAATGCGCATGGTCAGCCACTGGAGGTTCATGGAGATTCCATGGTATCAAGCGGCGACCTGCCGCGGCGCAACAACGGGCGCCAGAAGTGTGTCCGAGCTAACGAAACAGGCAGCACTTAGAAGGACACTTTGTCGCGAGTACCCGCGGCAGCCGGTTACATTTCTTAACTGTGGAAACTGGGGCCTGCCAGCAGGCGCGCCCTTACTCTAATCGTCAGATGTGGCTGAATCCTTTGCCCGGGATGCCCACGGCTGCGGCCTGCGGCTACGGATCCACCAGGGAGAGGATCGTCAACGGGGCGTTGCCTTCCAGCCGGTTATTGACGAAGAGGAAGAGAAACTTCTTTTCTTCCCGCGCGCGGCCAATGAGAACCCGCATCGATTGCCGGGCTTCCGGATTCGGGTCCTGCACTTCGGTATACGGAGAGAAGGAGGCCACCGCGTCTTCGTACATCCGACCTCGCCGCAAAAGGGCGCGACACACGATGAAATCGGCGGTGATGGAATTGGGAATGGCCATCTGGTGGCGCAGTTCCGGCATTCGCGACCAGGCGTTGTAGACGTGCGCTACGCCGTGGCTGCGCAAGCAGGAGAAATAGCCGGCGGTCAGGAAATCGGGATTGCGAATCTCCACGGCATAGCGGAAGTCCTGTGGCAGCGCAGCCAGGAACGGATCGAGGCGCGCGAGAAAGTCGTCGGCGGCAGCGAAGCTGCGCGGGCCGAAGGCGCCGAACTCGAAGATCAGCACTGCCGTCTGGCTGCGGTAAGGCAGCAGCGGGCGCAGAAACGTCTCCTGGAGCGCGCCGGCATCGAGAAATGCCGGGTTCTCGCTGCCAGCCTGTGAGCCATAGCGCGGATGGGACGGAAACACTTTGCAGGTGATTTGTTCGGGCACTTTGAAGGCGAAATGGAAATGGGAGGGTGTAGGTCGGAACAGCTTTTGCCAGAATTCCGTAGTCGGGAACTGGTAGAAGGTGAAGTCGCCGCAGACGGTCGGGAAGGTTTCGGCGTATTCGCGCAGGCATTCGCTTTGAAACAGGCGGGCTGAGAAACGGCCGCGTGACAGGTAGCGCTCGCGCGAGTAAATCTGCCCCAGCCAGCCTTCATACTTCCAAGAGCTGCCACCGATCAGGACATTTTCGGCGGCCAGGGAGCGCAGGCGCGTGGCCAGGCCGTCGCGATCAAAGCCGCCGGGCTCCTCAAACAGCGGGCCTACCATGCCTGCGCGGAGCGCGGGTAAAACGGGTCCGCTCCGGCCTCGATCAAGCCGTCGGGATGCAGCCTCACCATCACCGGTGCGGCGCCGCTGTCATACCGCGACCGCAGCTCCACCAGGTGGCGCCGTGCCTTCAGGTCGTCGATGACAGCGGATGCAGTGCGCTCGTCCAGCAACAGGCTGCCAGGATTCATGGCGTGATTATCGAAACTGGAAACCAGGTGCTCGGTCTGGAAACGAGGCGACTCGACCGCGGCTTGGGCGTCCATTCCGAATTCCAGCGCGTTGAACAGCACCTGGATCAGCGCCTGGTCCTGGTTGTCGCCGCCGGGTGTGGAGAGCGCCAGCACGTTGCCGCCAGGACCGACGACCAGCGTGGGGCTGAGGGTGACTCTCGGCCGCTTGCCGCCGGCGAGCTCATTGGGATGGCCCGGCACCAGCAGAAAGCTTTGCGCGCGCTCGGTGAGCGGGATGCCCGTATCTCCCGCGATCAGCGAGGGCATCCAGGAGCCGGACGGGGTAATCGAAATCGCCACCCCATCGCGATCGACGGCATCCACGCAAGTAGTGTCTTTGGCGCGCAGAGCATCGTCAATGGGGTAGCGCGTGATAGCGGAGAAGAAAGGATGCTGCGGTGGGTCGGATTCCACATCGCCAGGGCGGAAAACAAGCGATGCCTCACGGCCGACTTGTTTACGCCGCTCGGTGCCATACTCTTTGGACAGCAGCCGCTCGGCCGGGATCTTCACAAAGCGGGGGTCGCCGTAATAGGTGTCCCGATCGGCATAGGCGAGTTTGAGCGCTTCCACCAGGGTGTGGATGTAGTCGGCAGAATTCAGCTTGAGGTCGGCGAGGTTGAAGCCCTCCAGAATGTTCAAGGCCTCGATCATCGACGGGCCCTGGCCCCAGAATCCCGGCTTGTAGACGGTGTAGCCGTGGAACGTGGTGGAGACCGCGGGCTCCGGTTCTACGTGGAAGGCAGCCATGTCTTCGTAGCGCAGCAAGCCGCCGTTCTTCTGGGAAAAGTCGTCGATGCGGTGGGCAATTTCGCCGCGGTAGAAGTAGTCGCGAACGGCGTCAATCGCCTTTTCGCGGCTGGCGCCCCTGGCCAAGGCCTGCTTCTCCACGTCAACCATAAAGCGCAGGGTGCGGGCGAGGTCAGGCTGGCGAAAAATCTCGCCGATGCGCGGCATTTTGCCATCGGGAAGAAATACGCGCCGCGAAGAGGGCCAGGCGGCCAGGTATTTGAGGCTGCCGCGAATCGACAGGGCGCGCATATCGTCGAGCGGAAAACCATCGGCCAGTTCGATGGCGGGCTCGACAGCCTCCCCGAACGACCGGGTGCCGAACTCGCGAAGCGTCACCAAAGCGGCCTCCACCATGCCCGGCACCAGCGTGGAAAGAATGCCGGCTACCGGTATCCAATCCTTCAGGCCATGGGGGGCCGGTGGGTCCACGATTTCCTCGGGCGTCAGCCGGTGGTTACGGAAAAAGTCAGCTGTCGCCAGCCTAGGCATGGTGCCGACCCCTGCGATGGCGAACACTTTGCCTTCTTTGGTTCGCACCAGTATGGGCGATTCGCCGCCCAGCCCGAAGTGGGAGAACTCGGCAACCGACGCTGCCAACATGCAGGCGATGCCGGCATCGACCGCATTGCCGCCGGCGGTGAACATGCGCATGCCCGCCTCGGTGGCGTACTCGGTGCCGCCGGCCACTGCGCCGCGCGTGCCGCGAGCGGGCGGGCGCAGCGTACGAGGCGGCTGCGCGCACAAGACCCCAGCCGCCAAACACACCACCAGCACCGCTGCCAGCTTCGCCATGGTCCATTGTAAAGCGAAAAAGGCCCATCCCACGGCGACAGATCGCGCAGGCGGCAGTTGTATAATTGCTTCATCCGTGAACGAGGGGGAGCGAGTGCCGAATGACGTAGAGGGTTCGCCGGAAACATCCACAGTTTCGTCGCGGCGCGACGAACAGGAGCCGATGCTCTACTGCCCGGTCTGCTCCACCCGGCTCACCGAACGAAAGTGCAAACTGTTTTGCCAGAATTGCGGTTACTATTTGAGCTGCGCGGACTACTACTGAATCGGACGGAGCCCAGCTCCGCCGGCACGCGCTGCGGTTTGACCCCAAGATCCGGAGAGTAAGATCAAGTCGGCCGCCGTAGACTGAATTGTGATGGACTGCTGAAAAGAGCCCTCATGTCCGACATACCCGCCTTACTGGAACGATATCGCCGCGGCCCGGAGCTGCTGGCCGTGGTGCTCACTGGCGTTTTCGGGGAGGAAGAAGACTTCGTCCCGGCGCCGGGCAAATGGAGCATCCGGCAGATCATCGCGCACCTGGCCGATACCGAGATCGTGCTGGCGCACCGCTTTCGCCAGGTGATTGCGGAGGACAACCCGACGCTGATCGCGACCAATCAGGAGGCATGGGCCAACAATCTGGATTACGCGCGGCGCAAACCAAAACAATCGCTGGAGACGATGCGGCGGACACGCGCGGAAAACCACGACCTGCTCAAGGCGTTGCCCGAGAGCACATACCAACGCGCCGGCAATCACACCGAACGGGGCCGCACCACGCTGCGCCAGCTACTGGAAGATTACTCCGGCCACACCGAGTCACATGCCCGCCAGATCGGGGAAGTCCGCGGGGCATACAAGGCCGCAAAGGGAAAGAAGTGAACGCGAGGAGCCGATAGTCATGGAACATTACACCTGGGATGAGATGGAAAAAGAGGTCCTGAGCGACCAACTGGCGCGCAAGTACGTTACCGGCGAAAAAGCCATGCTGGCTCAAATCTTCCTCAAGAAGGGCGCGCTGGTCCCCACGCACCAGCACGAAAGCGAGCAGATCACTTACATCCTGGAGGGCGCGCTGCTGTTTCGCCTGGAAGGAAAGGAAGTGATGGTAGCCAAGGGGCAGGTGCTGCGCATCCCCTCCAACGTCCCGCACAGCGCGGAGGCGCTCGAAGACACGGTGGACCTGGACGTCTTCAGCCCGATTCGTCAGGACTGGATCAACAAGGAGGACGCGTATTTAAGGCGGTAGCCGGCCGGCGCCGGCGGCCCCTTGCGGCATGCAGCGCCGAGGGCGATACTACCGCCAGGAGGCCACATGCGCATCTGTGTTCTGATTACCCTGCTTCCATGCACTTTGCTGGCGCAGACATCCGACGCGCCGCCAGCCGACCGGGGCGTCCTCAGGCACCCGCAGCATTGGTTCCATATCGGCACGCACTCGCTACGAATGGACTCGACGGTGCGGATATTTCCTGAGCAGGTCGGTGACCTGCTCCACCACTTCCCCGCCTCGCGGCCGCCCGGCGCCGTCGCGGTGAACACACCGCCCAAGACGTGCTCGATTCCGCTGCTGCGCGTGCCGATGGCGCAGGGCACGGTGGATCGCATCTCCGTGCCGAGGCCGCCTGGAAAGGATGTTGATCCCAAGTTCTCTCTGCCGGCGCCTCCAGTTTGCGAGGCATGGAAGCCTTGAGGCGGCGAATTCTGCTGGCTGCGGCCGCGCTCCTGTTCGCAGCCTGCGCATCTACGGCGCAGGTTAAGCGCTACCCGATGGAGGGCGAGGTCAAGGCGCTCGATGGCCTTTCGAAGACGGCCACCATCGCCGCCGGCAAGATCGGCGACTGGATGGAGGCGATGACGATGGATTACCGCGTCAAGCCCGATTCCGAGTTCGCCAAGCTGGAGGTAGGCGACCATATCAAGGCGACGGTTGTGGTAGACGATACGAGGTACTACGTGACTGAGATCACAGTGGTGCCGAAGCCTTGACAGACGCTCGTCTGCCTTGTTGCAGCCGCGCCCGATGATCCCTTTCCGTCCGCTTTTTCGCAACCCGCACTTGCAGACCATCGGCTCGCACTTCTGGAAACGGCCGCGGGACCGGCGAGCCATCGAGCGCCGCCTCATCGAAACGGAGCCGGGCATTTCCATTCTGTTGGAATCGCAGCGTCCGGAGGCGGCCCGAGGCGAGATTGTGATGGTGCACGGCCTGGAAGGCTCGGGCGAAGCTGGCTACATCGAGAGCCTGGCCGCCGCGGCGCTTCGCTCCGGATACGCAGCGCATCGCTTCCACATGCGCACATGCGGCGGCACCGAGCACCTCTCGCCGACGCTGTACCACGCCGGACTGACCAGCGATCTGGCCGCGGTACTGCGCCTCTTCCGGCAGGCAGGACGTGCGCCGGCATTTGTCGTGGGGTTTTCGTTGGGCGGGAACATGGCGCTGAAACTGGCCGGAGAATTGGGTGATTCAGCGCCGGAACTCATGCGTGGCGTTTGCGGCGTATCCGCACCGCTCGACCTTGCCGCGTGCGCGCGGCGCATCGCCGCACTCGAGAATCGCCTCTACCAGTACCGCTTTGTCAGCAAGATGCGGCGACGCCTGCTGGCGACAGGTCGCTACCAGGCGGCAGATCTCACCGGTCTGAACTCGGTGATGGCGATTGACGACCGCATCACCGCGCCCTCGTTGGGCCTGGGCACGGCGGACGATTACTACCGGACCCAATCAGCGACCGGCTATGCGGATCGGATTCGCATTCCCACACTGCTGATCCAGGCTAAAGACGACACATTTGTCCCGTGGCAGGTGGTGGATCACCCGGCCGTGCGCGGCAATCCGTGCATCGAGGTCATGCTGAGCGACCACGGCGGGCATTTAGGCTTTCTGGCGCGCGGCCGGCGCCGGTTCTGGCTCGACGCGGCGATCCTGGAGTGGATTGGCGGGCACTGACCTTCGGTGCGCGCCGGGGGCGATCACTTCACGGCCACTGCATCCACCGCGAAGCCGGCGTCCATGGAGGGCAGGCCTTCAAAGAGCAACAGGCTTCCGGCGGGCGGATGTTCGGTATCGAAGACATCCGCGCGCACATGGCGGACTTGCCCAGCTATATCGAGCGACAGGGAATAATAATCGGCGAACGCCACCTTGCCTGGCGCGGTGCCTCCCTGGGTCAGTTCCTTGCGGAGGCGGTCGAAAGCCAGCTGGGTGTCGCGGGGCTGGTACCCGAAAGAAACCTGGGCGCCGGTCAACACCACCTCGGGCGCGCTCACCAGCGCAATAGATGACTGTCCGGATTCCCGCGGGAGGCCATCCGGATTCAGGAATTGGAGCGGAGCCGCGGGATCCGAGACGAGACGCGCCACGGCCTCGCAGGCGGCCAGCGCACTGCCCGGCGAGCGCTGGGTCTGCACGTAGTTCAGCGCCGCATGCGGGTACTCGTTATCCACCAGGCTCCGCGTGGCGGCCACATCCGCCAGAGAACTCACGAAACAGGTCACTCGGAGGACGTTTTGCGGAGCGGCACCGGCGTCCTTGACGGCCTGCCTCAGTTGAGTCAGCGCCTTGGCGACGAGCGGCGCCACGGGGTCGAGGGGATTATCGGACGATGCCGTCTGAGCGGAGAAGAATGCCAGCCCATGCGGGTTGACATCCTTATGCGCTTCCCCGATCGCCTCCAGCACCACCTGCGCGCCTTCCATCGGCAAGCCCCCCGTGCGCACCAGGCTGAGGGCAGGCAGAGGCCGTTTGCGATCGGAGAACTCCTCGCTGACCAGGTCGCGCACGCGGCGTACATCGCCCGACCCAGCCACGAAGGCCCGGATCTTGAGCACGGTTTCGCTCCCCGACTCTCGCTCCAAAGCCTTGAGCGCCTCGCGCACCTGGCGGGTGAGCAGCCCTTTGCCGGTGAGTGGCGTCACGTGGAATGTGAGACGCCGGGTACTGCCGGTGGTGACGGCCGGCAGCTCTGCGGGCAGCTGCAAGGCCTGCGTCTGCTCTTCCTTTTTCTTGCCTTTGGGCTGGTCTTGCGCGGGCGGAGCGGCAGCACCCACGGAAACAGCGGCCAGCGTCAGCAGCATGGTCCACTGCGGGCGGCGCGGTACGCGCATAAACCTGGATTGTAGCAAACGAGTGGAGCGAGTCCGGCGCGGCAGCGCGCCGAGCCGATATCCATCGCGCGGATGAGCTATGACGCTATGGGGCGGCGGAACCGCCGGGCATGCGTTTCGAAGCCGGTAGCCCGGATTCCTGGGGCTTTATTCTCTTGCGGCGCGGACGCACGTAGTGGAATCGAACCAAGTAGATGTTCTCGCCCCTGCCGTGTTTGGCGACCTTCAGCAAATCAACCACACCCAGGAATCCTGACTCGCGCGCCAAGGCTGGAGTAATATCCGGAAAACCGATCGGCTGGATGGAATCCACTTCGATTTCACCTTTCTCCATTCGGTAGCGGTTGCCACTTTGACGTGGGGACGCATCCAAATTCGGAGCTGCAGGTGATCTCTCCACGGCGAACTCCGTCGCGAAGCCGCTTGGTGAACGTCATGAAGGACAGTCTACGCCGGGAAAGTCGACTGCGAAACGCCGGTTGGCATAGCGGCGGACGCATTCCAGTCTGGCAAGGTAAAGCTTGTCACACCCGACCATCCAATATGGTATGGTTTGGAGGGATGGAGCTTTCGCCACATCTCGATCATGCCTCCGGGGTGCCGCTGTATCGCCAGCTATATGAGCAGTTTGCCGAGAAGATCCGATCTGGTGAACTGGGTCAAGGCGACAGACTACCAGCCACTCGCGAATTGGCTGGGTCACTTGGACTGAACCGCACCACGGTTTCAGCCGCTTACGAGCTGCTCGAGGCAGAAGGCATGATCGCGGGCCGGGTTGGGCGAGGGAGCTTTGTCACGGCAGCTCCTGCGGCGGGCGGCGTGAGTTGGGGAGCGTGGCTGGAGCGGGGAGAGTTGGCAGGTCGGGGACCTGCCCCACGTGGCGAGGCCGGGTCTCCGCCCGCGGCGCTGGGGCGCGACACGATCAGTTTCGCTACTTCGCGGCCTTCGCGCGAACTGTTTCCGCTCGACGACTTTCGGGCCAGTTGCACGGCGGTCTTGGCGCGGGCGGATCTGGCCGACATTCTGCAGTTGGGGTCGCCGGCGGGGTATGAACCGCTGCGCCGCTACCTGCTCGAAGAGGCGCGCCGGCAAGGCGTGGCGGGCGCGGCGGACGATCTTCTGATCACCAACGGTTGCCAGCAGGCGCTCGACCTGATGGGTCGCGTGTTGCTGCGGCCGGGCGACACGGTGGCGGTAGAAGACCCTGTCTATCCGGGGCTCAAGAGCCTGCTCACGGCGCTGGGCGCACGCCTGGCGGCGGTTCCGGTGAACTCTGACGGCATGGAGATTCCACGCCTGGTGCGCGTGCTGGAGCGCGACCGGCCGCGGCTGATCGTAGTGACGCCGGACTTTCAGAATCCCACCGGCGTTACCCTGCCTCTGACGGCACGGCGCGCGTTGCTCGAGGCAGCGCGTTCCGCCGGAGTGCCGGTAGCGGAGAACGATCCTTATGGCGAGCTGCGCTACCAGGGCCAGGCGCTGCCGGCGCTGAAGCAACTCGACGAGCATGGGAGCACGGTGTTGTTGCGCAGTTTTTCGAAGGCCAGCTTTCCGGGCCTGCGGGTTGGCTGGGTGGTCGGACCCAAGCTGCTGCTCGACCGCTTGCGCCAGGCCAAGGAGGTCGCCGATCTGCACAGCGATCAGCTTTCGCAGGCGGTGTTGCTGGAGTTCGCCGAATCCGGCCGTTTGGAGGCGCATCGCAAGCGGCTTCTCGAAGCCGGCGCCGAACGTCTACACGCGACGCTGGAGGCCTGCCGTGAGTTTCTGCCGCGCGGCACGCGATGGACGCGGCCCGAAGGCGGCATGAACCTGTGGGTGAGTCTGCCGGAGCCGCTCGATGCCGGCGAACTGCTGGCGCGCGCACAGAAATCCGGCGTGGCGTATCTGCCGGCTCGTTATTTTGCGGTTTCACGGGTGGAACCCGGGGGGTTGCGATTGAGTTTCGCGGGACTGAAACCGCAGCAGATCCGTACGGGCGTGGAAATCATCGGGAAGGTGGCGGCGGCGGAACTGGCCAACGCGCGCCCCAGCGATGAGCCGGTTCCGGCAATGGTATGAAGGGCCACGGAGCCGCGACCAGAGGGAGCGGGGGGGCGCAGCAATGTGTGTACAGAAATCAGGAAAAAGAAGAGCCGAGACGACTCTCGGCTCAGCAGGCTGGACAGCCTGCGCCACGGCTGGGATGAGCAAAGCCCTGGTGGGACGGCTCGGGTGAGCAGGTAACTGATATTCGAGGGAGTGAAAGCGATGTTTGAATTTACGAGCGAACAGTTTCGAGTGAAGGTCGGGCTGGCGGAGATGCTCAAGGGCGGCGTCATCATGGACGTCACCAACGCACAGCAGGCCAAGATTGCGGAGGACGCGGGGGCTTCGGCGGTGATGGCGCTGGAGCGCGTGCCCGCCGATATCCGCAAGGAGGGCGGTGTGGCGCGTATGGCCAACATCGCCGTCATCGAGAAGATCATGGAGACTGTCAGCATTCCGGTGATGGCCAAAGCGCGGATCGGCCACTTCATGGAGGCGCGGATCCTGGAAGTGCTGGGTGTCGATTACATCGACGAAAGCGAGGTGCTGACACCGGCCGACGAGGAGCATCACATCGCCAAGAGCGATTTCAAAGTGCCGTTTGTCTGCGGAGCACGCAATCTGGGTGAGGCGTTGCGGCGCATCGCCGAAGGCGCGGCCATGATCCGCACCAAGGGCGAAGCCGGCAGCGGCAACATCGTCGAAGCCGTCCGCCACATTCGGACCATCGTCAGAGAGATGAAGCAGCTTACCGTGCTGGGCAAGGAGGAATTGGTACACCGGGCGAAGGAGCTGCAGGCGCCGCTGGAACTGGTCGAGTGGGTGGCCACGCATGGCAAGCTTCCGGTTCCGAATTTTTCGGCCGGCGGCATCGCCACGCCGGCGGACGCTTCGCTGGTTATGCAACTGGGGGCGGAGGCCGTTTTCGTCGGCTCAGGCATCTTCAAATCGTCGGACCCGGCGGCGCGCGCCGTTGCCATCGTGCAAGCCGCCAAGAATTTCGACAATCCGGAGAAGCTGCTCGAAGCCAGCCGCGCGCTGGGCGACGCCATGCCCGGCCTGGATATCGCCAAGTTGCCGGAGGGCGAACTGATGCAGACCCGGGGCTGGTGATGAAGAGGGTGGGCGTGCTCTCGCTGCAGGGCGATTTCGCCGCGCATGGCGAAGCCCTGCGCCGCGCCGGCGCCGAGCCGGTCTACGTGCGCCGCGCCGATCAACTGGCGGGCCTCGACGGACTGGTGATTCCCGGCGGCGAAAGCACTACCATGCTCAAGTTGCTGCGTTACGATGGCCTGATGGAGCCATTAGCGCAATTCGCACGCCGCAAACCGGTTTTCGGGACCTGCGCGGGAGCGATCCTGATGGCAAGCCAGGTATCCGGGCCCGAGCAGGAGAGCCTCGGGCTGATTGATATCTCTGTGGAGCGGAACGGGTACGGCCGCCAGGTAGACAGCCGCGTCACTTCGATCGAACCCGATGCCGACTTCGAGCGCCGCACCGCGCCCGGCGCGCTGGAGGCTGTGTTTATCCGCGCTCCCATCATCCGCCACGTTGGCAGCACCGCCAGAGTGCTGGCCCGGTACAGCGACGATCCGGTGCTGGTCGAGCAAGGCCCGCACCTGGCCGCCACTTTCCACCCCGAACTGACGGGCGACACGAGGGTCCATCGACTGTTCCTGGAAAAGCTGTGAGCGACCACCGAGCCCGCGTCCTGTTCGTTTGTATCGGCAATTCCTGTCGCAGCCAGATGGCCGAAGCGTTCGCGCGCGCCCTGGGCAGCGACGCTGTGATTCCGGCCAGCGCCGGGCTCGCGCCCGCCTGGGGCGTGGCGCCTGACACGATTCGCGCCATGCAAGAGAAGAAGATCAGTTTGCGCGATCATTTTCCCAAGAGCCTCGAGAACCTGTCCCGCATCCGGTTCGACGTGGTGATCAACATGTCCCAACGCCCCCTTCCGGAGGACACTCACGGGCGGCAGCTGGAATGGGAGATCGCCGACCCGATTGGCATGAACTACCAGGAGCATTGCCAGGTGAGGGACGCAATCGAACGCAAGGTTGTGGAGTTGATCGACGAATTGCGCCGGCAGCAGAACGCGCCGCACTTTCGCGGGCAGGGCTCGGGACATGTACCGCTGTGAGGTTCCGGGCGCGGAGGGCCGCGAATTGCGATACTGAAGAACGGCAACAGCGGCTTCCGTCCTTGACTTTCGCGACTTCGGTAATTTATTCTGGCGATTCGCTTTGGCCGCGCGGCCGCTATCAAAATGGGGGATTTTTCGCGCCCAGGAACGGAATCCGTGGAGAGGTCACTCGATTCCACTCTGGAGAGCGTGGATCACGCCGAGGACCTGGCCGTAGGTTTGGCACGGCGGGCTGGTTTCGACGAGGAAGACCTGATGAAGATCGGGCTGGCTGTGCGGGAGAGCATGGTCAACGCCGTAGTGCACGGCAACCGCTATAACACCAATAAGAAGGTGCGCTTTTCGGCCAGCATGAACGGCAGCCGGTTCACCGTGCGGATCGCCGACGAAGGCGAGGGATTCGACTATTCCCACCTGCCCGACCCGCTGGCGCCGGAAAACCTGCTCCGCACTTCAGGCCGCGGCATTTTCCTGATCCGGTCGTTCATGGACGATTTTCATGCCCGGCGCTTGGAGCCGGCGGGAACCGAAGTAACTTTAGTAAAGTTCGCGGTGTCTAAGTAGATTCTTGAGAAATTCCAGGGAGGATATTCAGTGAGCGTTAAGTTGAGTACTCGGCAAGTGGGCGACGTTTCCGTAGTGGACGTGGCCGGGCGAATCACTCTCGGCGAAGGGTCCAGCGCGCTGCGCGAAACCCTACGGGAAATGGTGGGCAAGAACCAGAAAAAGATCCTGCTCAACCTGGGAGACGTTTCCTACATCGACAGTTCGGGCATCGGCGAGCTGGTATCGGGCTTTACCACCGTGACCAACAGCGGCGGGCAGCTGAAGCTGCTCAACCTCAACAAGCGGGTGAAGGATCTGCTGCAGATCACCAAACTCTATACCGTCTTCGACGTTCACGACGACGAAGCCGGCGCCATCCGCAGTTTTGCGTGAGGGCGAACGTGTCCCCCGCAGGGCGCGTTCCAAACCAGCTGTGACAACCGCTCCCTGACGGTCGCGGCGCCGATGCGCATGGTGAGCCGCGACCACCGAGAGTTGCAGCGTCAGCGAAGCGCGCTAGCCGCCGCCGACGAATTGTACGATTTCGATCTGAGCGCCGGCTGCGACCACGGTGTCGCTCCATTGCGCCTGTTTGACGATGCGGCGGTCCAGTTCCACGGCCACGCGAGCCGGCTCCAGTCCCAGGGTTCGCAACAATTCCAGGACCGTTTGTTCCGGGGCTACTGAGCGTTCTACACCGTTAATGACAACGGGAATTTGCATCGTCGGTTGACACCCTACTTTTGCACCCATTATAGTCTAAGGTTAGGTCGCTACTTCCCGAATCGCATGCCAGAATCTTACGCTGAGCAGTATTTTCCTGTCCTGGTGCAGGCCTTGCTGGCCATGGCGCTGGCGGCCGGCCTGCTCACGGTTTCCTGGCTGCTCGGCAAGCGCATCCGCAACCGGGTTAAGGACATGCCGTACGAATCGGGCATCGTTCCCACCGGCGACGCCCGGCATCGCTTCAGCGTAAAGTTTTACCTGGTGGGAATGCTCTTCATCCTTTTTGATATCGAGGCGATCTTTCTTTACCCCTGGGCGGTGGTTTACCGCGAACTCAAGATGTTCGCATTCGTCGAGATGCTGGTGTTCGTCGTCCTCATCCTCTCGGGATTCTTCTACATCTGGAAGAAGGGCGCGCTCGACTGGTCCGCCGACGCCACCACGGACCGAAAACGGTAACGACTGATATGCTGCCCGATCAACTGCGCGAGAACGCTCTGGCTCTAGCGGTGGCGACTTTTGACGCCGATGCAGTCACGGGCGGCAAGTTCGACCGCGGCGAGCTGACCCTGGAAATCGTGCCGGCAAAGATCGTCAGCGTGTGCGGCTTTCTGAAATACGATCAGAAGTTCGTGCGCTTAAGCTCGGTCACGGCGGTAGACCGCTACCCGGCCGAGCCGCGTTTCGAAGTAGTTTACCATCTGCACGCCGTGGAGGGGAACAAGAGGATCCGCCTGAAGTGCCGTTTGGGAGGGGCCGATCCGGCGATCGAGTCTGTCACCTCCGTGTGGCGGGGCGCTAACTGGTATGAGCGCGAAGTATTCGACCTGTTCGGCATCCGTTTCCTTAATCATCCTGACCTGCGGCGCATCCTGATGCCCGACGATTGGGAAGGCCACCCGCTGCGCAAGGACTACCCCATCACCGGGCATAGGATCTGACCATGAGCGAACCGGACACGCCAGGAGTCGCCGCCACGCTGGAGAGCGAAGAAACCACTACCGGCAGACGCACGCTGGTACTCAACATGGGTCCGCAGCACCCGTCCACCCATGGCGTCCTTCGGCTGCTGATGGAACTGGATGGGGAGACCATCGTGACTTGCCGGCCCGACATCGGCTTTCTGCACACCGGCATCGAAAAGGAATTTGAAGTCAAGCTCTATCAGCAGGCGGTGACGCTCACGGATCGCGTGGACTACCTGGCGCCGCTTTCGAACAACCTGGGGTGGTGCCTGGCCGTAGAGAAACTGCTGGCCCTGGAGATTCCTCCCCAGGCGCAATGGATGCGCGTGATGCTGACCGAGTTGACGCGCCTCAACAGCCACCTGGTCTGGCTCGGGACACACGCGATCGACATTGGCGCCATGTCGGTTTTCCTGTATTGCTTCCGCGAGCGCGAAGACATCCTGCGCATCTTCGAGATGTTCTCCGGCCAGCGGATGATGACCAGCTACTTTCGGATCGGCGGGCTGGCGCTGGAACCGCCGCGGGGCTGGCAGGAGCGGGTGAAGAAGTTCATCGACGTGTTTCCCAGCCGGGTCGACGAGTACGAAGATCTGCTCACCAACAACCGCATCTGGATCGGGCGTACGCGCGGCGTTGGCGCCATTCCGCTGGAGGATATGCTCGACCTGGGTGTCACCGGTCCCATGCTGCGCGCCGCCGGTCTGAAGATGGATTCGCGCAAGGACTCGCCCTACTCCAGCTATGACCGCTTTGATTTCGAGGTGGCGACCCGCACCGAGAACGATGTTTATGCGCGCTACCAGGTGCGCATCGAAGAGATGCGGCAGAGCGCGCGCATCGTCCGCCAGGCGATGGAAGGGATGCCGGCCGGCCCGTGGAAGGCCGACTCGCCGCACGTCGTGCTGCCCGACCGCGAAAAGATGAAGACGCAGATGGAGGCGCTCATCTATCACTTCAAGATTGTGACCGAGGGCTTCCGTGTGCCAGAGGGCGAAGTCTACCAGGTGATCGAATCGCCGCGCGGCGAGCTTGCCTATTACGTGATCGGCGACGGCACGGCGCGGCCCTACCGCGTCCACATGCGCACGCCCAGTTTTGGCAATTTGCAGGTTACTCCACGCATGGTGGAAGGCACACTGATCGCCGACGTCATTGCCGCGATCGGCAGCATGGATTTTGTACTAGGAGACACGGATCGATAAATGGACGGCGGCAACAGGTTGAGCCGGGTCCGCTTCGAGAAACCATGACATTCTCTCCCCAATTGGAAGCCAGGTTCGCCAAGCTGCTCGAAAGCTATCCCGCTGGGCGCCAACGCGCCGCTATGATTCCGATGCTCATGTATGCGCAGGACGAGGTAGGTTCGGTCACCGATGAGCTGGTGGAGGAGGTGGCGCAGCGCGTGGGCGTGACGCCCCTGCAGGTCAATGAGGTGATCTCGTACTACACCATGCTGCACCGCAAGCCGCTCGGCACGTATCACGTGCAGGTGTGCACTAACATCAGCTGCCTGCTGCATGACGGCGACCGCTTGTACGAACATGCCTGCCAGAAGCTGGGCATCGAGAACCACGGTGTGACTCCAGACGGCCAGTTTTCCATCGAAGAAGTGGAGTGCATGGGTGCGTGCTCCTGGGCGCCGGCGGTACAGATCAACTACGATTTCCATCATTTCGTCACTCCGGAAAAGCTCGACCGGCTTTTGGACGGCCTGAGGAAGAAGCAATAGAACATGCTGTATAACGAACCCAGCCCGCTCGAAACCAGAGTGCTCTCGCGCCGCTTCGGCATGCCGGACTCCGAGTCCATCGAGACATATCTCGCGACCGACGGCTACCAGGCATTCCTCAAAGCTGCCAAGATGACGCCGGACGAGATCATCAATGAGATGAAGGCGTCGAACCTGCGCGGCCGCGGCGGCGCAGGGTTTCCCACGGGGATGAAGTGGAGCTTCGTGCCGCGCAGCTCGCCCAAGCCGAAATACATCGTCGTCAATGCCGACGAAAGCGAGCCAGGAACCTGCAAGGACCGCCTGTTGATGGAAAACGACCCGCACCAGTTGATCGAAGGGGTGCTGATCGCCGGGCTGGCGGTGGATGCACACGTAGGTTGGATCTACATTCGCGGCGAATACCGCTATCTGATCGAAGTGATGGACCGCGCCCTTGCCGAAGCGTACCAGAGGGGCTGGCTCGGCAAGAACATTCAAGGCACGGGCTTCGATTTCGAATTGTATACGCATACCGGCGCGGGCTCTTACGAATGCGGCGAGGAATCGGCGCTGCTGGAGTCGCTCGAAGGCAAGCGCGGTGTGCCGCGGATCCGGCCGCCATTCCCGGCGGTCGCCGGAGCGTTCCAGTGCCCCACGGTGCTGAATAATGTCGAGACCTTCTGTGCCGCACCACCAATCCTGCTGAAAGGCGGCGCGGCATTCGCGGCGCTGGGCGTGCCCAAGGCCGGCGGTACGAAGTTGACTTGCCTGACGGGCCACGTCAACAAACCGGGCGTATACGAATTAAAGCTCGGATTCCCGGTCAAGCAGATGATCGAGGAAGTGGGCGGCGGCATGCGCAACGGGAAAAAGCTGAAAGCGTTTATACCGGGTGGTTCGTCGTGCCCGGTGCTGACGGCGGAAGAGTGCGAGGGCGCCACCATGGACTACGATTCGATGGCGCAGCGCAAGAGCATGCTCGGCTCCGGCGGCGTGGTCATCATGGATGAAGACACCTGCATGGTGAAGGCCTGCCTGCGGCTGATGAAGTTCTACTCCCACGAAAGCTGCGGCTGGTGCATTCCGTGCCGCGAAGGCACTGCCTGGCTGACCAAGATCATGACGCGCTTTCACTCCGGCGGCGGCTCGCAGCAGGATATCGGCTTGCTGGGCGACATCGCGAAGAACATGCTGGGCCGCACTTTCTGCCCGCTGGGCGACGCCGCTGCTCTGCCCATGATTTCCATCGTCGAAAAATTCCGCCACGAGTTCGAAGACCATCTGAACGGCAAGCCGTGCCCGTTCGAGCATTCCAACCGGATGGTGGCGGTGTAATGGCGGACACGGTTAAACTCACGATCGACGGCCGCGAGGTGCAGGCGCCGGCCGGAATGCTCGTCATCGACGCGGCGAAACAAAACGGCATCGAGGTGCCGGCATTCTGTTATTACGAGGGCCTCTCTCTGCAGGCCGCCTGCCGTATGTGCTTGGTGGAAGTAGAAAAAATGCCCAAGCTCATGACGGCCTGCACGCTGCCGGTAGCCGAAGGTATGATGGTGCGCACGGAAACGCCACAGGTGGCTGCGGCGCGCAAATACATGCTGGAGTTCCTGCTCACCAATCATCCGCTGGATTGCCCGGTGTGCGACAAGGGGGGCGAATGCGAGCTGCAGGACATGGTGTTCCGCTACGGCGCGGGTGAGAGCCGCTACACGGAAACGAAGGTGCACACGCCCGAGAAACAATATTCGCCGGTCGTGTTTTTCGATGCGCCGCGCTGCATTCTCTGCTACCGCTGCGTGCGCATCTGCAACGAAGGCATGGGGGTCAACGCGCTTGGCGTGGTCCAGCGCGGCGTGTATTCCGAGATCGCGCCCAACCACGGCGAACATCTGGAATGCGACGAGTGCGGCGCCTGCATCGACATATGCCCCGTCGGCGCCCTGACCAGCGGCATTTACCGCTACCAGACGCGTCCCTGGGAGATGACCCACATCGGCACCATTTGCACGCACTGCTCCGACGGCTGCAAGACCACACTCGGCACCCGCAACGACCAGATTCTGCGCGGCAATAACCGGGACCGCTCCGGCATCAACGGGGAGTTCCTCTGCGTGAAAGGCCGGTACGGGTTCGATTTCTATGAACACCCCGACCGTTTGCAGGCGCCATTGATGCGCGTCAACGGCAAACTGGAAGAGGTTTCGTGGTCGCAGGCGCTGGTCGCCGTTGCCGAGAACTTCAAGCGGACCATAGGTTCGGGCACGTTCGGAATCGTAGGCTCGAACCACACCACCAACGAAGAGAATTACTACCTGCAGAAATTCGCCCGAAGCGTGCTGGGCACCAACAACATCGATCATCATCGCACCGGCGACGTGGTGACGCTGGTGGATGCGTTGAGCGGCAAATCGGGCGCGCTGGCTACCGTGGCGGATTTATACGAGCGCAAGGCCTTTCTGGTGCTGGGCGCCGACCTGGCGCTGGAGCATCCGCTGCTCTCGTATCAGATCCGCGCCAACTGGCGCCATCACCAGGCGCGCGTTTACGTGGTGACGCCCAAGGCCGTGCGCGAAGATAATTACGCCGCCGCCATAGTCCGCGGACGCGATTACGAATCGCTGCGCGACAAACTGAAAGCCGAGCCGGAGCTGGTGATTCTGTTCGACGATTCCTACCAGGGCGGGGAACTGCGCAAGCTGGTGGAGTTCGGCGAATCGCTCGGCATTCCCGTGCGCTACGTCTGCCTGCTGGATTACGCGAATTCGCGCGGCGCCATCGACATGGGACTCGCGCCGGAGCTGCTGCCCGGCTACCAGCCCTCCGGGCTGAGCGGGCTGCGGCTCGACGGAATGCTGGAGGCCGAGTTGAGCGTGCTGTGGGTGGTGGGCGCGAATCCCCTTGAGAACGCCGCGAGCAAAGCCGGCTTCCTTGTGGTCGAGGATTTGTTTCTCACGGAAACCGCGCGCCAGGCCGACATCGTGCTGCCGGCCGCTTGCGCTTACGAAAAGAGCGGGACTGTCACCAGCGGCACCGGCGAAGTGCAGCGACTGACGCGCGCCATCAACACCATGGGCGCCAAGGCGGATCTGGAGATCATTGGCTTCATCGCGCGCGAAATGGGAGCCGCGGCCGCGCTGGGTCCTTGGACTCCGGACGCAGTTTTCGAAGAGATCCGCAAGAACGTTCGCGGCTACGATGTCGCGGTGCCGGTCATCGCCACCGGCGGCGCGGCGCAAACCATGCCGGTCAATGGGCGCGTCGACGTCCCCGCCGGCCTGGTGCGGTCGGATCGCAACGGCCTGTTCGCCTCGGGCACGCTGGGGCGCTATTCTAAGGTACTGAACTCGGTACTGGAAAGCCGCTTGAGCCGCTAATGGACTCGTTCATCGTCATCAGCCTCATCAAGATATTCGTGGTCTTCGGCGCGCTCATGACCATCCTCGCCTACCTGCAATGGGTGGAGCGGAAGGTGATCGCGCATATCCAAGTGCGGCCCGGTCCGTATCGTGTCGGCCCGCACGGACTGCTGCAACCGCTGGCCGACGTGATCAAGCTCATCACCAAGGAAGACCTGGTGCCGCCGTACGTCAACAAGGTGCTGTATCTGGCGGCGCCGTTTTTCGCCATCACCATGGCGCTGCTTTCGATCTCGGTGATTCCCTTCGGCCCGGCGATTCGCGTGGCGGGGTATCCGACGTATATGGGCCTCGCCGACCTGAATTTCGGCGTGCTGTTCATTCTGGGCATTTCGTCGATGGGCGTGTATGGCATTGCGCTGGCCGGCTGGAGCTCGAATAACAAATACTCGCTGTTGGGCGGCCTGCGCAGCTCGGCGCAGATGATCAGCTATGAGCTGCCACTTTCGCTCGCCATCGCCGCGCCGCTGCTGATTTCCAATACTCTAAGCCTGCGCAAGCTGGTGGACTCGCAGGACGGCTGGATGTGGAACTGGAACCTGTTTCACGGCTTCCAGTACGTGAGTTTCGTCGTCTTCATCATCGCCGCGTTCGCCGAAACCAACCGCGTACCGTTCGATTTGCCGGAGGCCGAAAACGAGCTGGTGGCCGGCTTCCACACCGAATACAGCAGCATGAAGTTCGCCTCGTTCTTCATGGCCGAATACGCAAATATGATCACCGTGAGTTGCATGGCGACGCTGTTGTTCCTGGGTGGATGGGTGGCGCCATGGCCGGCCGCGTACGGCTCCGGCTATGTGCCGGTGGCGATTTTCGCGGCCGCCGGCGTGATCATGCTGTTCCACGGGCTCCATCCGGCGCGCAGGCGGGACCGTCTGACGTTCCTACCGTTCGGACTAATCCTCCTGCTGGCTGCCGCAGTTTTTCTGGTGCCGCTTACGCAGAGCGCGCTGCTGCCCTTGTTCTGGTTCTGCGCCAAGACCGGCGCCATTTTGTTCCTGTTTATCTGGATCCGCGGCACGCTGCCGCGCTTCCGATACGATCAACTGATGCAATTCGCCTGGAAGTTCCTGTTCCCGGTCGCCATGCTCAACCTGCTGGTCACCGGCCTGGTGGTTGCCGTATTTTCGTGAGTTTCGTGAAATGGATTTGATTGTTTTTCTCGTTTTCGCGGTAATCGCGGTGGTGGCCGCGATTAATGTCGTGGTGCAGCGACACCCCATCTCGAGCGCCGTCTCGCTGATTGGCGTGATGGGATCGCTCGCCGTACTGTACCTGCTGCTGGGCGCCGAATTCATCGCCGCCGCGCAGGTGATCGTCTACGCAGGCGCCGTCATGGTGCTGTTCGTCTTCGTCATCATGCTGCTCAACGCCGGTACCGAGACCAGGACTGGGCGTTCCTTCATCGCCAGCCTGCTGGGTGTTCCCGTGCTGGCGGCGCTGCTGGCGATGCTGGCGTATTTCACCGCACGCATCTACCCTCGCGGCACGGAGGTGCGCTTCGGCGGGTTCCGAGGCGGAACGGCGGAGGCAGTCGGCCGCGCGCTGTTCACAACATATCTGCTGCCTTTTGAAATCACTTCGATTTTGATTCTGATTGCGATAGTCGGCGCCATCGTGCTGGCGCGCAAGGAGCTCGAATGATGGGCCAGGTTCCGCTTTCGTGGTTCTTGATGCTGAGCGCCGTGTTGTTCTCGCTCGGCGTGGCCGGCTTCATCTTCCGCCGCAACATCATCACCATGTTCATGTCGATCGAGCTGATCTTGAATGCCGTCAACCTGACCTTCATCACGTTTGCTTACGAGCGGCAGCAGGTGGCCGGCCATCTCCTCGCGTTCTTCGTGATGGTGGTGGCGGCGGCCGAGGCGGCGGTCGGCCTGGCGATCATCCTGACCATCTTCAAGAACCGCGGCACACTGAATATCGACGAGTTGAACTCGATGAAGAACTGACATCCGACCAATGCAACTTTGGCTCATACCCATCCTGCCGCTGGCCGGCTTCCTGATCAACGGCCTGTTCGGCCGCCGCTTTTCCAAAGCGGTGGTCAACACGTTTGCCATCGGCAGCGTGGTCCTCGCCTTTCTGTGGGTGCTGAAAACCCTCTCAGGCTTAGGCGGTCTGCCGGGCACTTACACCGAACATTACTTCACCTGGATTCAGAGCGGCGCCCTTTCGATCGGTGCGGATTTCTCGGTCGACCGCCTGACCGCCGTCATGCTCCTGGTGGTCACCGGCATCGGCTCGCTGATCCACATTTACGCCATCGGCTACATGGCTCACGAGGGCGGCTACTACCGCTTCTTCGCCTACCTCAACCTCTTCATGTTTTTCATGCTGACGCTGGTACTGGCCGCCAACTACCTGGTGCTATTCGTCGGCTGGGAAGGCGTCGGGCTGTGCAGCTACCTGTTGATCGGCTTCTATTTCGATAAAAAGATCGCCACCGATGCGGGCAACAAGGCGTTCATCGTAAACCGCATCGGCGATTTCGGCTTCTCGCTGGCGATGTTCTTGATCTTCCGTCAGTTCGGTTCGCTCGATTTCGCCCACGTCTTTGCGCAAGCGCCGGCCGCGCCAGTCGGGCTGCTGACTCTGATCGGCGTGTTGCTGATGTTCGGCGCGTGCGGCAAGTCTGCGCAGATCCCGCTTTACGTCTGGCTGCCCGACGCCATGGCCGGTCCAACACCCGTCTCCGCGCTCATCCACGCTGCCACCATGGTCACGGCGGGCGTTTACATGACGGCGCGCTCGTGGGTGATTTACACTCATGCTCCGATCGCGATGGACGTGATCGCTTATATCGGCATCGCCACCGCGTTCGTCGCCGCGACTATCGGCCTGGCTCAGAACGACATTAAAAAGGTTTTCGCGTACTCGACCGTATCCCAACTCGGCTATATGTTCGTGGGCGTGGGCTGCGGCGCTTTCTCCGCCGGCATCTACCACCTGATGACGCACGCTTTTTTCAAAGCGCTTCTTTTCCTCGGTGCGGGTGCCGTGATCCACTCCCTTTCCGGGGAACAGGATATGCGGAAAATGGGCGGTCTCGGCACCCGGATCCCCTGGACCTGCGGCGTGATGTTTTGTGCTTCGCTCGCCATCGCCGGCTTCCCGTTCACGTCGGGTTTCTTCAGCAAGGATGCGATCCTGCTGGCGGCCGATCATCGCGCGCCGTGGCTGTATTGGGTCGGCGTATTCACCGCGGGCATGACGGCGTTCTACGTATTCCGCGCATTCTTCATGACCTTCTTCGGCCGCTACCGCGGCCACGAACACCACCCGCATGAGTCGCCGCCCGTGATGCTGGTTCCGCTGGTGATCCTGGCAGTGCTCTCGCTCGCCGGGGGGTACCTCTTCAAGATCCCCGACTTCCTGCACACGGTGTTCCCGCCGGTCGAGGCGACGGAGGAACTTGGCCCCATGGCCGTCGCCAGCGCGGCTGGTCTGCTCGGCATTGCGCTCGCGTACCTGATGTACGTGCTCAAGCCGGGCATTCCCGACTCGATCGCGAGCGGCGCCAAGGGCATCTATACGCTGATCTACAACAAATACTTCGTGGATGAGATCTACGACGCGGTGGTGGTCAAGCCGCTGGTGGGCGGGTCCCGCATCATACTTTGGAAGGGCGCCGACGCGGGCCTGATCGATGGAATTGTCAACGGCATTGGCGCGCGCGCCAAGGGCGTCGGCGGTGTCCTGCGTCTCGCCCAATCGGGCAATACGCGCAGCTACGCCACGTGGGTGGCGTTCGGCAGCGTGTTGGTGATCTTCTTCATGGCAGTAGCGGGGGTTCTGCGATGAACCTGCTGCTACTCGTTCTGCTGCTTCCAGCCGGTGGATTCCTGGCTGCGCTGGCCCTGCCGCGCTCGTCGCCGTCTTCCAGCCGCTATTGGGCGCTCGCACTATCGTTGGTAACCTTCCTCGCTTCGCTGGCGCTGCTCGGATGGTTTGACCGCAGGCTCGGCGGCGATCAATTCACCGTCAACCTGCCTTGGATTGCTTCGCCCGAAATCCGCTTCCACATCGCCGTCGACGGCGTCAGCCTCTGGCTGGTGCTGCTTTCCACCTTCCTGACACCAATTTGTGTGCTGATCAGCTGGCACCACATTCAGAATCGCGTCAAAGAGTTCTACGCCTTCCTTCTGCTGCTGGAATTTGGCCTGGTGGGTGTCTTCATGGCGCAGGATCTCTTCCTGTTTTACGTGTTTTGGGAGGTCAGCCTGGTGCCTATGTATTTCCTGATCGGCATCTGGGGCCATGAGAGGCGCATCTACGCCGCGGTGAAATTCTTCCTCTACACCATGGCTGGTTCGGTGTTGATGCTGGCGGCCATCATTTATCTATTCAATCGCGCCGGCACTTTCAGCTATGCCGCCATACTGGACCAACTCGCCAGCGGACGTCTGCTCTTCACCCCTCCGGAGCAGATGCTCCTCTTCCTTGCTTTCTTTGTCGCCTTCGCCATCAAGGTTCCCCTATTCCCGCTGCACACCTGGCTGCCGGACGCACACGTCGAAGCGCCCACGGCGGGTTCCGTGATGCTGGCCTCCGTCATGCTGAAGATGGGAACCTTCGGTATCCTGCATTACGCGCTGCCGCTGTTCCCGAGCGCCGCCCGCCGTTGTGCGCCTTGGATCGCAGTGCTGGCCATCATCGGCATTCTCTACGGCGCGCTGGTCGCCATGGTGCAGCCAAACATGAAGAAGCTGGTGGCGTATTCGTCGGTCAGCCACCTGGGTTTCGTCGTGCTCGGTATCTTTTCCTTCACGCAACTGGGCTTCGACGGCGCGGTTTACCAAATGCTCAATCACGGCATCTCCACCGGCGCGCTGTTCGCGCTGGTCGGGCTGATGTACGAACGCCGGCACTCCCTGGCTATCGAAGACTACGGGGGTGTCGCCACAGCCGCGCCGTGGCTCTCCACCGCGTTTCTGGTTACGACCCTGGCCTCCATCGGGCTGCCTCTGCTCAACAACTTCGTAGGCGAGTTTCTGGTGCTGCAAGGAGCTGCCATCGCCAACTTCACTTGGGCGGCCTGGGCAGCGCTCGGCGTGATTTTTTCCGCCTGCTACATGCTTTGGATGTACCAGCGCGTTTTCTTCGGCGAACTGAAACAGACAGTGAAGATGCACATGCCGGACCTCAACCTGCGCGAATGGGCCGTCGTCATTCCTCTGATCGCAATGATGGTCTGGATGGGCGTCTACTCGAAATCGTTCCTCGATCCCGTCGGCAAGACCACAGCCCGCGTGCTGGAACAGACCCAGGTCAATGTCCCGTACCGGGTCGATCTCCAAGCGCCCGCGCATGCGGAGGTGAGCCGTGCCCGTTAGCCCGATGTTCAATCCCGGTGACCTGATCCGATTCCTGCCCGAGATCATCCTCACGGCGATGGGTACCTTCATCATGGTGCTGGATCCGCTGCTCAACCGTCGCGAATCCAAGGCCTACGGGACGCTCAGTCTGGCTACGCTGGTGGCCGCCATTCTCGCCGCGATCTATGCCTATTCGCAGCCAGGCCCGGCATTCGGCGGCATGCTCATCGTGGATGGCTTCGCAACTTTCTTCCGCGTGCTGGTGCTGGGCGTCGGCATCCTCACCATCCTGCCTTCGTTTCGGTTCCTCGAGCGCCAGCAGGCTGAAACCAGCGAGTTTCATGCCCTGCTGCTTTTCTCGATCGCAGGCCAGTGCATTATGGCGGCGGCCAACGACCTGATCATCATTTTCATCGGCCTGGAGATCTCCTCCATCGCCAGCTACATTCTGGCCGGCTATCTGCGCGACGATAAGCGGGCCAATGAGGCGGCGCTCAAGTACTTCCTGCTCGGCTCCTTCGCCACTGGTTTCTTCCTCTACGGTGTTGCGCTGATTTATGGCGAAACCGGCAGCATCAACCTCTGCGTCGTGCACGCCGTGGTCGCCGGCCCGGATGCGCCTTTGCCGGTGATGGTCGGCCTGGCGGCAGCACTCATGTTCGTCGGGCTTGCCTTCAAGGTGTCCGCCTCCCCATTTCAGATCTGGGCCCCGGACGTGTACCAGGGCGCGCCGACGCCGGTCTCGGCGTTCTTGTCCGCCGGCCCCAAGGCGGCCGGTTTCGCCATCTTCCTCCGTATCTTCATGACCGCGTTCGCACCCATCGGCGGAGCCTGGGCGCCGCTGGTTTGGGCGTCCGCTCTACTTTCCATGACCATCGGCAATTTCGCCGCGCTGTTGCAGACCAACGTCAAGCGCATGCTGGCCTACAGCTCCATTGCACACGCCGGTTACGTGATGGTTGCGCTCACCGCACGCTCCGAGATCGGCACCGCCGCGGCCATGTTCTACCTGGCAGCCTACGCGTGCATGAATGTAGGCGCTTTCGCTGTGGTCAGCCACCTTTCGGGCAAGGGCGAGCAGTACCAAAGTATCGAGGATTTCGCGGGGCTCGCGCAGAAGCAGCCGCTCACCGCGGCCATGCTGTCGATTTTTCTGCTCTCGCTGATCGGCGTGCCGCTCACCGGAGGTTTCTTCGGCAAGTTCTACATCTTCAAAGCCGCATTGGAATCGCACCTGGTCTGGCTCACCGTGCTCGGCCTGCTGAACAGCGCCGTGGGTGCCTACTACTACTTGCGCCTGCTGGTGATGATGTACTTTCGCGACCCGGGCGACGCTGTCGCGGGCGTCGAGCCGCTCTCGCCGACACTTTCCGCTGCCCTCATCCTGCCGGCGATCGGCACCCTATTCCTGGGGATCTTCCCCGGCTGGGTGCTTGATTTCGCCGGACGCTCCTCCAGCCTGGTGAGGTGATGGTCCCGCGGCCGGGCGATTGTCTTGGCCGCAAGGCATGACGTCATGACCGAGCGCGAAAAGGACGAACTCGCGGCTCAGATTCTGGCGGTGATTCGGGCTCGTTCCGAACCATCCGGCGCGGCCGATCCCCAAGAAATCTTGGAGCGCGCTTGTCGCCTGGCCGAAGCACCGCCCACCGGTGTGCCGCCAGTTCCGGCGCCCGCCAACCCGCACCGACCGGCGCCCGACATGCGCCGAGTCGACCACTACCTTTCCGCCGCCGGCGCGCTGCTGCTCGCCGTTTATTTCCTCCGCCTGACTCGCGCGGCCCTTCACGTTTATTTCACGCCGGACGACCTAATGAACCTTTACCGTTCCTGGATCTTTTCCGGAGGCCTTCTCCTGAAGGCCAATTTTCTCTTCTTTCTCAATTCCGATTTCGGCCGGCCTATGGGCAGCGTGTGGTACCGTCTGATCTTCGATCTCGCCGGCTTCCATCCCTTCTGGTTCCACGCTTGCGACCTTGCCATTCTGACCGCCAACATCTGGCTGACGTATGCAGTGGCACGCCGCCTCGCCCGATCTCGTGAAATCGCCCTCCTCACCGCTTTGTTTATGGCCTTCCAATATCGGCTCGAGCCGCTCTACTTCGACACCGGATACATCTACGACGTGCTCTGTTACTTCTTTCTTTTCGCCGCGCTGTCGCTTTATCTGCGCGCCCGCGATCGAAGCCGGGCCCAGAGGGCACCCCGTGAGGGAGTGGTTGGTACAGCCGCCCGGGAAGGCAACCTCCGGCCCTGGGAATGGACCACCCTCTTCGTCCTCTATATCTGCGCCTTGAACTCCAAGGAAATAGCCGTGATGCTGCCCGCATTCCTGGGACTTTATGAACTGCTCTACCACCCGCCCCGTGGCTGGCAGCCTGCCGCGCTGCGCCACTGGCTGGCTCGGGAGGGCCGCGCTGAGCTCCTGGCGGGCGGGGTCACTGCGGTCTTTGTGATTGGTAGATCGATCGGGCCACAATCGCTCACTCACAACGCTGTCTATCAGCCATCCTTCACCTGGACTCAGTTTCTGCTCACCAGCCGCCACTTTGCCGGTGACTTCTTCGGAATGCAGGATTGGCCGGCGTGGGCTGTTCTTCTGCTTTGGACCGCACTGGCCGTTATTGCCTGCGCGACGCGGTCGCGCGTGCTGGGGTACGCCTGGCTGTTTCTGATGCTCAGCCCACTGCCCATCGCCTTCATCCTCCCGCGCGGGACGGCGCAATATTATGTGTGCCTGTTTGGTTGGGCGCTTTACGCCTCCGTCCTTCTCGTAAAGCTGTCGTCGCTCCTCACCCGCGGTGTCCGCGCTCCCGAATGGTGGGTCGCTAGAGCGCGCGGCGCTGCATTGTTTTGCATCGCGATGCTGATCTTCTATGCGGCCTACAAGCCTTTGGGTTACGGCGAAGTTACCAGCGCATCCCTGGAGGCTCCGGAAAACCGCAACACGGTGGCCCAGTTGCACGCAGCCGCGCCCGCCATCCGCCGTGGCAGCCGCCTTCTATTTCTGAACGACCCCATCCCTCCCGACTGGTATAACCTTCTCTTCATCGTGCAACTCAGCTATGGCGATCCCAGTCTGCGCGTAGCCCGTGCCAAAGAGATGAAGCAGCCGCTGACGGAGCAGGAAATCGCTTCATACGACTACGTGTTCGACTACCGTGAGGGCCGTTTCTTCACGCTGAGACAGCCCGGCTCCACGGCTAATTGATTGCAGCCTGTGGCGCGCGCGTTCCGGCCCGGTGGGCCGAGATCGTTGTGGCGTTCCTCAGATGAAGCGCCTTCCGCCGCAGGAAGAGTCGAGATGACTCTCGACTCAGCAGGCTGGACAGCTCGCGCCACGCCTGCTTTGAGTGGACCTCTTCTGAACGCTACGCGCAATGCAGCGCCCGGATCGGCTCAATCCGGGTGGCGCGCAGTGCGGGGATATAGCTGGCGGCCAGCCCCACAAACCCCAGCAGTACGGCGGCCGCAGCCAATGTGGCCGGGTCTGTCGGGCTCACCTGAATCAACATGCCGCTGACAGAGTACGCGGCCAGGGCGGAGGCAACTGCACCTGCCAGCAAGCCCGGCAGGACCAACTTTAAGCCTTCCCCGACCACCATCCGGCGCACGTCGCCCGGCTGCGCGCCCAGGGCTACTCTGATTCCCACCTCCTGCGTCCGCTGGCTCACTGCGTAGCTCATCACGGAGTACAACCCAACCGCTGCCAGCAGCACGCAAACCAGCCCCACGACGCTCAGCAAGGTGGCAGCGACCTTTTGCGGATAGAGTGAGGCTGTCGCCGCGTCCGCCAGCAGCTTGGTGCTGAATACTGCGTCCTGATTGAGCGCCAGCGATTCCCGTTGTAAGAGCTGCGTCATCCGCAGCGGATCGCCCTCAGTTCGCAGAAAGACTGCGAAATTCAGCCCCGGCCGGAACCATTGCCGGAAGGGCAGATAGAAGAACGGAAGCGGCGTTTCCGCCAGGCTGTGATATTTACTATCTTTGGCCAGCCCGACGACGATCGCCAAGCCTCGCTCCATCAAAAGCTTGCGGCCGATCGGATCTCGCCCGCGAAAGAAACGCCGAGCAAAAGTCTCATTCACAATAATCCGCATCTCGGAGGCGTGCTCATCGTCGCGGTCGGTGAACTCTCGACCCTCGAGAATGGGAATTCTCATAGCCTGGAAATAGCCGGGAGGAACTGTCGCCCGATGAATCATCATCTGTTCGTCGGGAGCAGGAACGTACCCTTCGATCTCCAGGCGCTGCAATGGCGACGTCCCCACCGGGGCTCCGAGTGGCACCACATCCGAATACGTCATCGCCACTACGCCAGGCTCGGCCTCCAACCGCTCGCGCAGCTTGCGGCAGAACTCCCACTGCTCCTGCGCGGAGTAGCCCGCATACGACAGGTAAAACTGCGACACCGACACGTTGTTGAGGTCGAAACCCGGCCGGATGCACATGGTATTCCGGAAACTGCGGTAGAAAAGCCCCGCGCCAACCAGCGCCACCATGGCCAGCGTTACCTGAACCATCACCAGCAGCCCCCGGAGCCGGTGCGAACGCGTTCCTGAGCCGCCGCTGCGCCCGCCTTCCTTGAGCGTCTCGTTCAGATCCGACTTTACGGAAAGCAGCACTGGCGCGATGCCCGAAATGACCGTTGCCACAAACGCAACCAGTACGGTGAAACCGAGTGTGGGGAGATTCACGCCGCCCCCGAGATCCAACGGCACATCGATTCGCGGGGCCAGAAATAACAGTGCCGGTCCCAGCCACATCACCAGGATCACTCCGACCACCCCTCCCGCGCCGGCCAGTATCAAAGTCTCGGTGAGGAGCTGCCGCGCCAACCGGCTTGGACGCGCACCTAGCGCCAGCCGGATACCGAATTCCTTCTGCCGCGCCACGGCTCTTCATTGGCGCAAACAATGAGCAGGAGCAGGACGCAGACCGTCATCAGGATCCGCAAGGGCTTCAACAACACATTCTGCAAGCCAAGGTGACCCGCCCATA
Organism: uncultured Solibacteraceae bacterium; assembly: GCA_964654065.1. Taxonomy (GTDB): domain Bacteria; phylum Acidobacteriota; class Terriglobia; order Bryobacterales; family Bryobacteraceae; genus Bog-375. Next base: position 65,131 of record CAZZHN010000004.1, read on the forward strand.
GCGGTAACACGGTAACGTCTACGCCGCGGTTCGTGTCAGGATACATCGCCGACAGCCGGCGGCCCAGCGCCGACACTTCTTCTCGCGCCTGTTCCAATGTCACGCCTGGTCTCAGCCGGACGATGGTGGACGTCTCGTCGCGCGTGGCGCGATATCCCAGAGTCCCGTCGCCGGTTCCCATCTGCGCCGCCATTGTGATCGGCACCCACACATCGAAGAGCACGCCAACTAAACTGCCGTGAAACTGAGGCGGCGCAACGCCCACGATCGTCAAGTCGTGCCGGTTCAGGCGAATGGCTTTACCGAGCACCCTCGGGTCGGCGTGGTACCGGTTGCGCCACATGCTATAGCTAATCACCGCTACCGGATACGCGCCTGCCCGGTCGCCTCCCTCTTCGGGAAGAAAGGTGCGTCCCAGCACCGGCTTCACCTGCAGCAGGTCGAAATAGTTGGCCGACACCAGTTCCGCCCAAGCACGCCCCGTCTTGCCGTCCGCGCCTACGCTCAGCGGAGTGAAGCGCCCGAGGGCCACTCCAGAGACCAGCCGCAAGTTGGCACGGTAGTCACGATAGTCCAAGTAGGAAGTAGTGACCAGATGTTCGCCGGCCGGCGTCACGGTTTCGATTAAGGCCAGCCGGTCAGGTGCTCCCGTGCCGGGAAACGGGTGCAATAGCACGGAGTTGATCCAACTGAACACGGTTGCATTGATCGCGATACCCAACGCCAGGGTGAGCACCGCCACCAGGCTGAAGCCAGGGTTGTTTCGCAGCATCCGCACGCCGAACCGAATGTCTTGCCGAAGGATTCGCATGACGGCTTATTGAATCGCAATTCCCCGGCCACGCCTAAGTCATTGGATTCAAAAAGCGTCGCTTCTTCTTGCTGTAACACTTTTGGAACCGATTGTCCGGAATCGGCCATTTCGGACTCCTCCTGGACGGCGTCGAGAAACCCTACGCAGTCGCCGCGGTCTCGCTGCTGCGCACGATCGGCGACAAGCCCAGCCGCTGCCGGCATTCATCCAGCATCGATGCGGTTCGTGTGGCCCCGGATCGCGTCACGCCGACCGCGCGCACGCTCAGGAGTGCATCCAGATCGCGAATACCCCCGGCCGATTTTACCTGGACGCGTGGGGCAACATGCTTGCGCATCAGCACCAGGTCTTCGATGGTGGCGCCGCCGGTCCCATATCCGGTCGAGGTCTTGACCCAGTCCGCTTCCAACTCGCTCGAAATCTCGCATAGCCGGATCTTCTGGGCGTCATTCAAATAACAGTTTTCAAAAATCACCTTCACCTTTTGTCCCGCCGCATGCGTCACCCCGATCACCGCCGCCAGGTCGTCGAGCACGTAGCGCCAGTCGCCGCTGAGCACCGCGCTGATGTTCACCACCATGTCCAGTTCCTGGCCGCCATCGGCGAGCGCGCGCTCCGCTTCGGCTACCTTGACCGCGGTGGTGTGGCAGCCATGCGGGAAACCGATGGTCGTGCTCGCCTTCACCTGGCTCGCGGCCAGCATCTGCGCGCACCGCCGCAGGTAATAAGGAAGAATGCAAACGCTGGCCACATCGTAGTCCAGCGCCAGGCGGCAACCCTTTTCCAACTCCGCCGCCGGCAGCGTCGGGTTCAGGAGCGAATGGTCGATCATCTTAGCGATGTCTTCGTAGGTGTATTCCATGGGCTGGCCTTCTCCGGCACAGGCGCCGTCCATTCTAAGGGCGGGCCTTGCTCAGTTCATGCGATTTATCCAGGTCTGCATTAGCGCCGGCCATGTCTCCCAAAACGCGGCGGGCCGAGGAGCGGTTCAGGTAGGCGTTGGCATAATTGGGATCGAGCCGGATCGCGTTGTCGAAATCGGCGATCGCTTCGGGAAAATGCTTCAGACGCATGTGCGCGTATCCGCGCGCGTTGTATGCCCGAGACGCCTTAGGGTCAAGCCTGATGGCCTCGCTGAGTTGCGCGATGGCTTCGGCGAATTTCTCGTCCTGGATCAGCTTGCGCGCGGCAGCCTGGCTGGCGGCTGCATCGCGGGCAGCTTCGGCCGGCGGCTTCGGCACGGATTCGGTTTGTGGAGCCGGTTTCACCGCCGGCGCCAGTGCTTTGGGCGTCGCAGCGGCCGCCGGTTTTGGTGACGACGTAGCGGCTCCGGGTGGAGCCGCTGCTTCTTCGGCCGGTGATGGTTTCACAGCCCGCACCGGCGGTTCAGGCGCAGGAGGCGCGCCGGGTTTCAGAGTTGACGCACCAACGCGTGGCTGCGCGACGCCGGACGCAGAAACCGGAGTTGCGGAGAGGGGGCCGGGTTGCGGCGGCGCCGAAGCAGCGGTAGATGGGGGAACAGGCGCGGCGAGCGAGGGGCTCGGTGCGGCCGGCGAGCCAGGAGGCACAGCGGCCTCGACAGGCGCCGGCGCGTCAGTTTTCGACGGAGTTGGCGCGCCGGGCAGACGCAGCGCCACCGTATCTGGTTCGGCTTCCTTGGCGTTCGCGGTATCGATGGCTTCCTGTATCTTTCTTTGCGCCAAGGCCAGCAACTGCTGGTTAGACTCATTATCGGGCTCCAGCTGAGCGGCATGCTGCAGGTCCGCGACTGCCGCGTCGTAACGGCCCAGCAGGATATAGTCCCCGCCGCGCGCCCGCCAACCAACCGGCGACTCTGGGTTGAGCGTGATGGCCCTGGTTCGGTCGGCGAGCCCCTTCTCGTGCTCACCCAGCGCGTGGTATGAAGCGGCGCGGTCGATATAGGCATCCGGGTTCTTGGGGTCCAGCTCTACCGCACGGTTGCGGTCGCGCAGCGATTCTTCGAATTTGGCCTGCTGCGCAAAAACCATGCCGCGCGCCAGGTAAAGGCGCACGTCGTTCGGGTCCACGCGGATCGCTTCGGTATAATCGGCCGCGGCGCCGTCTTTGTCGTCGAGCACTTCCTTGACCGCGCCCCGCGTGCGCAGCGCCCGCGGGTCTTCCGGCCGCAGCCGCACCGCCGTATCCAGGTCCGCCAGCGCGTGGCGGTAGTCGTTCAGCGCGGCATAGGAAAGCGACCGCTCGATATAGACCTCCGCGTAATCCGGACGCCGCTGCAGGCAAGAGTCGAACGCTTCCACCGCATCGCGGAACCGCTTCTGCGCGGCGCGCGCCAGGCCCAACCCCTTTTCCGCGTCGGCGTTGTCCAGCCGCAGTTCCACAGCCCGCGTGAAATCTGCCGCGGCCTTTTCGTAATCGCCGAGCGCCAGCTCCTGAGTCCCCCGCCCCGTGTACACTTCGGTGCGTTCCAGTTTCAGCCCGATTGCGGTGGTGTAATCCTGTATGGCACGCGCACCGTCGCCGGTCTTAGCGTAGTAATCACCGCGCGCCCAGTAGGCTTGCGAGTCGCCCGGCTGCAGACTCACCGCCTGTTCCAGATCCACTCGTGCGCGGTCACGATCGCCGCCGGCCAGGTAGTCGAGGCCGCGCGCGCGCAATGCAGCCGAGTTGCCGGCGTCGGCTTCGATGGCTTCGGTGTAGGCGGCGATGGCCTCGTCGCGTTGCCCCGCCTGGTCAGCGCGCTGCCCGCGCTGGTATGCCGCTTGCGACTTTCTTTTGTCGGGTTTCGTCTCGGAGTGGACCGCAGGAAGCGTTCCTCCCAGAAATGCGAGCGCCAAGGCAAGGTGCGCAAGGCAGGACTTTCGGTTTCGCATCACTTCATGAATTAGTGTACACTCGAAGGGTACTTGATTGTCCGCTGGTGTACGGGAAGCCGGTGCAAATCCGGCGTGGCCCCGCCACTGTAAGCGCGGAGAATCGCCCCAGGTGAGTCACTGTTCCAGCGATGGAATGGGAAGATCGGGCGATTTGAGGATGCGCAAGCCAGGAGACCGGCCAGCGAGATTGTTTACTTTCGGCTCTCGAGGGAGGAGCCTTGAATGTATTTACGCTACCAGGGCCTTCCGGCCTTGCTCCTGCTGTTCTCCGCCGCTCTTCCGGCTGCTGCGTGGAAAGGCACGGTCGCCGATCCGTCCGGTGCTCCCGTTGTAGGCGCGCAGGTTGCCGTATCGGTTCCCGCTGGAATCGCCGCCCGTACGATCACCGGCATCAACGGCTCGTTTGAGCTCAATGCCGCGGCTGTGCCCGATGCCAAACTCATCGTCGCTGCGCCAGGGTTCCGTACCGTCGAGATCCCGATCCCGGCCGAATCGCACCCGCTGGTGGTGAAGCTGGAACTGGCTCCCCTGCAGGATTCGGTGAGCGTGGTCGGGTCTACCATCGACGTTCCAGCCAGCCAGCAAGGCGGCAGCACCAGCATCCTGACCAGCGGAGAGATTCGCCAGAGCAACCAGTCGCAAGCCGTGGATTTGCTCCGCTATCTGCCCGGCATGGTGATCAGCCAGACCGGATTCGCCGGCGGGCTTACTTCGCTCTATTTGCGCGGCGGCTACGACGATTTCAACCTGGTGGAGATCGACGGCGTTCCCGTCAACGGTTTCGGCGGGACTTTCGATTTCGCACACGTTCCGGCCGAAGAACTAGACCGCGTCGAAGTGATTCGCGGCCCTCAGTCCGCCGTGGCGGGAGAGTATGCCAACTCGGGCGTGGTCAACTTCGTCACCCGCGAAGCCGGCGGCGCGCCGAATCTCGACTTCGTGGCCGAGGGCGGCACTTACGCGGAGCATCGCTTCGGCGCTTCCGGCGGCGCCACACTAGCCGGGTTCGGCGTCGCTGCATCTGTGTCGCGCCTCGACGACAACGGCCCTGTCCCCAACAGCGACTACCACAATGAGAACGCGATGCTCAATGTGCAGCGCCGCTTCGGCAGCCAATCGCTGAAGTTTCACGGCGATTTCGATTCCAATTCTGTAGGCGAACCGGGGCCTTACGGATCCGACCCGAATGACGACTACAGCGGCCTGGACACCATCAGCCGCAGCAAGAACAACTTTTCCGATTACCTGTTCCACTATGAGGCGGACCTGTTTTCGGGCCGGATCCGGGAGGAGTTGTTCGCGTCGTTCTTCCTTAACAACAACGGCTACACCAGCCCCTACGGGTTCAGCTTCAACAAGGACCTGCGCGGCCAGGGTGAGTGGAGAATGACGGCCAGTGTCAAGCCCTGGTACACGGTGGCGCTGGGCGCGGTGGAGACCATCGAGGAGCTGAAGAACACGTACATCGCCGATGCGAACTCCGATACTTTCCCCATCCGCCGGAACGATACCGCGTTCTATTTCGAAAACCGCTTTCAGCTGCCCGGCGGCTGGATGATCAACGCCGGGGTGCGTGGCGAGTTTCTGAACACGGGCGCGATTCCCACCGATGGCTATAGCCGTCCGGCATTTCCGGCGCAGTCTGTCAACGCGGTCGACCCCAAAGTGGCCGCGGCGTACAACCGGGGCGCCACCAGGCTGCACGCGTCCTTCGGCACCGGCTTTCGTCCGCCTACTGGCTTTGACCTGGCATTCACCGACAACCCGTCGCTCAAGCCGGAGCGCACGCGCGGCTTTGACGCCGGCGTGGAGCGCCGCTTCTTCCATGACGTACTCTCGCTCGACGCCACATTCTTCTACAACCGCTACTACGACCTCATCGTGATTCTGGGCGGCAATCTTGCGGTGCTCAGCCACTATGAATCGGACAACATCGCGAACTCGCGCGGACTCGGCACGGAGTATTCCGCCAGGCTGCGTCCCGCGCGCTGGTTCTACGTCACCGGGTGGTACACGTGGCTGGACTCGGAAATCCTTTCGCTCAACGGAACAGCCAACCTTGCGCCGGCGCCGTTTACGGTTGGCCAGCAATTGCTCCGCCGTCCGGCGAATTCGGGGGCCTTCGCCGCCACTTTCACTCGCGGCCGCTTTTCCGGCGGGCTGGACGGGTACTTCCGGGCCTCGGTTCTCGATGTCGATCCCAGCTACGGCGCCTCAGCCGGCCTGTTTCAAAACGCGGGCTACGCCAACCTGGGCGTCAATCTCAACCTTGCGCTAGGCCGCGGTCTCACCGCTTACGGCAACCTGCGCAACGCGCTCGACCAACATTATGAAGAGGTGTTCGGCTTTCCCTCTCCCCGCCTCAACTTCGTGACCGGTTTGAAATGGTCGCTCGCCGGAGCAAAATGAGAGTATGAGCACGGAACAGTTTGATCCTCCCCATCTGACCATTGGCCGCGTCTACACGCGCGGCGGAGACGAAGGAGAAACCGGTTTGCCAGGCGGCCAGCGGGTAGCCAAGGACGGGGCCCGTATTGAGGCTTACGGCACGGTGGACGAACTCAACGCATTCGTGGGCGCCGCGCGCGCCACCGCCGAGGCGCTGGTGGACCACGATGGCCGTGTCTGGACGCTGGTGCCGATCCTGCTCCGCATCCAGCATGAGCTGTTCAACCTTGGCTCGATTCTCGCCACGCTGCCGGCTGATGTCCACGAGCGCCAGCCGCGTGTGACGGATGAAGAAGTAACGCGCCTCGAGACGGAAATGGATCGCATCAATCGCGACATGGCTCCGCTGCGCTCGTTTGTGCTGCCCGGCAGCGGCCGCTTGAATGCCGATTTGCATCTCTGCCGCACCGTATGCCGCCGCGCCGAGCGTGCCGTGGTGGCGCTGGCCCGCATTGAGAGCGTGCCGCCGGAGGCGATCCGCTACCTCAACCGTCTCAGTGACGCGTTTTTTGTCTGGAGCCGCTGGGCAACGCACATCACGGGCGACCCGGAAACTTTATGGGACCCGAACCATGCAGGATCGGGCCAACCTGATAGATAATCAATAAAAGGAGAACACGAATGCAGAACAACACGTCGAGACCGCTAGCCGTTGGCTTGACGATCCTGGGTATGCTGGCGCGCCTGGTGCCCCATGCACCGAATTTCACTCCCGTGGGCGGCGTCAGCCTGTTTGCCGGCGGCCGGCTGAACGGCTGGAAGGCCTACGCGCTGCCGCTGGTGCTGATGCTCGTCACCGATCCGCTGGTGGGCGGCTATTCGTTCTCGACACCATTCGTTTATGCCAGCTTCCTGATTTATGTGTGGATCGGCTCGCGGCTGCGCGGTTCGCAAAACCCGCTCGCCATTGGAGCCGCGGCCACCGCAGGCAGCTTGCAGTTCTTCGTGATCACCAATTTCGGCGTGTGGCTGGGTTCCACCACAACCTATGCGCACACGGCAGCCGGGCTGATGGCCTGCTACGTCGCGGCGATTCCGTTTTACGGGCGCACCTTGCTGGCGGACCTGTTCTATTCAGCCGCGCTGTTTGGCGCATATGCCTTGCTGAGCCGCCGCCAGCACATGGCCGTGCAGAACTAGAAGACACGCTGCTTTTCAGGGGAATGAAGGATCTGCAGGGGGCCAGGCGTGCCAGGCCCCCTTCAAACTCGACTACTGAGCCTGTTCGGCCTTGGCGTGCTCGCCCTTGCCGGGCTTCAGTTTCTCACGCTGTTCGCGCAGCACGGCTTTGCGGCTGAGCTTGATTTTATTGCCTTCCGTGGCCAGCACTTTGACCAGGATCTGATCGCCTTCTTTCAGCTCATCGCGCACGTCGCGGATGCGGGTCTCGGCGATTTCGCTGATGTGGAGCAGGCCGTCGGTGCCTGGGAAGATCTCGACGAAAGCGCCGAAATCGACCAGCCGCACCACCTTGCCCAGATAGGTTTTGCCAACCTCGGCGACGGCAGTAATATCGGAGATGATCTGGATGGCCTTATTGGCGGAAGCTTCGTCGGCGGAAGCGATGCGGATGGTGCCATCGTCCTCGACGTCGATCTTGACGCCGGTCTGCTCGACGATGCCGCGAATCACCTTGCCGCCGGGTCCAATCACGTCGCGGATCTTATCGGTCGGAATATTGATGGTGTAGATGCGCGGTGCGTACTGCGACATGTTGGGACGCGGTTCGGCGATGGCGGCATACATCTTATCGAGAATGAAAAGGCGGCCGCGGCGCGCCTGTTCCAGCGCTTCCTTGAGGATCGCGGTGCTGACATTGGGCACCTTGATATCCATCTGCATGCCGGTGATGCCGTCGCGCGTGCCGGCTACTTTGAAGTCCATGTCGCCGTAATGATCCTCGGCGCCCGCGATATCGGTCAGAATGGCGTACTGGTGGCCTTCCATGACCAGGCCCATGGCCACTCCGCCCACGTGGGCGGGGAGCGGGACACCGGCATCCATCAGGGTCAAGGAACCGCCGCAGATCGCGGCCATCGAGCTGGAACCATTCGATTCCAGGGTGTCGCTGACGATGCGCACGGTGTACGGGAACGTAGCCTCGTCCGGGATGAGCGCCGCCAGAGAGCGCTCGGCTAGCGCGCCGTGGCCGATTTCGCGGCGGCCGGGGCCGCGCATGAAGCCGACCTCGC